>NZ_JACAPL010000031.1:0-16395 GCF_013385735.1 Pseudomonas sp. D2002 | reverse complement strand
GGACTTTTTGGTTACTTTTTGCTGGGCCGGCATTCCGGTCCCTCAAAAAGTGACCCGCTGTAAGAGCGGAACCCTATTCAGCCGTTACCGCAGCAATGGATATGTACTCAGACCCAAGACCTCCGGCGACTGACACAGAGCTTTCGCGAGCAAGCCAGCTCCCACATTTAAGCCGATTTACACCCACCCCCAAGCGCACGCAAAAGAGGCGCACGTTGGGAGACGGTCTGCGTGACGCCCTGGCCCCCAAAAATTGACGACTGCCGAAAGAGAGCCACTCATGTTTGAAGATCTGGATTACAGCCAACCCTATCCGTCCGCGCGCTCGCCCGTCATGGGCAGCAACATGGTCGCCTGCTCCCAGCCCCTGGCCGCTCAGGCTGGCCTGGAAATACTGCGCAAAGGCGGCAACGCGGTCGACGCCGCCATCGCCGCGGCCATGGTGCTGACCGTGGTCGAACCCACGGGCTGCGGCATTGGCAGTGACGCGTTTGCCATCGTCTGGGACGGAAAAAAACTGCAAGGCCTGAACGCCTCCGGCCACTCGCCTGAAGGCTGGACGCCCGAGCATTTCGCCGGGCAAGCCGAAATGCCGCAGCGCGGCTGGGGCTCAGTGACCGTGCCGGGAGCGGTGTCGGCCTGGGTGGCGCTGTCCGAACGCTACGGTAAATTGCCCTTTGCCACACTGGCAGAACCGGCGATTGCCTATGCGCAAGACGGTTATCAGGTCACGCCTATCATCAGTGAATTGTGGCGCCTGGGCGCCGACAAACTGAAGGACCAACCGGGCTTTGCGGAGTGTTTTTTACCCGGTGGCAAAGCCCCTGTGGCGGGTGAGAAAGTGTGGCTCAAAGACCACGCAAAAACCCTGAAGAGCATCGCCGACACCCAGGGCGAAGCCTTCTACCGTGGCGAGCTGGCGCAGGCCATCATTGCCCATGCGCAGGCCAACGGCAGTGTCATGACCCTCGATGACCTGGCCCATCACAGCGTCGAGTGGACGCAGACGATGTCGGTGCCCTACGCCGGCGCGGTGGTTCACGAGTTGCCGCCCAACGGCCAAGGCATCGCCACACTGGCGGGGCTGAGCATGCTGGAAGCGCTCGGCGTTGGCGAACATCCGGTCGACAGCGTCGAAACCCTGCACCCGGTGCTGGAGGCGATGAAACTGGCGCTGGCCGATCTGCAGCATCACGTCACCGACAGCAACCATATGCGCCTCGACCCCGAGCGTTTACTCGACCCGGCCTATTTGCGCGAACGTGCCGCGCGGGTCAATGAGCAGGCGGCCAACCCCGGCCACGGTTCACCCAAGGCAGGCGGTACGGTGTGCCTGTCGACGGCGGACGAAAGCGGCATGATGGTGTCGTTCATCCAGTCCAACTACATGGGGTTCGGCTCAGGCGTGGTGGTGCCGGGCACCGGTATCAGCCTGCAAAACCGTGGGGCGGCGTTCACGCTTGACCCTGACCATGTGAATACCGTCGCGCCGCGCAAGCGGCCGTTTCATACCATCATCCCAGGCTTCGTCATGAATGCCGACGGTACGCCATTGATGGCATTCGGCTTAATGGGCGGGCCGATGCAGGCACAAGGGCACCTGCAGATGATGATGCGCATCCTGCGTTACAAACAGAACCCGCAAGCCGCCGCCAATGCGCCCCGCTGGCGGGTCGAGGCGGGCCTTGAGGTGTGCGTGGAGCGCGCATTCGATCAACAGGTGGCGCAGGCACTGCGCGACAAAGGCCACACCATCAAGGTTGAAGACCAAAGCGGCGTGTTTGCGTTTGGTGGCGCGCAGATCATCCAGCGCACCCAGCATGGCTATGTGGGCGGAACTGACCCGCGCAAAGACGGTTTGATAGCCGCCTACTAGAGCCCTTCGCCCTTCCCCCCGCCTGAGCCCTGTCGACCGACAGGGCTCAGCGCGCTTGCAGTGCTTTTATCCTCTTTCAATCACGGAAAATTCCTCTTCCCTCTGTCGCCGCGTCCGGCATCTACCCGCTGAGGGCCGCCGTATGGTGTCTGCGTTTTAGGAAAGTTCCCACAGCCAGGTCACTTGACCCAGTGCGCGTGGGCCAGCAAACTATACGCAAGCTACGTACAGAACATGGATGCTCTATTTATCGAACTGCCGGCCTTCGAACGGCATCGCAAGGATTATCTGAGTGACGCTCTTTTCCAAGGTTTTCAGCAGGAGCTGATGAGAAACCCGGAAGCGGGCGATGTCATCGAAGGGACCGGTGGGCTACGCAAGGTTCGCTTCGTTGATGAGCGACGCAACAAAGGCAAACGCGGTGGCCTGCGGGTCATTTATTACTGGTGGTCGGGCGGTACGCAATTCTGGCTGTTCACCCTGTACGGCAAACACGAACAGGACGACCTGGCCCCCCATCACAAAAAAGCCCTGAAACACCTGCTGGACAGGGAAATCAAAGCGAGAACACAACATGAAACGTGAAATCTTTTCCGAACTGGTCGAAGGCTTCGACGCCCTGGCCGACGAGCGCCAAGGCAAAGTCACCCTGCGCACCCACAAGGTCCAGCTCAACAACCTGGCCCCGCTGACCGCCGAAGAGGTGGTGGCCGTGCGCCAACAGCTCAACCTGTCCCGATCGGTGTTCGCCATGTACCTGCGCACCAACCTGCGCACCCTGGAAAATTGGGAGCAAGGTCGCGCCAAGCCGAACGCCCAGGCCACCACCTTGATTCGCCTGGTGGCGCGGTTTCCGGAAACCGTGGCGCAACTCGCTGCATTAGGTTGATGGACCCAACTGTGGCGAGCCCGCTCGCCATGCGGGCTTGTTGTGGCGAGCGGGCTTGCCCCGCGTTGGGGCGCGCAGCGGCCCTAAAACCACACGCCGCGTTCTTTCTGAAAGAATGCGGCGTTTTTATTGGGGCTGCTGCGCAGCCCAACGCGGGGCAAGCCCGCTCGCCACAACAAGACGCTCGCCACAGAATTACGGCACGTCAGGTCCGCCAAGCATATCGGCAAAGGTCTCACTGTCGGGTAACCCCTCGCCCACCCAGACTGACGGTGCTACACGCGGCGAGCCTTCGGTCCAAAACAATGAATGCCGTGACGGTGGCTCAATCTGAGCACCCAGTTGCGGCATGCCCTCGCCGATTCGCTCCGCGTCTGGCAAATCAAACCAGCGTGGCGGCGTAACCGCCACGTTTGAATAGCTTGCCAGTGCCCAACAACCCGGTCGCGGCATCGCCAACACGCCGTCATCAAACGCTTCCAGCGAAACCCCCTCGCTCGCTGACGCAGCCCGAATACGGGGTGAAGCCCACGCTTCATCCAGGCCTTGGGTGCCAGGCGCGCCAGCGGCAAACACGTCTGCGCCCCCGACCAGTTGCGCCACGGAATCAGGCGTGGCGCGCGGGCCAGCTGGGCCAGTGCCGGGTCAGCGGGCATGGCGGTGATCGCAGCAGCGCGTTCGGAGGGAGGTTTTGGTGGGTTGTCACAGGCCGTCAGCAGGCCCAGCACAGCCAACAATAATGCGATGCGGCGCATGGCCACCCTCTTTTCTTATGATGTGGAAGCGGTTTCCACACTAAGGCAGCGATGGCGCGGCGTTGAGGGTTTTGGGGGACACAAAGGGGGCTTGATCGGACAGTCGAATGCGGGGCGTTGGCCACCCCGCATCCCGGGTTGCGCTTAGAACGCGATACCGACCTTGAAGCCGTACTCGTCACGCTTGAGCTTGGTGTTGTCGGCCACTTCAGAGTCTTCGTCGAGCTTGTATTCGGTACGGGTGTAGTACAGGCCCGCCATCACTGGCAGGTCGCCTTTCTGGTTCATCAGCAGGCTGACTTCCGCGTACGGGTTGGTGCGGTCCTTGAGGTCCACGGTGTCGCTGCCAACGTCGTCCACCTTGAGCTTGGCGCGGCCGTCGATGGTGCGACGGGCACCGGCTTCGACGCGCAGGGTCATGTCATCGAACTGGTGGTTGTAACCCAGGGCAGCCTTGGCGAACGGCGACTTGTTGGTGAGCTTGACGTCGTAGTCGTTGGTGTCCGGCTCGTAGCGGGTCCAGCTGTAGCCGCCGCCCACAATCACGTCGACAAAGTTGCGCGCGTCCAGCGCGGCGCGCCAGCCGAGGTCCAGATCAGCCTGGCCTTCCTTGAGTTTGTTACTGCTCTTTTCGCCGTACTTGGCTTCGATACCGGCCTGGTAGATAAAGCCGGATTCAGCCGTGAGCTTGTTGCCGAAGTTATAGAACAGGCCCGCTTCGGGCATGTGGTCCTTGTCGCTTTCGCTACCGCCTTCAAGTTTGAAGTCGTTGTAGCTGCCCTGCAGGCCGAGTACGGAAATCGGCCCGGTGGACGGTGCGGCGAACACCACGGCAGGCGCAGCGACCAGCGCCAGCAGCGAGGAACCTTTGAGGAATTTTCCGAATAGCTTGGACATCGTTTTACATCTCCTTGTCTGGTGAGCAAATTATTCAGGAACCGCTTCGAACCTCTGCTTTTGCGGAAAGTTCGAATTAATTTGCGTCGATTTGGAGGAAAAACGGTTCAGCGCAGGCTCTATCTCAACCTTCTCTGGAATTCGCCATTATTAAGCCATCAACTATCTCGCGTAATTGCGGATGTGCCGGCAAGCGAATGCCGAAGGTCCCCTGCAATAACGTCAGTAGCTCATCGGCACTCTCGATGGCGCGCTTTTCACTGGGCCGGTCCAGGTAATGGACGGCGTAGTTGGCGTTATTCAACGTATGGCGTTTACCCACGGCCAACAGCGCCACCTTCAACTGACCGACAAACACCGAAGCCGGGTGCGTCGACACGTACCAGTTGCCGATTTCATAGTCGATATCCGCCTGTGTCTGCAGGTCGAACACATACAAGCCCCGCCATTCCTCACCGACTTGTGCCCACAGCGTGTAGGCGCCGTCATTGAACGTCAGCCGATAGGGCTCATGGGCGGTGGCCTGGGTCGGATCGGTGTCCAGCTGCAACGGGCTGCTCGGCACCATGCCGCCAAAGCCGACGTCGGTGACGTAGCGCACGCCCTCCAGCGTAACCAGGCTCAGGCGATGGGTACGCCCGGTGCGCGCGTCCGGCGGTCCGCCCATCACCACCCAGCCGGTAAGGCCACGCGCGTCGAAACCCAAATCCTGCAGCAAGGCCAGAAACAGGTGGTTCAGTTCGAAGCAATACCCGCCACGCCCATCGAGCAGCACCTTTTGCTCGATGCTGGGCAGGTCGATCGGCACCGGTGTGCGCAGCAACGTCGACAGGCTCTCAAAGGCAAACGTGCACACATGGCGCAGTTGCAGTTCCTGCAAGGTTTGCAAGGTGGGCGGTGGCGGCGAGTCGTAGCCCAGGCGTTGCAAGTAGAGCTGGCGATGAGTCAAACGGGGCATGGCGCGATCCTTGGGCGCGTGACGAAGGCCTCACTATGCAGCGCAAGCAGGCGACTTGTCATTTTGACTGAACCTTTTTCAACGCTCGCCTATCCATCTATAACAAGACAGGGAGGCAACATGAGTACCGCAAAAATCTACACCATCAACTATCAGCTGCACGGTCAACCGAAGTCCTTTGTGGTGCGCGCCGAAGTGATGAACAACGCCGAAGCCTGGCATTGGGCGGCGGTCGATGCCGACATCGCTCACGTCAGCCGCATTGGGCGTGTGGGTCACGAACAGGTGAAGAAAACCACCCGGCCTTGGGCGGAGAAGTTCGGCATTACCGACGTCACCTGGATCGCGCCCAAATAAGCAGCCCCTAACTAAGCACAAACCCCGCACAGTGGCGGGGTTTGCGTTACTTCTTCAAGTCGCCCAACGGATCGTAGGGCGGCTTTTTTTTGGCTTCATCTTTATCTTTCTGATCCAGCGGCGCGATAGCCGGGCCGATGGGGTCGACTTGCGGGTCGGCTACATCGGGGGAATCCGGGTCGAAGCCCAGTTCATCCTTGCCGCTGGCATGTTCGCCTGAACGCGGGCCTTTCGGTGGATTACTCACAGTGCTCTCCTCAGTTACAGCGGGCGGGCTTTGTCGTGCAGGGTTTCCAGGTCTTCCTCAACCTGCTCCACCTCATCATCCTGACGCTCCGCCGGGTCGTTGGGGCGTAACGCATCGTTGTCGCGCTCCTCTTCTCCGGGTGTGCGGTCAGGGTCGGGCGTACCCGGCGGCGGTTGCTTGTATTCGGGCATGATGGTTCACCTCACGGGGGATTGGCTGGCCTACACAGGTTTAGAGAAAGCGCCGCAAGCCATCGTTCAACTTGATTGCGCAAAGCATGCGAAGATGCCACCCCGCCCTTCTTGAGACCTGACCCGGATGTTCGAGCTCAAACCCTGCGACCCCGTGACCTTCCGCCAACAGACGCGCCGCAGCACCCTGATTATCGCCGTGCTGTTCGTGGCCCTGGCAATGCTGCTGTCGAGCCTGGCAGTGATGCTGTTCGGCGAACCCGGCGGGGACAACTTTCGCTTCAATGTCGGCGGCGTGTTTGCCGGTGTCTTGATTACCGTCGCCCTGGTGCGCGGGCCCTTTTGGACCCAGCCGTGGTTCGCGCCGGCGGTGTATGGCTGGCAGCTCAAGCGCAGCCTGATGAGCGTGACCAACGTGATGCACACCGTCACCGAACGCGTGCAGGCCAACGACCCGACGGCGATCAAGCTGCTGCGCTTCTACCATTTGGGCCTTACGCAGATGCATGAGCTGGACGCCAATTCCAGCGCCCAGGCGCAATTGGTCGGCGAGATCGAGGCGCATAAAGAGAAGATGCAGGCGCTGGGGATCGACACCGAGCAAACCCGCCTCGACCCCGCCTGGCTTGAACATGTAAAAAAAGCCTGACCTCGTCAGCGGGCAACCTTGGCTCGCCAGCAGAACACCGCGCTCACCGCAATGGCCGCGCCCGCCACGCCAAACACCCACGGCGCCGAGGCCACCGGCAGCAACAAGCCCGCCAGCAACGGCCCGAGGCCAGCGCCGACGTCACGCCACACCGCGTTGGAGGCCAGCGCGGAAACGCGCATCGCGCCGGGGTTGCGCTCGGCCACCAAGGTGGTCACCAGCGGCAGTTGCAGCGCGCGCAGCACCAGCACCGCGGCTGCGCCGACGATCACCCAGTAGCTGCCGAACGCGCTCAAGGCCAGGGCACTCAAGAACGAAAACAGCAATAGCATCGAGGTGGCGCCAAAGCGTTGTGCCGCGCGGCCACCCAATGGGCTCAGGAGCATTTCCGAGGCGTATCGCAGGGCCATCAGGCCACCGGCGATCAGTACCGCATCGCCGCCGAGAATCTTCTGTGCCTGGATCGACAGGCCAAAAATAAACAGCCCGTCCAGCGCCACGCCTTCGATAAACGACCAGGTCGCTACGCTGTCGGGCCACTTGAAACGTCGCCCGGTGCTGTGCAGGTCATGCCCGGCGGTGGGCAAACCGCGCGCCGCCCACACGCCCGCCAGGCAGCAGCCGGCGAGGATCATAAAGATCGGGCGCGGCCCGGCCCATAAGGTCAACCAGCCACCCAGTGGCAACGCCAGCATTGGCCCGAGGGCGATCATCGCCCTTGAGCGCCCTGCCCTGCGCGCGGCGCCAGCGGGTTCGGAGGTCGCCAACACTTGGGTCGACAGGTTCAGCGCGGCAAAGCACAAGCCCCAGATCAACCGCAGCCCGAGCAATGCGGCGAAACCCGAGAGCATCGAGTTGCCCAGGGCGCACACCGTGGCGGCCCCGGCGGCGATCATGCAGGTCAGCCGATCACCGTTGCGTGCGTAGAAATTCAGCACATGCCGGTAGCCAAAAATCCGCACCAGCCGGTTAGCCGCCAGCAGCACCCCGGCCTGGGCCAGCGTGATGCCAAACGCCTGGGATTCCATCGGCAGCAGCAGGTAGAGCAGCACGTCACTGGGCAGGCATAACGCGAGGGTCAGCGCGGCGCGTCGGGAAGTTGTATCAGCAGTACGTTGGGCCAGGCTGGACATAAATCTGAAACATCCCGAAATACTCAGGCCGCCACGTTAGCCTTCTCATGCCGGGTTTTACAACGCCCGATCAGGCTTTTTTCTCATAGGGCAACAAGCGCAAGCCGCTGGCCACACTGCCCACTAACGCGAACACGCAACCCAACCACAGCGCGTATTGCGGGCCACTGCCCAGCGACAGATGGAAACAGAACGCCACCAATGACGCCCCCAGTGTTTGCCCCAGCAACCGCGAAATCGCGACGATGCCACTCGCCCCGCCGCTGCGGGCCAACGGCGCGCTGGTCATGATTGCCTTGAGGTTGGGCGATTGGAAAAAGCCAAAGCCGGCGCCGCACAAGGCCATGCGCCAGCCGATATCAAAGGCCGACGCGCCGCTGCCCAAGGTCGCCAGCACGGCCATGCCGGCGCTGAGCATCAACAGGCCGATACCGCACAGCACGCCCAGCGACACGCGATCCGCCAGACGCCCCGCCACCAAAGCCATCACAGCGACTACGGCCGGCCACGGCGTCATCAGAAAACCGGTTTCCACCTGGCTATGCCCGAGCGCCGACTGCAACAGAAACGGCAACGACACAAACGCCAGGCCCTGAGCACTGAACGCGCAGATCGCGGTGAGGGAAGACAGCGCAAACACCGGCCGCTTGAACAAGTCCAGGGCCAGCATCGGCGCCGGGTGACCGGCCTGGCGGCGCAGCAGCAACGCGCCGCACACCAACGCCACGGCGATCAGGCCCAGTGTCAGTGCGCCCTGGGCACCGTGCACCGCCGTGCCCAGGCCGAGCACCAGCAAGGCGAACAAGCCGGCACACAGTGCAGCGGCGAGACGGTCGAAAGCGTGGCCGGTCATGGGCAGCGTCGGCAATGAACGCACGCCCAACCCCAGGGCCAGCAACCCCAGCGGCACGTTGATCAGGTAAAGCCAATGCCAGGTGGCTACCGACAAAATCGCCGACGCCGCAGTCGGCCCCAGCGTGAAGGCCAGCCCCACCACCAGTGAGTTATAGCCCAGCCCACGCCCCAACATTTTTGACGGGTAGATATGTCGCAGCAGCGCCGTGTTAACACTCATCACCGCCGCCGCACCCAGCCCTTGCGCCACCCGCGCGGCGGTCAACGTCAGCAACGACCCGGCCAACCCGCAAAACAGCGACGAGAGAATAAACAGCAGCAAGCCACCGAGGTACACCCGGCGATGCCCCCACACATCACTCAACGAAGCAAATGGCAGCACCGTGGCGATAATCGCCAGCTGGTAGGCGTTGACCACCCAGATTACCGAGGCGGAGTCAGTGCCGATGCCTTCAGCCAGGGTCGGCAGCGCCGTGTTGACGATGGCCGTGTCCAGGGTTGCCATGCCGATCCCTAAAGAAAGGGCGATCACCGCCGGCAGGCGTTTATTGGAGGGCAACCCATCGGCAACAGAAGACATGGACAATCCAGCGCTGGTAGCAAAGGCTTCTAGAGTAAGGGCAGATGCGGATTTTTTCAGTGGCCAATTGCCTGGCTGTCAGAATTTTCATTTAAACCGTCGATTTGTTGTGGCGAGCGGGCTTGCCACAAAGGGACCCGTTACTCACTCGCCCCAACACCCACAATCAACTCACTGCCCAACCACCCCGCCAGGTATTCACCGGCCTGGGCCACACCCGCGTCTTCCCCCAATCGCGCCACCAGAAACTCACACAGCCCGGCGAAACTGCCGTCGACCTGCAAGTGCTGCAAGGCGTGCAACTCCAGCGCCTGCACCTGACGCAAACGCGAGGTGAATTGGCGTCGCCATACCAGCAGGCCGCCCGCCTCTTCGAGCATCGTCGCCTCGGGCGCGGGCGTCTCCTGCCACAGCGCCGACCAGATGCTCTCGGCATTGGTAGTCAGGGCATGGCAGCGCAGCGACGGCGTCAGCCGCAAAATGGCGGTATCCCAGTCCAACTCAGCCAAAGAGAGCAGCGGCACAGGCGACGCATCGGCGGCGACAAAGGCTTCATTCAAGGCCGACTCGATCCAGGCCAACTCATGCACGTCGGGGTTATGTGGGAATAGCGTCTTCAACGTCGCGTAGAAACCTTCAGGATAAGCATCCAGCGTCCAGGCATGCGGCGGATGCTGGTCGATATGGCTAATGCTGGCCGCCAGAAACACCTCGTCGCCGAGCCAACGACGCAGGTTCGGAAACGCTTGCTCAAGGCACCCGACCAACTGCGCGCGGTAGTTATTCTGGTACACCGCCAGGCCCGCGCGGTGATTGCCCAGCACCTGCGCGGCGTCGTCCGACGCACTCACCAGCCAGGTGCGAAAGGCCTGCTGCCACTCACTCAGGTTCATCGCTGCGCCCCCAATTCGCGGGCCATCGACAGCTCCTGAAGCAACTCGGCCAGCGGCGGAATCTCATCGTCGCGTTCAATCATCACCGCCACTGGCCCGAGAACCGTAATGGCCTTGGCATACAGTTCCCACACCCCGGCACACACCGGACTGTCATGGCTGTCGATGAGCAAATCACGGCCCTGGCTATGGCCGGCCAAGTGCACCTGACGCACACGCTCGGCGGGAATGCCATCAAGAAGCGCCAGCGCATCGAAGCCATGATTGCGGGCACTGACAAACACATTATTGACGTCCAGCAACAGCTCGCAGCCGGTGCGCCGGGCCATGGCGGCGATAAATTCCCACTCGCGCATGGATGCACCGTCGAAGGCCACATAGCTGGAAGGGTTCTCAACCAACAGCGTGCGACCCAGCACTTCCTGGGCCTGGTGAATATTGGCGCACACCCGGTCCAGCGCCTCCTCGGTATAGGGCACGGGCAATAAATCATGGGAATTGAAGCCGCCACTGCGCGACCAGCTCAAGTGGTCGGACACAAACAGCGGCTCGATCTCATCCACCAGCGACTTGAGCCGGCGCAGATAGTGCGGGTCCAGCCCTTCAGCGCTGCCGATCGACATCGACACGCCATGCAGCGCCACCGGGTGGCGCTGGCGAATCTGGCGCAGGATGTGCCGAGGCTGGCCGCCTTCGACCATAAAATTCTCGGAGATCACTTCGACAAAATCCACCGGCACCGAGGTCTCCAGGAAGTCGCAGTAGTGTTCCTTGCGCAGGCCCAGGCCGTAGCCGGAAAAATGTGGGTTGGGTGTTGGCATAGCCTGTCTCCATCAACTGCAGGAGCGAGCTTGTTGTGGCGAGCAAGCTCCCTCGCCACAACAAACCCGCACCTCACAAGGGTGGGTGAGTTACTTCGGCTCAGTCAGCGTGCCGCCAGCCTTGAGGCATTCGGACGGCGTCTTGACGATCACGCCTTCGCCCTTGCAACTGTTGAGGCCCTTGCAGTCATGCTTGGCGGTGGCGCACAGGCTTTCGCCCTTGCAGCTGTTGACGCCGTAGCAACGGCCGGGTTTTTCCTGCTGGTCGGCGGCGCTGGCGGCACTGGCGAATGAAGCCGAGGCCATGGCGATCAGGGCAGCAGCAGCGGCGAGGCTCAGGCGGGATTTGAGTGCAGTGTTCATGGTGTTTTCCTTTTTTCGGGGGGAGTTATTTGATGACGGAAGCAGCGTCTTCGATGACCTTCGCCACAGCCTCAGGCTGTGAGATGTACACCGAGTGGCTGCCCTTGATTTCAGTGACCTTGGAACCGGCACGCTGGTACATCCAGCGTTGCAGCGCGGGGCTCAGTGCACGGTCTTCGGTGGAGACCACCGCGTAGGTCGGCTTCTTGTGCCAGGCCGCAGCCCACACGGTGCCGCCGAACAGCGCGGTGGTGGCAGGCACCTGGGAGGCGGCCATGAAATCGGTGCGGTTGGTGGTCAGGTCGGCGGCAAAATCTGCGTTGTACTTGCTGCGATCAAAGAACAGGTGGCCGTCGCGGCTCTGTTTGATGTCATCGCTGGGCGCCGGCATCGAGCCGATCAGTTGGGCCATGTTCTCGCCCACTTCCGGCTGCAGCGCCGAGACGTAGACCATCGACTTGACCTTGTCGCGGTCGCCGGCAATCGAGATCACCGCGCCACCGGAACTGTGGCCCACCAGCACCACCGGGCCGACTTGTTGCTCCAGCACTTCGCGCGCCTCGGCCACGTCGGCGGCCAGGTTTTCGTGGCCCTGGTGCACCACGGTGACCTTGTAGCCCTTGTGAATCAGGATGTCGTGCACCACACGCCAGCCTGAACCGTCGACAAACGAACCGGGCACGATCACCACGCTTTTACCGGTGCCGGGCTGCGCGGTGTCGGCCGCCTGGGCCAACAGTGGAACAGTCATGGCCATCGCAACGGCCAGGGAAGAAAGCATGCGCATCGGGAATCTCCATCAGGGTTGTAAAGGTTTACCGAACAGCAGGCGGTCCAACGACCAGGCCCCACCGCCAGCGGCCAGCAGCGGCAGCAACAGCCCCGCCCAGGTCAGGTGCACCGGCCAGGCGTCGGGGTACACGAACACCTCGATCACCAGGGTCATGCCCAGCAGCGCGGCGGCGGCCGGGCGGGTCAGCAGGCCCAGCACCAGCAGCAGCGGGAACAGGTGTTCGGCGTAGGTCGCCAGGTGCGCGGCCCAGTCCGGCGGGATCAGCGGCAAGGCGTATTCCGAGCGGAACAGCGCGTAGGTCGACGGTTTAAGCTCAAGAAACCCCGTGACCTTGGTGCGCCCCGACAGGAAGAACACCGCCGCAATCGCGACCCGCGCCACCAGCAACAGCAGGGCCTGGGGCAGCAGGCGCTGGATCACGGTTGTTCCGTCAGGCTGCCGTAGCCTTTGGGGGTTTTGATCTGGGTGCAGGTGCCTTTGTCCACCAGAACCCAGGCATTGCCCTGGTAGTCGGCGGTGGCGGTGCCGGCGCACGAAGTGCCCTTGCCGGCAGCGCAATCATTGGCGCCGGCGAGGGACACGCCGAAGCATTTTTCCTGGGGTTTGGGCTCATCGGCGTGGGCCACCGCCGCGAAGGCGCTGAGGGACAGGGCGAGGGTTGCCGCGAGGGCAGCGTAGGGACGCTTCATCGGTGTATCTCCTGGCTTGACTGAGTGTGGCCAGGGCGCAAGTGGCGGTGAGTGACCGCCTGCGCCGGCTGGTGAACAGAGTTAAAGCCAGGCGTGTATCCGCTCTGTGTCGCAAACACGGCAGAACGTCATGCCGGTGTATCAAGGTGGTGCGGGGATACAGTGCGATACACAGTCAATAAAACGCTGCCAAATTTCCGGCAATTTATTCGGCATCCCGAACGACACAATTAGAAATATTCGCCTTTCCGAACGGCGCCTCTCAGGCGCCGCCAACGACCGCAAAAATCACCATAAATTTCATAAGGTTGTTGTCATCTTTGTTACATGCCAACTGGCATACATTCTGCTTTATCACTATTTCTAGTAATAAAATGTTTCAGCTTTGAGACAGTCTCATCCACTGAAACATGATCCGTGACACGCCAATAAAAACGACAACGCCCCAAAGGAGGGCGACTTTTCCGACTTTTTGATCGACATCAACTTTCCAAGACTGCTGCTGCACATCTGCACCCCAAAAAGGGCGAATGGCCTGATCGCCAATAACAAGCCTGACTATAAAAAGGACGAATTGATGAGCTCGAGCAAGAATCACGCAGTGTCCTGTATGGACGCAGACCACCAAGCCCCGACTACCGGCGATAACGTGTTGGGCTTTGGCCCCTTCCTGTTACTGGCACGCCAGCACGTGTTGCTGCGTAACGGCGAGCCCGTCACCCTGGGGAGCCGCGCCCTGTACCTGTTGATCGCCCTGGCCACCCGCGCCGGCGAATTGCTGGAGAAAGCCGAACTGATCTCCTTCGCCTGGCCCAAGGTGGTCGTGGAGGAATGCAACCTGCGCGCGCAGATCGTCGCCCTGCGCCGCGCCTTGGGCGACGACGGCAACTTCAGTTACATCGTTACCGTACCGGGCCGTGGCTACCGCTTCGTCGCGCCGGTGACCGTGCAGGCGGCCGGCGAAGACAGCTTGCCGGTGCCCGCCCCGCGCAGCCAGGAACCCTGCGCCGCGCCGCCGTCCTTTGAGGTGATCGGCCGCGATGCGGTAATCGAAAGCCTGGCCGAACAAGTGCTGAGCCAACGTTTCTTGACCCTCACCGGCCCCGGCGGCATCGGCAAGACCACGGTGGCCATGGGCGTGGCGCACAAGCTGGCAAACGAACTCCAACTGGACACTTGCTTCGTCGACCTCGCACCCGCCACCAGCGGGCAATGGGTGACCGGCATGCTCGCCAGCGCCCTGGGCATCCAGACCGTCAGCGACGATCCGCTGCACAGCATCGCCGCCACCCTCGCCGAGCGACGCCTGCTGCTGGTGCTGGACAACTGCGAACACGTGTTGCCGGCCACCGCCGACGCCGTCGAAACCCTGCTGCGCAGTGCGCCTCACTGCTACGTACTGACCACCAGCCGTGAACCGCTGCGCGCCGAGGGCGAACGCGTGCACGACCTGGCGCCGCTGCAAGTGCCCGACGATGGGCCGCACCTCAACGCCGCCGAAGCCCTGAACTGGTCCGGCGTACGCCTGTTTGTCGAACGCGTGCGCGCCCTCGACCCCGACTTTGTGTTCAACGACGCCGATGTGGCAGCAGCCTGCGCAATCTGCCGCAAACTCGACAGCAACGCGCTGGCCATCGAAATCGCCGCCGCGCGGGTCCGCACCTTTGGCATCCAGGACCTGGTCGGCCTGCTCGACGGCAGCTTTCGCCTGCAAATGACCGGCCGGCGCACCGCCCTCGCCCGCCACCGCTCGTTGAGCGCGACCCTGGACTGGACCTATTCGATGCTCAGCGGTGACGAACAGGCGATGTTGCGCCAACTGGCGGTATTCACCGGATCGTTCACCCTTGATGCAGTCAAGGCGATGACCACCCGCAGCAGCCTCGACCCACGCAACGCGCTGCCTTTGCTCGAAAGCCTGATGGACAAGTCACTGCTGATCGCCGGTGAGTCGCAGTTGCTCAAGCGCTACCGCCTGCTGGAAACCACCCGCGCCTATGCCCAGGAAAAACTCACTGAGCATGGCGAAACCAACGCCACCGCCCAACGCCATGCCCGTTACGCCCTTGGCGTGTTGCAGGAGGCTGGCGAAAACCTGGATGGCCTGTCGCCGGAAACCTGGATCGCGCTGTACGGGCCCGAAATCAGCACCATTCGCTCGGCCTTGGACTGGGCGTATTCGGCCAACGGCGAGCTGCCTCTGGGCATCGAGCTGACCCTGGGCGGCGTGCCGCTGTGGCTGCGCCTGTCGCTGGTCAGCGAGTGCCGTACCTGGGTCGAAAAAGGCCTGGCCAGCAACGCCATCGCGCCGCTGCCGGTGCGCCAACGCATGCTCCTGCAAACCGCGCTGGCCAGTGTGTTGATGCTCACCTACGGCACCGGCGGACCGATGCGCGAAGCCTGGCGCCAAGTGCGCGAAGACGCCCGCGACCTGGGCGATGCCGAACACAAAATGCGCGCCTTGTGGGGCCTGTGGACGGACCGTTGCGGCTGCAACCAATACACTGAAGCGCTGGAACTGGCCGAGCGTTATATCGCCCTGAACAGCAGCGGCAACCAGCAACTGCTGGGTAAACGCATGCGCGCGGTGGCGCTGTTTCATATGGGCGACCTGGCGGGCGCGCGGCAGAATATCGACGAGGCCCTCGGCGCGCCGTCGGCACCGCGTTCGCACATCATCGACGTGCATTTCGACCAACGCATCGCCGCCCGTTGCCTGAAGGCCAAGGTGTTATTGCTGGAGGGTGATGTCGACGCGGCGCTGCGCTTGATCAGCACCTGCGTCGACGAAGCCATCTCACTCGATCACCCGGCGACGCTCTGGTACACCTTGTGCCTGGGGGCGATTCCTTTGGCGCTGTTGGCCTCTAACTTGCCGAAAATGCGTTATTACCTGGGCCTGCTGCAAGACAGCACCACGCGTCAGGATTTGCATATCTGGCGGCAGTTTCGTCTGTGTTTTGAGAGCATCCTGCTGATTCGCCAGGGTTCGCCGGAAGAAGGCGTGCCGCAGCTTGGTGAGGCCCTGCACCATTTGCAGGGCCAGGGTGACAGCCAGCTCTACAGTTTGTTGCGGTGTGAATATGCTTTGGGTTTGGCGCGCCTGGGTCTGGAGAAACTTGCGCTGGAAGTGTTGGAGGACACGCTGCATTTGGCGATTGGCCGCCATGAGCGTTGGTTTGTGCCGCAGATGTTGCGGATCAAGGCGCAGATGATATTGCGCCAGGGGCATTATGGGTCGGTGGACAAGGCCAAGGTGCTGCTGCGTCAGGCTTGGGTGGATGCGCAATTGGCGGGGGCGCATTTTTGGCGGGCGCAGATTGCGACGGATTTGGCGCGGTTGCAGGAGCCTAAATTGCGGATTGCTTCGTTGCCTCGGTTTCAGCATCGTTGATTGAGTACATATCCGTTATTTGGGTAACGGCGGCTATTGGTTCCGCCCTTACGGC
>NZ_JACAPL010000030.1:0-21374 GCF_013385735.1 Pseudomonas sp. D2002 | reverse complement strand
CCTTGACTAACAAGGCGCAAACCGACGTCACCGTAACGCTGAGCAACGGCCAAACCACCACCATCAAAGCCGGCGACTCCGCAGGCTCGACGGTTTTCCACACCCCAGCGAACGACGTCTACAACAACGGCTCTACCGTCAGCACCACCATCGCCAAAACTGCAGGTGGTAACTTCGAAAACCTGGTCACCGATCCGAAAGCAGCGGTCACAACGATCACCGACTCGATCGATAACACCACGGTTTCCCTGACTGCTGATAAAGCATCTGTGGTTGAAGGTGGTGACATCACTTACACCGCGACGCTGACGAACAAAGCTCAAACTGACGTCACCGTTACGCTTTCGAATGGCCAAACCATCACCATCAAAGCCGGCGACTCCGCAGGCTCGACGGTTTTCCACACCCCAGCGAACGACGTCTACAACAACGGCTCTACCGTCAGCACCACCATCGCCAAAACTGCAGGTGGTAACTTCGAAAACCTGGTCACCGATCCGAAAGCAGCGGTCACCACGATCACCGACTCGATCGATAACACCACGGTTTCCCTGACTGCCGACAAAGCATCGGTCGTTGAAGGCGGCGACATCACCTACACCGCAACCTTGACCAACAAGGCGCAAACCGACGTAACCGTAACGCTGAGCAACGGCCAAACCATCACCATCAAAGCCGGCGACTCCGCAGGCTCGACGGTTTTCCACACCCCGGCCAACGACGTCTACAACAACAGTTCCGCCGTCAGCACCACCATCGCCAAGACTGCGGGTGGCAACTTCGAAAACCTGGTCACCGATCCAAAAGCAGCAGTCACCACGATCACCGACTCGATCGACACCACCACCGTCAATATCACCGGCGATGCGTCGGTGACTGAAGGCGGCACGGCGCATTACACCCTGACGTTGAGCAACCCGGCGCAAACCGATGTGACCGTGACGCTCAAGTACAGTGGCACCGCCACCGACGGTTCGGATTTCACCGGTGTGTACACCGTGAAGATCCCGGCTGGCGCCAGCAGCGCGGCGTTTGATATCCGCACGATTGACGACAAGATCACCGAGTCGACGGAAAGCATTGTCATCACGATCGACAAGACCACCGGTGGCAACTTCGAGAACCTGGCGATCGGTAAAGGCAGCGTCACCACCAACATCATCGACAACGATGCGCCGCCGGTCATCGACCTGGATGCCAACAATTCCAGTGGCGCCACCGGTGCCGACTACAAGGTGACGTTCACCGAAGGCACCAGCGGCCCGGGCGTGTCGATTGCCGACACGGATATCAAGATCACTGACCCGGACAGCACGATGCTGACCGGCGCGACGATCACCCTGACCAACGCGCAGGCCGGTGATGCCCTGAACCTGGGCAACAGCGTGAATGGCATCATCGTCAACACCAACAACCAGACGGGCACCATCACCCTGACGTTGTCGGGCAGCGCGACGCTGGCTGATTACATGCAACGCATCCAGAACATCACGTTTACCAACAACAGCCACGACCCAAGCACCACGCCGCGGACCATTACCGTGACCGTGACCGACGGCGGCAATTACTCCAACGTCGCTACCACCACGGTCAATGTGGTGGCGGTCAACGATGCGCCAGTGGCAACCGGCAGCGCCGTGACCGGCACCGAAGACACGCCGCTGGCCCTGACCTGGGCTAACTTCGGCGTGACCGACGTGGACTCGCCGCAAAGCAGCCTGGGCGTGAAAATCACTGACCTGCCGGTGGCCGGCAAGCTGCAATACCTCGCAGCAGATGGCACCACCTGGACCAACGTGACCGCTGGCCAAACCTTTACCAAAGCCCAGATCGACGGCGGCCAGTTGCGCTTCATGCCTAACGCCAACGAATCCGGCACCAATGGTTATGGCGGCACCGGCATCGGCAACCAGCAGGCGGATTACGCGCAGTTCAAGTTCCAGCCAACAGATGGCAAGGACCTGGGCACCAGCGCCACAGTGAAAGTCGATATCACGCCGATAGCCGACGCACCGACCCTGAATGTGGCCGACAACAGCGTCAACTCGATCGGCTTGCTCAAGCAAAGCTGGAACACGGTTGCCGGCATCGGCACCAACGGCAACGGCGCTGCCCCGGCTGACCTGAAAAATGCCATTGATAACGCCGGCACGCCGAACAGCAGCGGCATCGTGACCAATGTCGAGTCCACCGCCAACGTCGCGGCAGGCAGTGGTTCGAAGATCTCCGGCCTGATCTACATGGAAGCCGGCAAGTCCTACACCTTCAGTGGCACCGGCGATGACAGCCTGGTGATCAACGTCGGCGGTAAAGACGTGGCCAGCGCGCAGTGGGGCACCAACAGCGGCAAATTCAGCGGCTCGATCACCCCGACGGTGAGCGGCTATTACAGCATCGAGATCTACCACGCCAACCAGTCCGGCCCTGGCAGTTATGATGTCAACCTGTCGGTCAACGGCGCCCCGGCCACCGACCTGAGCACCAGCGGCGTGCCGCTGTACACCGGCATCACCGACCTGACCAACGCCGGCGTGACCGTGTCCGACCTGCATGGCAGCAACGGTGATGGTTACTACGTGGGCTACAAGCTCAACGAAGGCCAGGAAAACGGCACCGTGAAGCTGTCCAAGGTGACCACCGCGCTGACCGACACCGACGGTTCGGAAACCCTGAGCGTGAAGATCAGTGGCGTGCCGGCAGGCTCGGTGCTCACCGACGCGTCCGGGCACACCTTTACCGCGACTAAAGCCGTGGGCGAAGTCAACGTCACCGGTTGGGATTTGAGCACCCTGACCATCAAGCCGCCGACCTACTACAGCGGCCAGTTCAACCTGACGGTGACCTCGACCTCTACCGAAAGCCTCGGCGGTTCGGCCATCACCACAGCGCAGTTGCCGGTCACGGTGTACCCGGCCACCTACAGCGCAATCACGGGCAGCTCCGGCAGCGACGCCATCACCGGCACCGATGGCAACGACATCGTCGTAGCCGATATCGGCGGCCTGAACGTGGTGCAGGGCAAGAACTACAACATCGCGTTCATGGTGGACAGTTCCGGCAGCATGAGCACCGCGTCGATCAACGCGGCCAAGGCTTCGCTGACCTCGGTGTTCAACTCGCTCAAAGACAGCCTGGGCGCGAACACATCGGGCACCGTGAACATCTTCCTGGCGGACTTCGATACCCAGGTGAACAAGTCGGTGGCGATCAACCTCAACGATCCAAACGCCCTGACCTTGCTCAAGGCCGTGCTGGACTCGATGGTGTCGGGCGGCGGCACCAACTATGAAGACGTGTTCAAGACCACGGCAAACTTCTTCCAGAGCGGCCTGGCCACCGGCAACACCGGTGCCACCAACTTGACCTACTTCATCACCGACGGCCAGCCGACCTACTACCAGAGCGGCGAGCAGACCAACCCGACGATTTACAACGTCAAGCTCGACGATTTGGTGACCACGTCCAACTACACGCTGGGCAATACGTTCAGCAAGTACCTGGATAACACCCACTACTTCAGCA
The DNA here is from genome assembly GCF_013385735.1 of Pseudomonas sp. D2002. NCBI lineage: Bacteria > Pseudomonadati > Pseudomonadota > Gammaproteobacteria > Pseudomonadales > Pseudomonadaceae > Pseudomonas > Pseudomonas sp. D2002. Next base: position 17,852 of record NZ_JACAPL010000030.1, on the reverse strand, counting down.
TCGACTCCTCGGGTGCGGCTCAATTGCAAACCTGGAATGGCTCGCGCTGGGTCGTCAACAACCTGGGCACCCTTCACGCCCAAGGTGACGGCACCTACGAGCTGTCCAACCTGAACGGTACGGGCTACAGCACCGACTCGGCGACGCTGAGCAACGCGAAAAGCGCCTTTGCGCTGCTGGGCGGGTTGTCGCAAGTGGAAGCCATCGGTATCAACGGTGACGTCAGCCTCAATGACCTCAAGCCGTACGACAGCGATGGCAAGCCGCAAAGCAACATCGACCCGAATGACCTGGCCAACGCCATCCTCGGCCACACCGAAGCGACGCTGCCAGGTTCCGACACTATCAGCGGTGGCGACGGCAACGACATCATCTTCGGCGACCTGGTGAGCTTCAGCGGCATCACCGGTGAGGGTTACAACGCACTGCAGGCCTTTGTGGCACAGAAAACCGGTGTGGCCGTCTCGGCGGTGACCACCTCCAACGTGCACCAGTACGTCACCGAGCACTATGCCGACTTCGATGTGTCCGGCGCCAAAGACGGCAACGACACGCTGTTGGGCGGCGCGGGTGATGACATCCTGTTCGGCCAGGGCGGCAACGACTACCTGGACGGCGGCAAAGGCAATGACATCCTGCTGGGCGGCACCGGTAACGACACGTTGATCGGCGGGCCGGGCAACGACATCCTGATCGGTGGTTCGGGTGCCGACACTTTCGTGTGGAAGGCCGGTGACCTGGGCAACGATGTGATCAAGGACTTCAAGGCCTCGGAAGGTGACCGGATTGATCTTAAGGATCTGTTGAAGGGTGAGACGGACAGCACCATCGACAACTACCTCAAGATCACCACGGTAGACGGCGTGTCGACCCTGCAAATCAGCAGTGAAGGCAAGCTCAACACCGCTGGCGGCCTGGCCAATGCCGATGTGACGATCAAGCTGGAAGGCAACGATTGGTCCCACACCAGCATCAACTCGCTGATCAGCGGTGCCGACCCGACCATCAAGATCGATCACACCGCCTAAGACGCGCTGGATCGGCCGCCCACTCGGGCGGCCGATTTTTTTTTGGCTGATGCGCGACTGGCCCTGGCGGGCGGTTGCATCGCATACTCGCGGCCATAAACACACCATTGACCTATGCTGGTGAAGGCGTGTGGTTCATTTTCGAGGGTTTCTTATGTTTTACGTGCAACGTGATGCACAGGGTGTATTGAGTCGCGTGGAGGCCGCCGCCTTTGCCGAATCAACCGAAACCCTGCCGGCCGATCACCACGAGATCCAGGCCTGGTATGCCAACGAAGTGGTGGAAACCAGCCTGGCGCAGCTCAAGCAAAGTGACCTGGAAATGATCCGGGTGCTGGATGACTTGATCCAGGTGCTGACCCGCAAGGGAGTGATCAGCGTGACGGACCTGCCGCCGGCCGCCCAAGCCAAGCTGATGGACCGTACCCATGCGCGGGAAGCGTTGGGCGGGTTGAGTCACCTGATCAATGATGAAGAGACTGGGTTGATCTGATTTCTTAACGTCGAACCGGATCGAAATGTGGGAGCGGGCTTGCTCGCGAATACGGTGTGTCAGTCGCTAGAAATATTGACTGATCTACCGTATTCGCGAGCAAGCCCGCTCCCACATTGGATTTGGATTATTTCCAGGGCGCGGGCTCGCCGAATAGCTGCCCTTGCACACCAAATAGCCCCATCTCGCGAATTACCTTCAGCTCCCCTTCGGTTTCCACGCGCTCGGCAATCAACGGCAAATCGATGCTGTGCGCCGCGCGCTGGATCGCCTCGATAAACAGGCGCTTGTCGGCTTCCTGATCGATGGCCCGGATGTAACTGCCGTCAATCTTCAGGTACGCCAGACCCAGGCGCGCCAGGTTGCCGATCATGCTGAAGCGCCCCCCAAAACGCTGCAGGCTCAGGGAGAAGCCCAGCTCGCGCAGACGCTGGGTCAACTGTTCCAGCAGGGCCTGTTCAGGCAATTGTTCTTCGCCGATTTCCAGGGTCAGCCGCGGGCCCAGGTTGCTGTGCTGGCGCAGCAAGTCGAAAATCCGGTTCAACGCCTGGGCGTCCTGCAATGTGGCAGCCGAGAGGTTCAGCGCCAGGCTATGGCTGTGGCTGGTCATTTGCTTGAGCACTTGCTCCAGCATCAGGCGGTCCAGGCGTGACGTCCAACCAAAGCGCTCAAGCCACGGCAGGAAACGCCCGGCCGGGATTGTGTGGCCGTCGTCATCCTGCAAGCGCGACAGCACTTTGTAGTGCAAGACCAACTGCGGGTCCTGGCTGGCGACGACCGGCTGGAAGTACAGCTGGAAGCGCTGCTGGGTCAGGGCCTGGTCCAGCAGGGTGTGCCAGGCATGATGATCGTCGCCGACGCTGGCGGCGGCACTGTGGTCGAGGCATACCCAACTGGCGTCGCCCTGCCCTTCGGCCTGGGCCAGCGCTTGGTCAGCCAGGGTCAGCAGCGCCTGAGGGGAATCGCCATGGCTGAAGGGCGCCAGGCCGATATAGGCGACCGGCGTGACGTCACTGGCGCCGGTGGCTTGCAGGCTGAGCAAGGTGCTTTCAAGGTTCTGCGCCAATTGCAGCGCTTCTTCGCGCACCAGCCCCGGCGCCAGCACCGCGAATTCACCCCCGCGGATGCGGGTGACGAGATTATGGGTTTCCGGGTAGGGCTCGCATTGACGCAGCAGTTGTTCGCCGACTGCTTTGAGTAACTGGTCGGTACGCTGGCCACCCAGCCGCTGGTTGAGACCGGCCAGGTCCTTGACCCGCAACAGCAGCAGGTAGCCGGAGTTGGTGTCTTCCGGGTTACTGACGCGGGCGTTGAGCTGCATCTCGAAGTAACGGCGGTTGGCGAGGCCGGTGAGGTTGTCCTGATAGGACTCGGTGCGCAGTTTTTCACTGCGCTCGGCCTGCTCCTGGAACAGCGCCTTGAGCTTTTCCACCATCTGGTTCATGGCCTGCACCACGCGGCGCAGTTCCGGCGTGCGTGGCAGGTCGGGCACACTGAGAAACTCACGACGGGCGATGGCGTGGGACTGCTTGACCATGTAGTCCAACGGTTTCAATTGCCGACGCAGCAGCAGCGCGCCAAGCACGGCACTGACCGCACCGCACAGCAACAGCCAACCGAGGCTGCCCAGGGCGCTCTGCCAGAGCTTGGCCAGGGCAAACATCGGGTGGCTGACCACTTCCACACGTGCCGCCTGCTCCCAACCGCGGTTGACCAGCGCATCGCCACCGGCCGGCTCCAGGCCGATCATCTTCACGAACCAGTTGGGCACACCGTTGTTATCGGGGATGCCGCTGCGCTCAACGATGGTTTTGTCAGTCGCCAGGTCTACCACGCGGATGCTGGCGTAATAGCCGCTGTCGAAGATCGAGCTGACCAGCAATTCCACCATGGCCGGGTCGTCGATGTTCGGTGTCAGCGACAACGCCAGCGCCGTCGCCGCGTCCTGCGCATGCGAACGCAGCTGGTTGACGTATTGCGTGCGCGAGCTTTCCAGGCTGACCATGAAGCTGCCGCTGAAGGCGATCACCAGGAACAGACAGATTGCGATCAATAGTTGTTTGAACAGAGACATCCGATCAGTTACTCCTAGTTGGCAGGCTCGGCTGGGAAGCCTTCCGCACGCATTTTTCTCAACACATCCTGCCAGCGCGACAAGCGTTTGGTGTCACCGACTTTCTTGTTGCCCTTGGCACCGGGCAAGTACAAGCCTTCGGCGTTGAATGAGTACACCGGGATCAGGTCGGTACGCCGCGTCGCCGGCAGGATTTCGTCCATCAGGCTGTCGAGCACCAACGGGATGGCGTCCGGGGTCGAATAATAAGTCAGGACCATGTGCGCGCGATTCTGACGCAAGGCCTTGACGTAGGTAATGCGCAATTTGTCGCTGGAGACCCCCAGGTGACGCAAACTGAAATACTTGGCGATCGCGTAGTCTTCACAGTCGCCGGCACCCTTCCAGAGTGCTTCGATGGGCGTCTCCCAATAGTCGACCACGTGCCAGAGATCGATGTCTTCCACGTAGGTCATCTGCTTGTTGAAAAACAGGTTCACGACCTTGAGCTGCTCTTGCTCGCTGACCTGCTTTTGGGTTGCCAGCAAGCGCTGCCAGTCATCGATACGCCGCTGGCCTTCCCCTAGCGGCCCATACAGGGCGGTGGCCTTGCGGCTGATCTGAGAGAAATCCCAATCGGCCTGCAGCCCGCCGAGCATCAGGCCGGCCAACAAAATCGCTGATAACAGCCAGCTGAAAATTCGAGAGGGAATAAAACTTACCGCCAAGGCGTTCAGTCCATGAAGAGAGACGGAATTTCAAAGGATGGTGATGCTTCGAACCGTAAAAAACAATGGCACAGTGCAATCATTCATAAATGGGCCGAGTTTATAACCGTCTTTTGTGGGATGCACAAAGTAAGGCCTGTAAGCCCTTACAATCGGAAACTTTGGCTGTTTGACAAGCACGCAGCCCGTCTCTAGTGTGCATTGGATCCAATTAAACACACCCAATTCAAGAAAGGAGGATAGCGTAACCGTGACGCAGAAGCCGAACCCTTTAAGCAGCATCAAAATCAGCGGGCCTATTCCCGCTCATCTTGCGCGCGCCGTTATTGAAGAAACGTTGCGCAATGCGATTCTCGATGGCCGATTGCCCTGTGGCACTGCAATGCGCCAGCAGGAGCTGGCCAGCCTGTTCGGTGTCAGCCGCATGCCCGTGCGCGAAGCGTTGCGCCAGCTGGAAGCGCAATCCTTGCTGCATGTGGTGACACACAAGGGCGCCGTGGTTGCACCGTTGATAGAGGACAATTCGGCAGAGACCTATGCCCTGCGCATGCTGTTGGAATCCGAAGCGTTGCGCTTGTCGACACCGTTGCTCACCGATGCCGACATCGCTGAGGCTGATGCCTATATCAATGCATTGGAGCAGGAGAAAGACTATTCCGAAATCGGCCGCCTCAACCGCCTGTTCCACATGGTGCTCTATGGCAAGGCGCCTAACCAGCGGCTGCTCAAGCTGGTTGAACACGGCTTGAATGAGGAGGAGCGTTTTCTACGCTTCAACCTTGAGGCGATGGGTTTGGGCGAAACGTCCCAGGAAGACCACCGCGAGTTACTGAGCCTGGTAGCGCAGAAGAAAGTCGACGAAAGCATCCTGACACTGCGCAATCACCTGATGCGGGGCATGGAGGTGATCACCACTTACCTCAACGGCCTTGAAGCGGCCGCAAAGAAAGAGGCCCAGTAAGGTTTACCGCACGCTTCTTCGATCTCTCTACGATGTGGGGCTCCTTTGCTATAGGAAGAGCTCCACGACGCGTCGTTATAGGGGACTGCTCATTACAAGGAAACTTCTAACAGTTAACTGGGCAACTTGCTCACAACAAAATATTTCTCGAAAAAACATCTAACATATTCACAAGCTCATCAAAACGTTTAATACGATTATTATCTCTCGCCACAAAAAGCACTGCATACGGCAACATAACCCTACGCCCCGTTAGCACAGTGCGCATGACGCGGCTAAACGCCATTATTTTCAATAATCAAGTTACAAACCCCTTACTGCTTACAGCGCAGTCGCAACAACTATAGGCGTCAACCATGCACCAACACTTACTTGAACAAAAAAAACTGCAGTTGTGCAGCCATCCATTATTTGTAGAAATAACTTCACTTAACAAGTTACAACTTTTTATGGAGCACCACGTATTTGCCGTCTGGGATTTCATGACCCTGACCAAACGCTTGCAACAAGACCTGACCTGCACGCAATTACCCTGGCTGCCACCCACTGACCCGCAAGCCGCACGCCTCATCAATGAAATCGTGCTCGGCGAAGAGTCCGACGAACATCCGAAAGGTGGCCATTGCAGCCACTTCGAACTGTATCTGGAGGCGATGGCAGAGGTGGGCGCCGACACGACCGCCGTCCAGCGCTTCATCGACCTGCAGCGCCAGAGCGTGCCGGCAAGTGCAGCCCTGCAGATGATTGATGTGCCGCCTAGCGTGGCCTGCTTTGTCGACAGCACGTTGCAGGTCGCACTGAATGCGCCCACACACTGCGTGGCGGCGGCCTTCCTGCATGGTCGCGAGAGTGTGGTTGCGCCGATGTTCGAACGCATTCTGCACGGCAATGCATGCATTGAGCGCCAGGCGCCAACCCTGTCTCACTACCTCAGCCGTCACATCGAATTGGATTCACAAGATCATGAGCCGGCAGCGCAACAATTACTCCAACGCCTGATCGGGACAGACCCTGCCCGCCAACGCCAGGCCGACGAAATGGCGCTGGTCGCCGTACAAAGCCGCCTCGGTTTCTGGGACACCGTGCGTGTCTCGCTGAACGAGGTGCAGCCATGAGCGCCGCCAACTACCGCTCCTTTGCCGAGGACTGGGAACGCCGCGCAACGGTCCGCACGCGGCCTCGGCGGTTACTGGAACATGACGACAGATTGATCTATCCCTTGTGCCGCCAGCCTCTGGCGCTGAGTGCGGCTTTTCTCGAACATTGCCCGCAGTGGCGCGACTTCGTGCTGGTGCAAAGTTTCTACAAGTTCATCAACGACGTGGTGATCTTCGAAACCGAAATCGTCGGCAAGACCGCCCGCAGCATTGCCAGGAATCGCTTCTCGCTGCCCTTCCCGTTTGCCTGCCGCGTGGACGCGATGGCCGTCGTGGTGGATGAGGACTACCACGCGCTGGTCGCGATGGATTTCCTGCAACAGGCCGTGGACATGACCGGCATACACCCCATCGACCTGCCTGGGCAAATCGAACTGAGCCATGCCCTGCCGGCAGCGCAGGCCCTGGCACCGCCGCGCTTGCGCGATGCCGTGGCGTTGATTGGTGTGGCCATCGCCGAGAACACGGTCACCCATGACGTCGCCGCGTTTTCCAAGGACGACAGCATCAAGCCTTCTGTTCGTGGCTTGATGGCTGATCACTTGTTTGATGAAGGGCGCCATGCACAGTTCTGGACCCAACTGGTGCGCCTCTATTGGCAAGCGGCAAGCCCGGCGGACCGCGACAGCATCGCTGAGACCCTGCCGACCTTTTTGACGCATTACCTGACCAACGAACTGCAGAAAGGCTTCGATCTACGGCTGATCGAACACTTGGACGTCAGTGTCGACGTCCGCCACGCACTGCGTGATGAAGTGGCCGCGCTGGACTTTCCTATCACCCGTCATCACCCGTTGCTTGGCAACATCCTGGGGTTCCTGCACCACAGCAGCCTGCTGCAAACGCCGAGCGTTGCCCAGGCCCTGAGCCACTACCTGCCCGAATCGGGGAGGCCAGCATGAGGCGCTTGAAGATTGGATGGAATGGCACCAGCACTGCACTGCAAGCGCTCAGGCAAACGCTGGAGCAGTACGGACACGTCAGCACAACAGACTCACCTGACGTCGTGATTGAAGACGGTAGCCAACCGCCGCTCACACCGAACGGCGATACCCAATGGTTAAGCCTGCGTGTGGGGATCGGCCCGGTGTCCGAATACGGGCTGCCCAGGCTGCAGCTACGCTGCTATGACCAGGACAGGCGCGTTCTGGCGACACAGGACGTGGACGAGGAGCCCAGCGGCAACGGCCAGCCATTGCGCCGACGTGCAACAGACGCACTGGTGGAATGGGCTGCCTCGCTGGTCAGCGGGTTCTCCAGGGATGCGGGCCTTTTCACCGTCACCGCCCTCGCGAACAGCTGGCCAGAGCAAGGTCTGCAGGGGCTCGACGCATTGGCATTCATGCATCGTTTCAATCGCACTGCGCAGCCGGCGCTATTGCTGGCAGCCCAGGTGCCCGTCATCCAACGGTTACACGCCAGCCTGCACAGCTTCGCCGAACGCCCGGCGCTGAATATCTCGGGCAGTGTGGTGACGTACCGGCAATTACAGGCTCGGGCGCTGTCGATCCAGCAGCATCTGCGCCCACTGCTGGAGGCCATTGAAGCGCAAGTGGTGATCGGCGTTTGCATGGACAAGTCCATCGAGTTGTACGCCAGCATTCTCGCGGTGCTGAGTTGCGGCGCGGTGTACCTGCCATTGGCACCGGATCATCCGACACAGCGCCAGCAGGCGATGCTGGAAAGCGCCAAGGCCAGCGTATTGCTGGATGATGGGCGGCACCCGCTGCGCGACCAGTTCGTCAGCCTGGATGTCAGCAATCTCGACCCGGCGCACGCCGATACCCCGCAGCCCCTTACGCACCATCGCCCCGACGCCGAGGCGCCCTGCATCGCGCTTTTCACTTCGGGTACCACCGGCCAGCCCAAAGGCGTGCTGCTCAGCCACGGCAACCTTGCACATTTCACCGCCTGGCTTGGTGACCGTATGGCACTGGATGAACACAGCCGTGTGCTGCAATTTTCGCCACTGAGTTTCGACTCATCGCTGATCGATATCTTCCCGGCCTTGGTAGCCGGTGCCGAGTTGATCGTGCCAAGCCAGGAACAACGGCACGACCCCCAGCAGTTGGTCGACCTGATTCGTCAGCGGCGCATCAGCCACGCTTTTCTGCCGCCAGCGCTGCTGAGCATCCTGCCGCTGGATCAGCCACTGGGCTTGACCCATCTGCTGACGGGTGGCGATACCTGCGAGCCGTGCGTGATCGAACGATTGGCGAGCCAGTGCCACTTTCACAATCTGTACGGCCCTACTGAAGCCACGGTGCTGGTGACCCACCGGACGTTTCAACCGGGAGACAGCAATCGCAACCTCGGGCGCCCTATTGCCAACAGCCAGGTGCTGATCCTCGACGACCACTTGCAACCGGTGGATGAACAGGTGACGGGCGAACTGTACATCGTCGGCCCCGGCGTCAGCCTTGGGTATGTGAACGCGCCGCAGCAGGTGGACGACCCGTTCGTTGAACTGAGACTGCCCACTGGCCAGGTGCTGCAGGCTTACCGCAGCGGTGACCTGGCGAAATGGACGCCAGACGGTATCGAGTTGGGCGGCCGACGCGATGACCAGGTGAAGATCCGTGGTTTTCGGGTGGCCCCACTGGAAATCGAACAGTGCCTGCGCAGTAGCCGGTTGTTTCGCCAAGTGGCCGTGGTGATCGATGCTGATCGCAGGATTTTCAGCTTCGTTGCCCAGCCCGAACCGGGCGCCACGCTGGCAGGCTTGAAACAACATGCGCAGCAGTGGTTACCGACCTATATGCACCCCGAGGTGTGGACTGAGTTACCCACTATGCCGCACACCCGTCACGGCAAGGTCGACCGCCAGGCATTGCTGGCGACACCGATGCGCACGGTTGCACACACTGCCGGCAGTCGCGCGCAAACGCCTCTGCAAACACGCCTGGTGGCGCTGTGGAGCGAGTTGCTGGATGTGCCTGGCGATGACGTTTGCATTGACGAGAGTTTTTTCAACCTCGGCGGCCACTCCATCCTGCTGTCGACCCTGTTGCTACGTGTGCGCGAAGCGTTTGGTCGCAGCCTCTCCTTGAGCCGATTCTTTGAAGCCCCGACGATTCGTACGCTCGCCGTGCTGTTGGAAGACGGTGCTCTTCCCAATGCACTGTCGGGCCAGGTGAAGCTGGATGCGTCACAACCGCTCACAGTAGAAACACTGCACGCGGACCGCGCAGGCGACCCACGCAAAGTCATCGTCACCGGCGCCAACAGTTTTGTCGGCGTGCATCTGGTTGAAGCGTTGTTGGCAGGCGGCGCGCAGGAAGTGGCCTGCCTGGTACGGGAGCAGCCGGGGCATTGCGCTGCGGCACGGTTTGCCGAGGCATTACGCGAGTATCGCCTGGAGCATATGGACCTGAGCCGCGTGCAAGTCTACGCCGCCGATATCAGCCAGCCACGGCTGGGCCTGGCCTGCGATGTGTATGAGCACCTCGCCCGCACACATGGCGTGTTGGTGCACAACGCTGCGTGGGTCAACCATGTGATGGACTACGCCTCACTTGCCAGGGACAACGTCGAACCGGTACTGGAGTGCCTGCGCCTATGTGAAACCCATTGCAAGAAAGTCTTTAACTTCGTCTCGACACTCTCGGCCTGCAGTCATATTGACGCCCAGGGGTACATCCTCGAAACGCACGCGGTGGAGTCGTTGCCGCTGTATCTCAAGAATGGCTACAACCTTTCCAAATGGGTCGCCGAACGACTGCTGGGGCGTGCTGCCGAGCAAGGTGCCTGGGTGAACATCTATCGCCCGGGAAACATCGCGTTCAACAGCCGTAACGGCGTCTGCCAGCCGCACAACAACCGTCTGATGATGATGCTCAAAGGGTCGTTGCAGTTGGGCCTGGCGCCGCGCCTGGAGGTGAACTTCGACCTGATGCCGGTGGACTTCTTTGCGCGCTTCGTTGCGTTCCACTGCGGCCAGTGGGCTGCCGGGCGAAACGTCTTCAACCTGCACAACCCACAACCGTTGAGTTGGGAACATTACCTTGATGCGTTCAGCCAAGCGGGCCACCGCTTCGAACGGGTGAGCATTGCGCGCTGGCAAAGCGCGCTACGAACGGTGGGTCGCGAAAACGCGCTGTTTGGCGTGCTGGGTTTTTACCTGAATGACCTGGCAGAAGACATCAGCGATGTGTCGATGATTTGTCACGACAACGCACGCCAGGGTGTGGACGCAATGGGCGAGCACTACCCAAAAAAGGACCCGGCGCTGCTGCGCAAGGGCTGCGACCACCTCAAGGCCATTGGCTTTATCTAACCCCGTCAGGACATGCTTATGAAACCGCTGCAACCCGATACATTGATCCGCAACCCTGGCGGCGCACCGTTGGTGGCGTCTGTGGAAGTCCCGTGCGAGGCCGCTCGCCTGTGGCGTGTGGTTGGCAACTTTGCAGGCTTTGATGCCTTTATTCCCGCGCTGTCGCGCATTCAAATGACGGGAACGGGTGTAGGTGCGTTACGCACGAAGTTTTTCCACGATGGTCATTGCGTTGTCGAGCAACTCAACAGCCACGACGACGAGGCCATGTATATGACGTGGACCACGCTCTACAACACGTTGGGCGTCGCGCAGTTGTGGGCCGCAATGCGTGTTGAAGGGCTTGGCGAGGACCGCTCCAGGGCGACCTGGACGCTCATTGGCGAACCGCTGGAAATGCCGCCGGCAGCGTTTGAACAGTTTGTGCAGGATTTCGCCGACAGCGCACTGGAGAATGTGCGCCAGATGCTCAGCTGATCAGCAGGAGCGAGAGGCCTCGCTCCTGCACAAACAGGGTCAGATTTTGAAGCTGTCGACCAACTGCTTCAATCGGCTGGCCTGCTGGGACAGTGCGTCGCAGTCCTTGAGCGTTTCGTTGAGGTTGGCCACGCCCTGCTGGTTCAGCAGGTTGATCTGGTTGATGTCGACGTTGAGGGTTTCGACCACGGCGGTCTGCTCCTCGGTGGCGGCAGCGACCGATTGGTTCATGCCGTCGATCTCGACGATGCGTTGCGTCACGCTGACCAGGCGCTCACCGGCCTGGTTAGCCACTTCAACGCTTTCTTCGCTGGAGGTCTGGCTGGCGTTCATGGTGGTCACCGCCTCACGCGAACCCACTTGCAGCGAAGTGATCATCTTATGAATCTCTTCGGCAGACTCCTGGGTACGGTGCGCCAGGTTACGCACTTCATCGGCAACCACGGCAAAACCACGCCCGGCTTCCCCGGCACGAGCCGCTTCAATTGCGGCGTTAAGTGCCAGCAAGTTGGTTTGCTGGGAGATGCCTTTGATCACATCAAGGATGTGGCCGATGTTGTCGGTGCTGGCGTTCAGCGTTTCGATCTGGGTGCAGGACAGGCTGATTTTTTGCGACAGCTCCGACATCGCCAGGATGGTTTGCTCGACGACCTTGCGCCCGTCGTCTGCCTGTTCGCTGGCACCACTGGCGTGCTGCGAAGCATCGGCCGCGTTACGCGCGATTTCCTGGGTGGCGGCGCCCAATTCGTTGATTGCCGCCGCCACGCTGTTGGTGCGCGCACTTTGTTCGTCCGAGCCGATGATCGAGGCATTGGACGACGCCATCACGCGTTGGGACAGGTCGTGCACCTGACGCGTCGCCGAAGACACCTCGGAGATGGACGCGTGGATACGCTCGACGAACTGGTTGAAGGCACTGCCAACTTCGCCAAATTCGTCTTTGCTGGTCACGTCCAGGCGCCGAGTCAAATCACCCTCGCCCTGGGCAATGTCCTGCATGGCAATGCCCATGGTGGTCAGCGGGCGCAGCAGTACTTGAATCAACAGGCTCAAGAGCACGGCAATAGCGACGACCGCGATCAACATGGCGATTAAGGCCGAAGTACGGAATTTTCCCAGCGGTGCGTAGGCTTTATCTTTGTCGATCGACAGACCGATATACCAATCGGCACCTGGCAAGCCGCTGATTGGCGTGAACGAGAGGATACGGTCCTGGCCATTGAGCACAACGTCCTGGCTGACCTTCTCGATACGCAGGTTTGTGCCTGGGTAGATGTCCTTAAGGTTTTTCATCACCTGGTCCTGGTCAGGACTGACGATGACCTGGCCATCGGCGCTGACCAGAAAGGCATGGCCGATGCCGCCGAAGTCCACCGAGTTGATGATCTTCACCAAGGTCTGCAGGCTCAGGTCACCGCCCACTACGCCCAGCAGCTCACCGTTCTTTTTGACTGGCAGAGCGATGGTGACGATCTGACCGCCCACGGCAGCCATGTAAGGCGGGGTGAGCATGGTTTTGTCGGCGGCCACGGCTTGCTTGTACCAAGGACGCTGACGTGGGTCATAACCGTCGGGCATTTTGGCGTCAGGGCGCTGGGTGAACACACCGTTGGTTTGACCGACGTAGGTGAACTGGAAGTTCGAGGTGAACGCAGGTTGATCAACCAGGCCCGGAAGGTCGGCACCACTGCCCTGATGCGCGACGTTTTGCGCCAGGCTTTCGAGGACCAGGATGCGACCACTGAGCCAGTTCTGCACACTGCTGGCCGTGAGTTCACCCGATTGCTGGATGGACGATTCCAGGTTTTGCTTGATGGTGCTGCGCTGCAGGTAGTCGTTGTAAAGCGTGAATAACGCGAATGCGAGAACCACGACGCCTGACGCGGCCAACAGAATTTTATGACTGAACTTGAGATTCATTTCATCGACTTCTTTTGCCAAAGGGGGATGAGCGTGCCGAGTGGAACATTCCATGTAACGGGATAGGCGGACTCTCTTGGACCGCTCTATTTCGGTGCACGCATGGCTCGTCAGGCTTTCGGCCACACCAAGAGAAATCTTAGTAATTTGTGAGAATCATCATCATATTGCGTAGGAAACCGACCAACGGTGCGGGCGCTGCGAGGAGAGATTGCAAAATCTTTCAGGCTTTCAGACAATGCGACTAATTATCATTTGTGGCGTCTGGCCGGGCCTGTGTGAATGCCATCTACTGAGTACATTGCGTGTGAAAGTGTGGTGCAGACGCTTTACTGCACCCATCACAATTGGCTCAACACGTGGCTGCGCAGCCGGCTGGGCAATGCCGCCGATGCAGCGGATTTAGCGCAAGACACCTTTGTGCGTTTGCTGCAAAAGACCGAACGGTTTGAACTCAAGGCGCCCAGGGCGTTCTTGCGCACCATCGCCCGGGGTTTGGTGATTGATCATTGGCGCCGTGAAGAAATCCAACGCGCTTACCTGGAGTCCATCGCCCACCTGCCGGAAGCGTTGGCACCCAGCACCGAAGCACGTGCGTTGGTGCTGGAACTGCTGGAGGCAATCGCCCGCCTTTTAGACGGATTGAAGCCGAAGGTGCGTAAGGCGTTTCTACTGGCTCAGTGCGATGGGCTGACGTACAAGCAGATCGCGCAGCAGATGGGCGTGTCGGTTCGCTCTGTGGAACGCTACATCGCTGAGGCGCTGTATCACTGTTACGTGATGCGTTATGAGATTTGATGCCTGTGGATAACGCCGCGCGTTCCGGACCCGATGCCCAAGTGGTCAAGCAAGCCATCAGCTGGGCCCTGCGCCTGCGTAACAACCGCGCCAATGAGCGCCTGCATGCGCAATGCGAGCATTGGCGCGAGGCGCATGTTGACCATGAGTTGGCCTGGCAACGAGTACAGGCGTTGCAGCAGGAATTGAACAGCCAATTGTCTGCGATTCCGGCGGCCCATGTGGCACTGGAAAATGTTGCACACGGCTTGGGTCGGCGGCAGGCGCTGAAGATGTTGTCCGGTGTAGTGCTGGTGGGCTCTGCAGCGTGGGTAAGTCGGGACCTGACCGGCTGGCAGCGCTGGACATCCGACCTCGCGACAGCCACTGGCGAGCGGCGCAGCGTGCAACTGCCGGATGGTACTCGCCTGCAACTCAATACCGACAGTGCAGTGGACCTGGACTTCAGTGCGCAGCAACGCCTCATCACGCTGGTGCGTGGGGAGATCCTTGTGACTTGCGGCACGAGTTTGTCAGCACCCTTGCTGGTCCAAACTCGGCATGGATTGCTCGAAGGCATTGACGGGCGCTTCAGCGTGCGCCAAGACAGCGATTGCACACGCTTGAGCGTGGTCAGCGGCAATGTGGCCATTCATTCACCGCATTCGGCGGATGGGTTCTCGACTCAAGCTCACGCGGGGGAAAACTATCGGGTAAACCAGACGCATGCCACGCCGGCCCCGCCTTTGGATATGGATGTTGGGGCGTGGACCGATGGGCTGATCGTGACGCGTGGTATGCGCCTGGCCGACTTCCTGTCGGAGGTGGGGCGTTACCGCCATGGCTACCTGGGTTGTTCGGCGGATGTTGCCGGCTTGCGGCTGTCGGGAGTTTTTCGGCTGGAGGACACCGACAAGTTGCTGGCGATACTGCCGCAGACGCTGCCTGTTCGCGTGCGTTACCGCACACGTTGGTGGGTGAGCCTGGAGCGCTCGGCCTGACTTTTTATGAAGTAGTTTGGCGGGTTTTTTCCGCGAGTCCGGCTTAGACAGTAAGCGTTTCCATCTGCCTTACCGGCCTCAACGGACCTTGATCATGACTGCGCGTTTTCTCAGTAACTCACCAGACTCTTCCTACCCTCTTTTAGCCAAAGCCATACGTGCCGCGTTGTTGTCGACGGCAATGGGCATGGGTGCTGTTTCGACTGTGGCCATGGCGGCGCAGACGGCCAGCGCGCAGGTGAATCCGCGTTATGACATTCCAGCCGGCTCGCTGAGCGAGGTGCTCAATCAGTTCGCCCGGCAGGCGGGCATAACCCTTTCCAGCACGCCTGCGCAGACTCAGGGTCGACAATCGCCTGGGCTGCAGGGCGAGTATTCAGCCGAACAAGGGTTGAACCATGTGCTCGCCGGCTCCGGGTTGCAGGCTGATTCGCAGGACGGCGTCAGTTTTGTTCTACAGGCTCAGCCGCAAAGCAGCACGCTGACATTGCCCACCACCGATATCAAAGGCTTCGCGTTGGGGAATGCCTTGGGCAGCATGGAAGGCTACAACGCCACCCATAGCCAGATCGCAACCAAGACCAGCACCGCACTGCTGGAAACTTCGCAAACCGTCTCCGTGGTGACCCGTGAACAGATAGACGACCAGGGCTCCCAAACTGTTGCGCAGGCCATGCGCTACACACCTGGCGTGCTGACCAACCCGTATGGCGCGACCCATCGTTATGACTACGTAGCCATGCGCGGTTTCAATGATGGTTCTGTGGATAACATCTACCTTGATGGGTTGAAGTCCATGGGCGACAGCGGCACTTACAGCACGATGCAGGTGGACCCCTACTTTCTTGAACGCGTGGATATCCTGAAAGGGCCATCCTCTGTGCTGTATGGGCGCAGCTCACCCGGCGGCCTGGTTGCACTGACCAGCAAGAAGCCGTTGCTCGAGCCTTATCATCAGGTTCAAGCGACAGTGGGCAGCCGCGGGCAACAGGGCATGGGTTTGGACTTCAGCGGCCCGGTGGACGACGACAAGCGCATCGCCTATCGCCTCACTGGCTTGGCGGACAAGTCTGACACGCAGTTCGACCACGCTAAGGAAAAGCGCTTCGCACTGGCACCGACGCTCAGCATCGACTTTACCGAGGACACCTCGCTGACGCTCCAGGCGTATCTACAGCATGATCCTGACGGTGGTTACCACGGTGGCATGCCGGCGGACGGCGCATTGCATCAGCGCAATGGTCAGCGAATCTCCAGCCACTTTTTCGAAGGCGAGCCCGGCGTCGATGGTTACAAACGTGATCAGCAGTCGTTTGGTTATCAGTTCGAGCATCGCTTCAACGATGTGTTTACTACGCGGCAGAACTTCCGTTACCTCGACTCCAAGGTGAAGCTGGATCAGGTGTATGCCTATGGCTGGACCACGTCGACCAGCAATGAGCTAAATCGCTACTACTCGGGCGGCGATGAGAAGCTGCACGCGTTCATCATCGACAACATGCTGCAGGCGGAGTTTTTTACTGGGGCGACCAAGCACACTGTTCTGATGGGGGCCGATTATCAGCGGCGTAAAACGGTGGTGGATTGGTCCAGCGGGTCGCTGCAACCGGTCAACGCGTTCAACCCTGTTTACGGCAACTCAGCGATCAACTATTACGACCCAACCAGCTACCTGCGTCGCCTTGAACAGACGGGTGTGTATCTGCAAGACCTGATCGAAATGGATAAATGGCGGTTTTCCCTTGGGCTTCGCCAGGATTGGGTTGAGACGTCCGATGAAAACCGTATTGCAGAGGCGGGTCGGCCGCTGGGTACGGAGATCTCTGACAAACGTACCAAGCTTACGGGTCGAGCGGGTGCGCTGTATCTGTTTGATAACGGCTTGGCACCTTACGTCAGCTATTCAGAGTCCTTCAACCCGAACTCCTATTCAGACAGCGCGGGTAATCCACTGGCACCTACCAATGGGACACAGTGGGAGGCAGGCTTGAAGTATCAGCCGCCGGGGACCGACAACTTGTTTACAGCATCCTGGTTTCGTATCGACCAGGAAAACCTGGCGACCAAGCTGCCACAGGAGAACTTCTATCGGGCTGTAGGTGCTGTCCGCTCGCAAGGCCTGGAGCTGGAAGCGCATCTGCAACTGACGGATAACTTGAAGCTCTTGGGCAGCTATACCTTTACCGACATCAAGTATTCCAAGTCGATGGTGAGTACGTTGAGCTCTGCCGACAATTTGATCGAGAACAAGGGTAATTCTCCGACTCAGGCGCCTCGTCATATGACGTCTATGTGGGCGGACTACAAATTTGCTAGCGGAGCCTTGGATGGCTTGCGGCTTGGGGGCGGGGTTCGCTATGTCGGGTACAGCTGGGCAGATGCAGAGAACACAATGAAGGTGCCGGCCTACACCTTGTTTGATGCGTCAGTCGGGTATGACCTGGGCAAAGTAGGGTTGAAGGGCGTGGATGTGCGGTTGAATGCCAACAACCTGACCAATGAGACTTATGTAGCCTCCTGTGCCAGCCTGAATTTCTGCTACCTGGGAGAAGAGCGTAATGTCAGTGCAACGGTAAGCTATCAGTTCTGATCTGCTGATAGTGTCGAGAGGCCAGCGTCTGACTTCAGGCGCTGGCTTTTTTTGGCCAGTTTCAGGGTGAGTCTGATGCTACGGGCTTGGAAGGGACTCTGACTGTTTTCAGTATCAGGTATTTATAGTCACTCGCCCTAAAACGACAAAACCCCTGTCTGCGTAAGCAGACAGGGGTTTCGGAATTCAATCTTGACGATGACCTACTCTCACATGGGGAAACCCCACACTACCATCGGCGATGCATCGTTTCACTGCTGAGTTCGGGATGGGATCAGGTGGTTCCAATGCTCTATGGTCGTCAAGAAATTCTGTGTACCAGACCGTTGTTCTAGCAACGTCCCAGTGAAATTCATGGACTTCTACATAAACAAAACCCCTGTTTGCGTTA
>NZ_JACAPL010000029.1:0-25976 GCF_013385735.1 Pseudomonas sp. D2002 | reverse complement strand
CTTTTCCAAAAGTGACCCGCTGTAAGAGCGGAACCGATATCAGCCATCACCCAAATAACGGATATGTACCCAGCGACCCCGCGCCCAACTACATTCCCCCAAAACGCAAAAACGGCGCCCAAAGGCGCCGTTCTTTTTACTGCATATTGCTAAGCGATCAAACGCCCAGTACCGCGTGCTGCACCAGGGTGAGCAACGGCTGTGGGTACACGCCCAAGAAGAACGCAAGCAGGGCGATCGCCAGCAGCATCACGCCACCGGCTTTCTGTTCCCAGTGCAGCTCGGCATCCACACGGCGCAGGTTTGGCTCGATCAGGTACAGGGTGACCATCACACGCAGGTAGTAGAACACGCCGATGGCGCTACCCAGCACGAGGGAGGCAACCAACCACCATTCGTGGGCTTCAACGCCGGTCGCAACGATGTAGAACTTACCGATAAAGCCTGCAGTCAGCGGGATACCCGCCAGGGACAGCATCATCACGGTCAGTACGGCAGTCAGGTACGGACGGCGCCAGAACAGGCCGCGGTATTCGTACAAAGCGTCAGCGTCACGGCCTTTGAACGGCGAGGACATCAGCGTGATCACGCCGAACGCGCCAAGGCTGGTGATCACGTAGGTGACCAGGTACACGCCCATCGCTTCCACAGCCAGGCCTTTGCTCGCCACCAGCGCGATCAGCAGGTAGCCGAAGTGCGCGATGGAGGAGTAACCGAGCAGACGCTTGAGGTTGTTCTGGGTCAGAGCCAGCAGGTTACCGAACAGGATCGACGCAATGGCGATCACGGTCAGCACGTTGCTCAGCACGCCGGTGTTGGCGGCAGGCGAGATCTGGAACAGACGCACCATCACCGCAAACACGGCAACCTTCGACGCCGTGGCCAAAAACGCCGCCACCGGCGCCGGGGCGCCTTCGTAGACGTCCGGGGTCCACAGGTGGAACGGCACCAGGGAGAGCTTGAACGCCAGGCCGATCAGCATCATCGCCAGGCCCAGTTGGGCAATTGGCGCAGGCATGCTGGTGGTTGCCAGGGCGTGACCGATACCGGTGAAGCTCAGGCTACCGGCTTCTGCGTAGAGCAGGGCCATACCGAACAACAGGAACGCGGAACCGGCGGCCGACAGCACCATGTACTTGATGCCGGCTTCCAGGGAGCGCTTGTTGAAGAAGGCATACGCCACCAGGCCGTAGGTCGGGATCGACAGCAGTTCCAGGCCGATGAACAAGCCGGCCAGGTGCTGTGCGCTGACCAGCACGATGCCGCCGGCCGCAGCCAGCAGGATCAGCAGGTACAGCTCTTCCTTGTTGCCCGGGTAGCCCGCGCCGCCTTCGCCGAGGTAGGCGTGGGCGAGGGTGACGCAGGCCAGGGTGGCGACCAGGATCAACGCGATATACAGCAGCGCGAAGTCATCGATCATCATCAGCGGGGTCACGGCCAATGGCGCGACCTTGAGGGCTGGAATGATCGACAGCAGGGCCAGGTTCAAACCGGCACAGGACAGCAGGAACGTTTGCGAGTGATTGCGGCGCCAGGCGATCGCCAGCATCACCACCACGATGGTGAGGCTGGTGATCAGCAGCGGCGCAAGCGCGATAAAGTGTTGGATCGTGAATTCCATAGCGCTCTTACCGTGCCGAAGCGAGTTGAGTGAAGGCGGTGCTGAACCACTGCTGCACGCCATGCATCGTCGCGGCAGAAGTGTCCAGGAACGGTTGCGGGTACACGCCGATGTAGATCAGCAGTACCGCAAGGCCGAGCACCATGATCAGTTCGCGAGCATCCATCCCTTGCAGGACGGTGTCGGACTTGGCCGGGCCGAAGTAGGCGCGGTGGATCATGATCAGCGAGTAAACCGAACCAAACACCAGGCCGGATGTAGCAATGGCGCTGATCCACGGCGTGTGCACGAACGAACCCATCAGGATCAGGAACTCGCCGATGAAGTTGCCGGTGCCCGGCAAGCCCAGCGACGCAGCAGCGAAGAACAGGCTGATCGCCGGCAGGTAAGCGATGCGCGACCACACGCCACCCATTTCACGCATGTCACGGGTGTGCAGGCGCTCGTACAGCTGACCACTGAGGATAAACAGTGCGGCGGCGGAAACACCGTGGGCCAACATCTGGATCACGGCGCCTTGCAACGCCAGTTGGCTGCCGGAGTAGATGCCGATCAGTACGAAACCCATGTGGGAAACGGACGAGAAGGCGATCAGACGCTTGATGTCGGTTTGTGCGAAGGCCAGGAACGCACCGTAGAAGATCCCGATCAGACCCAGGGTCATGGCGATCGGCGCGAACTCGGCCGAGGCATTCGGGAACAGCGGCAGGGCGAAACGCAGCAGGCCGTAAGCAGCGGTCTTCAGCAGGATACCGGCCAGGTCCACGGAACCTGCGGTCGGCGCCTGGGCGTGAGCGTCAGGCAGCCAGGAGTGGAACGGCACCACCGGCAGCTTCACCGCGAAGGCGATGAAGAAGCCCAGCATCAGGATGTACTCGGTGGTCAGCGACATCTTGGTTTTCAACAGGTCGGCGTAGTTGAAGGTAATCACGCCGGTGTTGTTGAAGTTGACCAGTACCAGACCCAGGATCGCCACCAACATGATCAGGCCGGAAGCCTGGGTGAAGATGAAGAACTTGGTCGCCGCGTAGATCCGGGTTTTCTTGCCGTCCGAAGAACTGTGACCCCAGAGCGCGATGAGGAAGTACATCGGCACCAGCATCATTTCCCAGAAGAAGAAGAACATGAACAGGTCCAGCGCAAGGAACACGCCGACAACACCGCCCAGGATCCACATCAGGTTCAGGTGGAAGAAGCCCACGTGACGCTGAATTTCTTTCCAGGAGCAGAGTACCGAGAGGATACCCAGCAAGCCGGTCAGCAGGATCATCAACAGCGACAGGCCGTCGAGGGCCAGGTGCACGTTGATGCCGAAGCGCTGGATCCACACGTGCTTGAATTCAAGCGCGAAGGTTGGATCGACACCCGGTGCCGGAGCGAATGAATAGTCACCGTGGGCCCACAGCCAGAGGCCGAGCGCGAGTTCCAGGGACATGGTCAGCAACGCAATCCAGCGGGGGAGGGTGGCGCCGAAGCGTTCACCCATCCAGCAGAGCAGGCCGCCGATAAAGGGGATCAGGATTAGCCAGGGCAGAATCATGACGGGCTCGTTTCCTTTCGCAAGTTCGCAAAGTTCGCAATGTACATAGTTACACCGCCACGACGACGATGGCGCCGATCACCAGCACGGCACCAACGGCCATGGAGGCGGCGTACCAACGCAATTGGCCCGTCTCGCTGCGGCTCAGGGCGGTGTGACCGGCCTTGGCGGCGCGCGGGATCAAACCGATGGTCTGGTCGAGCGGGTCTTTGCGCAGTACATGGCTGATCGCAAGGTAAGGCTTGACGAACAGTTTGTCGTAGATCCAGTCGAAGCCCCAGGCGGCGAACCACCAGGCCGACAGGAAGCGGCCGATGCCACTGTTGGCAACAGCGGTAACGAAGCGACGCTTGCCGAGGAACAGCAGGGCTGCCAGCAGGATACCGGCCAGGGCGATGGCGCCCGAGGCGATTTCCAGGCTGTGCTTGGCGGCGCCGCCGGCATGGCCAGCGCTTTCCGGCAGTACGCCGGCCAGTGGCGGGGTGATCATGGCGCCGATGAAGGTCGACAGGATGATCAGCACCGACAGTGGCAGCCAGTGGGAGATGCCGTGGCCTGCGTGTGCTTCGGTCTTGGCTTCACCGTGGAAGGTGATGAAGATCAGGCGGAAGGTGTACAGCGAGGTCATGAAGGCACCGACCAGGCCTGCGTACAGCAGGTTCTGGTTACCGCTGGCAAAGGCTTCCCAGAGGATTTCGTCTTTGGAGTAGAAACCTGCGGTCACCAGCGGCAGGGCAGCCAGGGCAGCACCACCGACGATGAAGCTGGCGTAGGCCAACGGCAGTTTCTTCCACAGGCCGCCCATCTTGAAGATGTTCTGCTCGTGGTGGCAGGCAACGATCACCGCACCGGAAGCGAGGAACAACAGGGCCTTGAAGAAGGCGTGGGTCATCAGGTGGAAGATCGCCGCGTCCCAGGCGCCGACGCCCAGGGCCAGGAACATGTAGCCGATCTGGCTCATGGTCGAGTAGGCGAGGATCCGCTTGATGTCGGTCTGCACCAGCGCGGCAAAACCGGCCAGTACCAGGGTTACGCCGCCGACCAGGCCCACCAGGTGCAGGATTTCCGGCGCCAGGGTGAACAGGCCGTGGGTACGGGCAATCAGGTAGACACCGGCCGTTACCATGGTTGCCGCGTGAATCAGTGCGGAAACCGGCGTAGGGCCGGCCATCGCATCCGCCAGCCAGGTTTGCAGTGGCAGTTGCGCGGATTTACCTACGGCGCCACCCAGCAGCATCAGGGTTGCCAGGGTGATCCAGAAGTCGCCGACCTGGAATTTCTGCGGTGCCAGTACCAGCAGTTCCTGGATGTTCAGCGTGCCCACTTGTTGGAACAGGATGAACAGGCCGATGGCCATGAACACGTCGCCGATGCGGGTAACGATGAAGGCCTTGAGTGCCGCGTTGCCGTTGTTGCGGTTGCTGTAGTAGAAACCGATCAACAGGTACGAGCACAGGCCCACGCCTTCCCAGCCGAAGTACAGGAACAACAGGTTATCGCCCAATACCAGGAACAGCATGCTGGCGATAAACAGGTTGGTGTACGAGAAGAAGCGCGAGTAACCGGCTTCACCGCGCATGTACCAGGACGCGAACAGGTGGATCAGGAAGCCCACACCGACCACCACGCCGAGCATGGTGATCGACAGGCCGTCGACGTAGAGGGCGAAGTTCGGCTTGAAGCCGTCCACCGACATCCACTGCCACAGCACCAGGGTGTAGTGGCCGCCTTCCGGCGGCGCCACGTTGAATTGCCAGATGACGTAGGCGGCGACGATCGCCGACAGGCCAATGGAACCCACACCGATCAGGGCAGACAGGTTTTCCGACCAGCGTCCACGGGAGAACGACAGCAGCAGGAAACCGATCAGGGGAAATACGAAAGTCAGAAAGATCATGTTCATCCGCGCATCTCACTGGCAGCGTCGATATCAAGCGTGTGGAAGCGACGATACAGTTGCAGCAGGATCGCCAGGCCAATACTGGCTTCGGCGGCTGCCAGGCTGATCACCAGGATGAACATGACTTGTCCATCCGGCTGGCCCCAACGTGCACCTGCAACGATGAACGCCAGTGCTGCAGCGTTCATCATGATTTCCAGGCTCATCAACACGAACAGAATGTTACGGCGAACCATCAGGCCGACCAGGCCAAGGCAGAACAGGATGCCGGCGACCGCCAGACCATGCTCCAAAGGGATAGCAGGCATCGTCATTGCTCCTTGGCTTCGTTGCGGCCCAAGTGGAAGGCGGTGATGGCTGCAGCGAGCAGCAGCATCGAAGCCAGTTCGACCACCAGCAGGTACGGGCCGAACAGGCTGATGCCCACGGCTTTGGCGTCTACGGTGGTGTGGCCGATGGCCTGGCCGCTTTGGTGAGCGAACAGCACATACAGCAGTTCACCCAGCAGCAGCGCTGCCAGGACAACCGGGCCGAGCCAGATGCCGGGCTTGAGCCAGACGCGTTCCTGGGCGACCGAAGCCGGCCCCAGGTTGAGCATCATCACCACAAACACGAACAGCACCATGATGGCGCCGGCGTAGGCGATCACTTCCAGGACACCGGCGAACGGTGCGCCGAGGCTGAAAAAGGTCATGGCCACGGCGATCAGCGAAATGATCAGGTAGAGCAGGGCGTGCACGGGGTTGGTGTTGGTGATCACGCGAAGCGTGGACACCACTGCAATACCCGACGCGAAATAGAAAGCGAATTCCATCTTTCTTCCTTAAGGCAGCAAGCTCTTCACGTTGATCGGCTCGGCTTCGTTTTGTGCGGCGCCCTTCGGCTTACCGGCAACGGCCATACCTGCAACACGATAGAAGTTGTAATCAGGGTTTTTACCGGGACCAGAGATCAGCAGATCTTCTTTCTCGTACACCAGGTCCTGACGTTTGAACTCGGCCATCTCGAAATCCGGTGTCAGCTGGATCGCGGTGGTCGGGCAAGCTTCCTCGCAGAGGCCGCAGAAAATGCAGCGCGAGAAGTTGATGCGGAAGAAGTCCGGGTACCAGCGACCGTCTTCGGTTTCAGCTTTCTGCAGGGAGATGCAACCCACCGGGCACGCCACGGCGCACAGGTTGCAGGCTACGCAACGCTCTTCGCCATCGGGGTCGCGGGTCAGCACGATACGGCCGCGATAGCGCGGCGGCAGGTACACCGCTTCTTCCGGGTATTGCAGGGTGTCGCGTTTGCGGAAGCCATGGCCGAAAACCATCACCAGGCTTCGCAACTGGGTACCAGTACCCTTAACGATGTCGCCAATATATTTGAACATGGGTCAAATCCTCACTGAACCGCGCCGGCTGGCGTGTTCAACAACACAACAGCAGCCGTCACCAGCAAATTGATCAGGGTCAGCGGCAGGCAGAATCTCCAGCTGAAATCCATCACCTGGTCATAGCGTGGGCGCGGAATAGAGGCGCGCAGCAGGATGAACAGCATGATGAAGAACGCCGTCTTCAAGAAAAACCAGAAGAACGCCAGTTGCGGCAGGATGTTGAACGGGCCGTGCCAGCCGCCGAAGAACAGCGTGACCAGCAGTGCCGAGATCAAGATGATGCCGATGTATTCGCCAACGAAGAACATGCCCCATTTCATGCCGGCGTATTCAATGTGGTAACCGTCAGCCAGTTCCTGTTCCGCTTCCGGTTGGTCGAACGGGTGACGGTGAGTCACGGCGACGCCAGCGATGAAGAAGGTACAGAAGCCGAAGAACTGCGGAATGATGAACCACAGGTTCTGCGCCTGGTACTCGACGATGTCGCGCATGTTGAACGAGCCGACCTGCACCACGATGCCCATCAGCGCCAGGCCCATGAACACTTCGTAGGACACGGTCTGGGCCGAGGCCCGCAAGCTGCCCAGCAGGGCGAACTTGTTGTTGCTCGACCAACCGGCGAACAGCACCGCGTAGACCGACAGACCGGCCATGGCGAAGAAGAACAGCAAGCCGATGTTCAGGTCCGCCACGCCCCAGGTCGGGGTGATCGGGATGACTGCGAAGGCGATCAGCAAGGCGCTCATGGCCACGACCGGTGCCAGGGTGAAGATCACCTTGTCGGCAAACGGCGGGGTCCAGTCTTCCTTGAAGAACATTTTGAGCATGTCGGCAGCGATCTGGAACATGCCGAACGGGCCAACGCGGTTCGGACCGTAACGGTCCTGCCACCAGCCCAGCAG
Source organism: Pseudomonas sp. D2002 (assembly GCF_013385735.1). Taxonomy (NCBI): domain Bacteria; kingdom Pseudomonadati; phylum Pseudomonadota; class Gammaproteobacteria; order Pseudomonadales; family Pseudomonadaceae; genus Pseudomonas; species Pseudomonas sp. D2002. The sequence continues at coordinate 18,638 of NZ_JACAPL010000029.1, read as the reverse complement.
GCGACGTTCGACGAAGCTGAGCAGGGCGCCCGCAACGACCACGGCCAACAGGATCACGATGGCCTTGACGACCGAGATGATCACGTCGATCACTTCAGGGGTGAACCAGGTCATTGCGCTGCCTCCTGCAGACCGTCAACGGTTTGGCCAAAGATCGCCGGCGGAATGCCCGCGAGGCCTTTAGGCAGTGCAACCAGGCCAGCCCCCAACTCTTCGTTGATGCGCAGCGGCAGACGCAGGGTCTGGCCACCGACGGTCAAGCTGAGCAGGGCACCGTCGTTGACGCCCAGGCGGTCGGCTTCGGACTTGGCCACGGACACGTAAGCGGCCGGAATGCGCTCTTGTACCGGCGCGGCTTTGGAAGAGGTTTCTTCGCTGCCGAACAGGTGGAAGAACGGCACAACCTGCCAAGTGCCCTGGGCCGGGTTGAACGGACGCGGTACGGCAGCGAACCAGTTCAGCGCATCACCGGTGCTTTCGATCAGGCGGGTGCCTGGGTCGCCAGCGCGGATATGACCACCGACTTCGTCCTGGAACTTGTTCCAGGCCTGTGGCGAGTTCCAGCCCGGCGACCAGGCGAAAGGCACCTGCTGACGCGGCTCAACCGAACCCGAGTAACCTTCCATGGAGAAGGCGAACGCGGTGTCGGGGTCTTGTGGGGTACGCGGTTCGTGCACGCTGATGTCGGCGCGCATGGCGGTACGCCCGGAGTAACGCAGCGGTTCACGGGCCAGTTTCAAGCCCTTGATGCGGAACGAGGCGGACGGTGCAGCGTCGACGATGCGTGCCAACTGCGGCGCGCTCGCGGCGGCAGCAGCCGTCACGTGGTCGAGCTGGGTCCAGTCGATCGGCTGGTTCAGCAAGGTAGCGCGCAGGGCATGCAGCCAGCGCCAGCCTTCGTGAACCAGGATGCTGGCGTCCATGTACTTCGGATCGAACACCTGGAAGAAGCGCTGGGCGCGGCCTTCCTGGCTGACCAGGGTACCGTCGCCTTCGGCGAAAGTAGCGGCTGGCAGGACCAGGTCGGCACGTTCGCTGGTGGCGGTCTTCTGGTGGTCGGCAACGATCAGCACTTTGGCAGCGTCCAGCGCGGCGTCAACCTTGGCCGAATCCGTGCGGGTGTACAGGTCGTTTTCCAGTACCACGATGGCGTCGGCTTGACCGTCAGTCACGGCTTGCAGGGCAGCGTCCAGCGATTCGCCACCGAGCATGGCCAGGCCAAGGCTGTTGGCTTCCGGCACGACCAGGCTGATGGAACCGTTCTTGTCGCGCAGCTTCAAGGCTTTGGCGATGTTGGCAGCGGCTTCGATCAGCGCTTTGGAACCCAACGAGGTGCCGGCAATGATCAATGGGCGCTTGGCGGCCAGCAGGGCGTCGGCGATGCGCTGGGCCAGTTCACCGGCTTCAGCGTCCAGGCCTTCGACGGCAGGCGCGCTGGCGTCCAGGGCGTGCGCCACGGCGAAACCGATGCGGGCCAGGTCGTCTGGGGCGGCGTGGACGCATTCTTCGGCGATATCGTCGAGCTTGGTTTCTGCCAGGCTTGCAATAAACAGCGGGTTCAGCGCGTGCTGGCCGATGTTTTTCACCGCAGCGTCGAGCCAAGGCTGGACGCGCATGGCATCGGCCATGTCTTCAGCTTTGCCTTTGACCGACTGACGCAGCGACAGCGCGATACGCGCGGCGGTCTGGGTCAGGTCTTCACCGAGCACGAAAATCGCGTCGTGGTCTTCGATGTCGCGCATGTTCGGAACCGGCAGCGGGCTGTCGTTCAGCACTTGCAGGACCAGGCGGATGCGCTCCAATTCACCGGCTTCGATACCGGAGTAGAAGTGCTCGGCGCCGACCAGCTCGCGCAACGCGTAGTTGCTTTCGAGGCTGGCGCGGGGCGAACCGATACCGACGATGTTGCGGCCACGCAGCAGGTCGGCGGCTTTATCCAGCGCGTCGTCCAGGCTCAGCTTGGCGCCATCGGCCAACAGTGGCTGGCGCGGGCGGTCTTCGCGGTTGACGTAGCCATAGCCGAAACGGCCACGGTCGCAGAGGAAGTACTGGTTGACCGAACCGTTGAAGCGGTTTTCGATACGACGCAGTTCACCGTAGCGCTCGCCCGGGGAGATGTTGCAACCGCTGGAGCAGCCATGGCAGATGCTCGGTGAGAACTGCATGTCCCACTTACGGTTGTAGCGCTCGGAGTGGGTCTTGTCGGTGAATACACCGGTCGGGCAGACCTCGGTGAGGTTGCCGGAGAACTCGCTCTCAAGCACACCGTCTTCAACGCGACCGAAGTACACGTTGTCGTGGGCGCCGAATACGCCGAGGTCGGTGCCGCCGGCGTAGTCTTTATAGAAACGCACGCAGCGGTAGCAGGCGATGCAGCGGTTCATTTCGTGGGAAATGAACGGGCCGAGGTCCTGGTTCTGGTGGGTACGCTTGGTGAAGCGATAGCGGCGCTCGTTGTGGCCGGTCATCACCGTCATGTCTTGCAAGTGGCAGTGACCGCCTTCCTCACAGACCGGGCAGTCGTGCGGGTGGTTGGTCATCAGCCATTCGACAACGCTGGCGCGGAACGCCTTGGATTCTTCATCTTCGATGGAGATCCAGGTGTTGTCGGTGGCTGGGGTCATGCAGGACATGACGATACGACCACGGGTGTCGTTTTCGTCGGTGTACTGCTTGACCGCACACTGGCGACAGGCACCGACGCTACCAAGAGCGGGGTGCCAGCAGAAATAAGGGATGTCGAGGCCTAGTGAGAGACATGCCTGTAACAGGTTGTCTGCCCCATCGACTTCGAGCGCTTTGCCGTCTACGTGGATAGTGGCCATGGTTCAAAGTTCTTCGTTGGCCCGTTGTCAGCGGGCGTGGCTAATGGAATCTTGTTATTCATGTGCATCTACACAGCCATAAAGGCGTCAGCACATGAGAAAGCGAAGGGCACGGACCCTTCGCTCTTTAAGCGTTACGCACCAACCATGGTTGGTGTGACCACCTGATTCAGATCGCCAGCGCGCGCAGGTGCGATGCCAGCCTCGAATTCAGAGCGGAAGTATTTGATTGCGCTGCCCAATGGTTCCACGGCGCCCGGTGCGTGAGCACAGAAAGTCTTGCCTGGGCCGAGGAAGCCGACCAGACCCAGCAGGGTCTCGATGTCGCCTGGCTGGCCTTCGCCTTTCTCGATCGCCATCAAGAGCTTCACGCTCCAGGGCAGACCGTCACGGCACGGGGTGCAGAAACCGCAGGATTCGCGGGAGAAGAACTGCTCCATGTTGCGCAGCAGCGAGACCATGTTCACGGTGTTGTCCACCGCCATCGCCAGACCCGTACCCATCCGGGTGCCGACCTTGCCGATGCCGCCGGCGTACATTTGTGCGTCCAGGTGCTCAGGAAGCAGGAAGCCGGTGCCGGCGCCGCCTGGTTGCCAGGCTTTCAAGGTGTAGCCGTCGCGCATGCCGCCGGCGTAGTCCTCGAACAGCTCGCGGGCGGTCACGCCGAATGGCAGCTCCCACAGGCCAGGGTTCTTGACCTTGCCGGAGAAGCCCATGAGCTTGGTGCCCATGTCTTCGCTGCCTTCGCGGGCCAACGATTTGTACCAGTCGACGCCGTCGGCAATGATCGCCGGCACGTTGCACAGGGTCTCAACGTTGTTCACGCAAGTCGGCTTGCCCCACACGCCCACGGCGGCAGGGAAGGGCGGCTTGGAACGCGGGTTGGCGCGGCGGCCTTCGAGGGAGTTGATCAGTGCGGTTTCTTCACCGCAGATGTAACGCCCGGCGCCGGTGTGCACGAACAGTTCGAAGTCAAAACCGGAACCCAGGATGTTCTTGCCCAGCAGGCCTGCAGCCTTGGCTTCTTCCACGGCACGAGTGAGGTGCTTGGCGGCGGTGGTGTATTCGCCACGCAGGAAGATGTAGCCACGGTAGGTTTTCAGCGCGCGGGCGCTGATCAGCATGCCTTCGATCAGCAGATGGGGCAGTTGCTCCATCAGCATGCGGTCTTTCCAGGTGTTCGGTTCCATCTCATCCGCGTTGCACAGCAGGTAGCGGATGTTGATGGATTCGTCCTTGGGCATCAGGCCCCACTTCACGCCCGTGGGGAAGCCAGCACCGCCGCGGCCTTTAAGGCCGGCGTCTTTCACGGTCTGGACGATGTCGTCCTGGGCCATGTTGGCGAAGGCCTTGCGCGCAGCGGAGTAGCCGTTCTTGGCCTGGTATTCGTCGAGCCATACCGGCTCGCCGTCGTCACGCAGGCGCCAGGTCAGCGGGTGAGTCTCGGCCGAACGCTTGATCAGGTTGGCCGGGCCGAAAGATGTAAGGGTCATGGGTAGCCCTCGAGCAATTGGGTCACGCCAGCAGGCTGCACGTCACCGAATGTGTCGTCGTCGATCATCAACGCCGGCGCCTTGTCGCAGTTGCCCAGGCAGCACACCGGCAGCAGCGTGAAGCGGCCGTCCGGGGTGGTTTGGCCCAGGCCAATGCCCAGCTTGTTCTGGATCTCGCTGACCACCGACTCGTGACCACCGATGTAGCAGACCATGCTGTCGCACACGCGAATAATGTGGCGACCCACAGGCTGGCGGAAGATCTGGCTGTAGAACGTGGCCACACCTTCAACGTCGCTGGCCGGGATGCCAAGGATCTCGCCGATGGCGTAGAGGGCGCCGTCCGGCACCCAGCCACGTTCCTTCTGCACGATCTTCAAGGCTTCGATCGACGCCGCGCGCGGGTCTTCGTAGTGATGCAGCTCGTGCTCGATGGCCGAGCGCTCGGTTTCACTGAGGGTGAAACGGTCTGTCTGGATAAGCGTGCTGTTCATGCTTAGCGGTCCACGTCGGCCATAACGAAATCGATACTACCCAGGTACGCAATCAAGTCCGCGACCATCTCGCCTTTGATCACCGAAGGGATCTGCTGCAAGTGGGCAAAACTTGGGGTACGAATCCGGGTGCGGTAGCTCATGGTGCCGCCATCGCTCGTCAGGTAATAACTGTTGATACCCTTGGTCGCTTCGATCATCTGGAAGGATTCGTTGGCCGGCATTACCGGGCCCCACGAAACTTGCAGGAAGTGCGTGATCAGGGTTTCGATGTGCTGCAGCGTGCGCTCTTTCTGCGGCGGCGTGGTCAGCGGGTGATCCGCCTTGTACGGGCCGGCCGGCATGTTGCGCATGCACTGCTCGATGATCTTCAGGCTCTGGCGCATTTCTTCGACGCGCACGATGCAACGGTCGTAGGCGTCGCCATTCGCGGCCAGCGGCACTTCGAATTCGAAGTTCTCGTAGCCGGAGTACGGGCGCGCTTTACGCAGGTCGAAATCGCAGCCGGTGGAACGCAGGCCAGCACCGGTGACGCCCCATTCCAGGGCCTCTTTGGTGTTGTACTGGGCAACGCCAATGGTCCGGCCCTTGAGGATGCTGTTGTCGAGGGCGGCTTTCTGGTACTCGTCCAGACGCTTGGGCATCCAGTCGATGAATTCCTTGACCAGGCGCTCCCAGCCGTTCGGCAGGTCGTGCGCCACACCGCCGATGCGATACCAGGCCGGGTGCAGGCGGAAACCGGTGATGGCTTCGATGACCTTGTAGGCGCGCTGACGGTCGGTGAAGGTAAAGAACACCGGGGTCATGGCGCCGACGTCCTGGATGTAGGTGCCCAGGAACAGCAGGTGGCTGGTGATCCGGAAGAACTCGGCCATCATGATGCGGATGGTGTCGACGCGATCCGGCACTTTAATGCCGGCCAGCTTCTCGACCGAGAGCACGTACGGCAGGTTGTTCATCACGCCGCCGAGGTAGTCGATACGGTCGGTGTACGGGATGAAGCTGTGCCAGGACTGGCGCTCGGCCATTTTTTCGGCACCACGGTGGTGGTAGCCGATGTCCGGTACGCAGTCGACGATTTCTTCGCCGTCCAGTTGCAGGATGATACGGAAGGCACCGTGAGCCGAAGGGTGGTTCGGGCCCAGGTTGAGGAACATGTAGTCCTCGTTGGTGCCGGAGCGTTTCATGCCCCAGTCTTCCGGACGGAAGCGCGCAGCCTCTTCTTCAAGCTGTTGCTTGGCGAGGTTGAGGCTGAACGGATCGAATTCGGTGGCGCGCGCCGGGAAGTCCTTGCGCAGCGGGTGACCTTCCCAGGTCGGTGGCATCATGATGCGCGTCAGGTGCGGGTGGCCCGGGAAGTCGATGCCGAACATGTCCCAGACTTCACGCTCGTACCAGCTGGCGTTCGGCCAGATACCGGTCACGGTCGGCACGCTCAGGTCGCTCTCGGACAGCGCCACCTTGATCATCACGTCGCTGTTACGTTCGATCGACAGCAGGTGATAGAACACGGTGAAATCGGCGCCGCTCGGCAGCCCCTGGCGCTTGGTGCGCAGACGCTCGTCCACGCCATGCAGGTCATAGAGCATGACGTACGGCTTGGGCAGGTTGCGCAGGAAGGTCAGGACTTCGACGAGCTTGGCGCGCGCCACCCACAGCACCGGCATACCGGTGCGTGTGGCCTGGGCGGTGAAGGCGTCAGGGCCAAAACGGTTATTGAGTTCGACGACCACATCCTGGTCGTCTGCCTTATAAGGCGGGATGTACAGAGCACTGCCTGTAGTCATGGTTTTTTATCGCTTTCGGTCAACGTAAAGAATGAAGCCAGGTTTTCGTTCTATAAAAGAAGCGGTGCTGGATCAGACTTCGTCGGGGCTGCGCAGGTTGGTGACTGCGATTCGCTGTTCGCGGCGCTGTTCCTTTTGCGACGGCATCTCGGCGCGGTACACGCCTTGATCACCGACGACCCAGGAAAGCGGGCGACGCTCCTTGCCAATCGATTCCTGCAGCAGCATCAAGCCTTGCAGGAATGCTTCAGGGCGGGGCGGGCAGCCAGGCACGTAGACGTCCACGGGCAGGAACTTGTCCACCCCTTGAACGACGGAGTAGATGTCGTACATGCCACCGGAGTTGGCGCACGAACCCATGGAGATAACCCACTTCGGCTCGAGCATTTGCTCGTAGAGACGCTGAATGATCGGCGCCATCTTGATAAAGCAGGTTCCGGCGATAACCATGAAATCCGCCTGGCGCGGTGATGCCCGGATAACTTCGGCGCCAAAGCGCGCGATGTCGTGGGGCGCCGTGAAGGCGGTGGTCATTTCCACGTAGCAGCACGAAAGACCGAAGTTGTACGGCCACAGGGAGTTCTTGCGTCCCCAGTTGACCGCGCCACTCAGCACGTCTTCCAGCTTGCCCATGTAGATGTTTTTGTGGACTTGGTCTTCTAACGGGTCGGAAACGGTTTCGCGTTCGCCGATTGGGTACTGCTCGTTAGGAGCATCCGGGTCGATCCTGGTGAGATTGTATTGCATCGCCAAAGCCTCATTGTTTCAGCTTCGCTTGCCGCTTGCGACGAGCTTCCGGAGCCCAATCAAGGGCGCCCACTCGAAATAGGTAGACAAGGCCTGCCAACAGAATTGCTATGAAAACGAGGGCTTCGACGAATCCGGTCCAGCCGCTTTCGCGGACGGACACAGACCAGGCAAAGAGAAAGAGGGCTTCGATATCGAAGATCACGAACAGCATCGCGACCAGATAGAATTTGGCTGAGAGCCGCAAGCGGGCGCCACCTGTAGGCAGCATGCCGGACTCGAACGGTTCATTTTTGCTGCGGCCCCAGGCTTTTGACCCGAGGAGGCTGGAGACACCAAGCATGAAGGCGCAAAGGCCGACAACACCGAGGAGGAAAATGGCAAAGCCCCAGTTGTGGGCCATGAGTCCTGTCGCTTCGGTCATGCTGGAAATCCTTAACAGAGAGCAAAGGTCTCTGAGCTCGAAAAAGTAACGATGCAGTGACGATATGTCGCACTGCAATCAATCGCGGTGATTTTATGGCTAAACACCGGGCAAGTAAAATTCCTATAGCGAAATTATTCGATGGAATAAGCACATAGTGCACCTTCTTGGGGCTGTAGCCCTTGCGTGGCGGGCATTAGCGGGCTTTTTATCAAATATGTTTTGTTTAACCAGTAACGAAGTTTTCATGAGCTAAATGATAATGAATATTGTTTGCGTGGGTTTTAAGCGGATGGGTGTGGTGTAACGGGGGAAGTTGCTGTTACTTGCTAGAGTGCCGCTAGTTCATGCAGGGGATCTTTTAACCGATTTTATTCAGGTGAATAGCGCTCTGGATCAATGTTTTGCCAGAAACCGGGTGGCAATGAGCTCAATCACCCTCTCGGCCCCCGACTGATGGCTATTGTCAGAAAATTCCCACAAGAGTACAAATGTACTCCATGACGACTCTGACTCCCCGCCGCACCGCCATCCTGACCTTTATCCGCGACCGCATCGCGCAACAAGGCCAACCGCCCAGCCTCGCCGAGATCGCCGAGGCGTTCGGCTTCGCCTCGCGCAGCGTCGCCCGCAAGCACGTGGTGGCGCTCACCGAAGCCGGCTTCATCGAGGTCAACCCCAACCAGGCGCGCGGTATCCGCCTGCTCAACCAACCGGCTCGCCCCGAATGGCTGGACGTGCCGGTGCTCGGCCGTGTTGCGGCGGGCTTGCCCATCGGCGCCGACGCCGAAGTGCACAACCGCCTGCAACTCGACCCCGCCACCTTCGCGAAAACCCCGGACTACCTGCTGCGCGTCCAGGGCGATTCAATGATCGAAGACGGCATCCTCGACGGCGACCTGGTCGGCGTACGCCGCAGTGCCGAAGCCTTGAACGGCCAGATTGTAGTGGCGCGCCTGGACGGCGAAGTCACCATCAAACGCTTTGAACGCCATGGCGAGCATGTGCGCCTGCTGCCACGTAACCCCGCGTATCAACCCATCGTGGTCGGGCCTGATCAGGACCTGGCCATCGAAGGGGTGTTCTGCGGCCTGGTGAGGCAAGGCTGATGGGCGCCGTCGTTGCCCTGGACGCGCTGTTCAATGGCGGCCGCGTCTGGAAGGGCCGGCCCGCCGCGCCACCGGCCAGCGTGCACCCCACTGGGCTGGCGGCGCTGGACGCAGTACTGCCCACGGGCGGCTGGCCGGAATCGGCGTTGAGCGAAATATTGATGGCCAAGGAAGGTGTCGGTGAACTGCAATTGGTCTTGCCGACCCTGGCGCGGCTGTCCGCAGCAGGCGAGCGCATTGTGCTGGTCGCGCCACCTTATACGCCGTACCCGCACGCCTGGCAGAACGCCGGGGTGGACTTGCGCCAGCTCTCGGTGATCCAGGCCGAGGAGCGCGATGCCTTATGGGCCGTCGAGCAATGCCTGCGGTCCGGCAGTTGCGGCGCGGTGTTGTGCTGGCCGCGCAAGGCCGATGACCGTGCTTTGCGCCGTTTGCAGGTAGCGGCCGAAACCGGCCAGACCCTGGCGTTTGCCTGGCGCGCTTTAAATGAAGCGGTGAATGCCTCACCCGCCGCCTTGCGCCTGGCCGTTGAGGCAAGGCCGGCGCAAGTGCGCGTGCTCAAGTGCCGCGGCGGGCTGGCCCATCCGGCGCCGATTGCGCTGGCGGGGCACTGAGGTTGCCATGCGCTGGGTGTGTATTGTGTTCCCGCAATTGGCGCTGGACGGTGTGCAGCGCCTGCACCCCGAGCCCGACCAACCCCTCGCGTTGCTGGCCGACACGCCGCAGCGCCGCGTGCTGCAAACCGTCAATGAAGCTGCCCGCGCCTTGGGCCTGCGCCCCGGTCAATCGCTGACGGCAGCGCATGCGCTGGCCAAGACCTTCGCCAGTGCCGAATACGACCCCGCCGAGATCGAGCGCTGGCAGCAGTTTCTCGCGGCCTGGGCCTACCGTTTCAGTTCCCAGGTCAGCCTGTATTACCCGCGCGCCCTGCTGTTCGAGATCGAATCGAGCCTGGGCCTGTTCGGGCCGTGGCCGCAGTTCGAGGCGCGGCTGCGCAAGGAGTTGACCGAACTGGGCTTTCGCCACCGTATCGTCGCCGCGCCCAACCCGGCAGCGGCGCGGGTGCTGGCGAATCTTTACGATGGCCTGGCCGTGGCCGATGATCACGCCTTGCTGCAAGCCCTGGCGCCGCTGCCGATTGACCGCGCCGGCCTCGACCCGCACGCCGCCACCGCCTTGGCGCGCATGGGCCTGCGCAGTCTCGCCCAGGTGCAGGCCTTACCCCGGCACACCCTGGCGCGACGCTTTGACGCCAGCCTGCTCAAGCACCTGGATGCGCTGACCGGGCAACGCCCGCTGGCGCTGGCGTTCTATCAGCCGCCGGACCAGTTCGATGTGCGCATCGAGCTGAATTTCGACGTGCAATCGCATCAGGCGCTGCTGTTTCCGTTACGTCGGTTGACGGGCGACCTGTCCGCCTTCCTCTGCGGCCGCGACAGTGGCGTGCAGCGCTTCGACCTGCATCTGGAGCACGCCCAGGCGCCCGACAGCGTGATCAAAGTCGGCCTGCTCAGCGCCGAACGCGAACCGGCGATGCTCTTCGAACTGGCCCGAGGCCGCCTCGAGCAGGTGCAAGTGACCTCGCCGGTACGCGGCTTTCGCCTGGTTGCCCAGGACTTGCCGGTGTTCGTGCCACAGCGCCAGGACCTGTTCGACGACCGCCCGCAACAGACCTTGCCCTGGGAGCAACTGCGCGAACGCCTGCGCGCGCGCCTTGGCGATGAGGCGGTGCAAGGCTTGCGCTTTCACGCCGACCACCGCCCCGAATGCGCCTGGCAAGCGGCCGCCGATAACCGTGTGTGCCCCACCTTGAACAAGGTGCAACGCCCCGGCTGGTTATTGCCCGAACCGACTTTGCTGGCCGAGCAGGGCGTGCAGATTCTGATGGGCCCGGAACGCATCGAGTCCGGCTGGTGGGATGGCGCCGATGTGCGCCGCGACTATTACCTGATCCAGACCCGCGCCGGGCAGCAAGGCTGGGCCTATCGCCACGTCGGTCAAAACGACGGGCTGTGGCTGCAAGGCTGGTTTGCATGAGCTACGCCGAGCTGCACTGCCTGTCCAATTTCAGTTTCCAGCGCGGCGCGTCGAGTGCGCTGGAGTTGTTCGAGCGGGCCAGGCGCCAAGGCTATAGCGCCTTGGCAATCACCGACGAATGCACCTTGGCCGGCATTGTGCGGGCCTGGCAGGCGGCGAAGGCGGTGGACATGCCGCTGATCATCGGCAGCGAGGTGCGCATCGAGAACGGCCCGAAACTGGTGTTGCTGGTAGAAGACCTCAGCGGCTACCAGCACCTGTGCCGGCTGATCACGGTGGCCCGACGCCGCGCCGAAAAAGGCAGCTATCGCCTGTTGCAGGAAGACTTCGAGCAGCCGCTGCCCGGCCTGCTGGCGCTGTGGGTGGCCGAAGACAGCGACACCCAAGCCTCGATCCAATGGCTGCGCCGCACGTTTGCCGAACGCCTGTGGCTGGCGGTGCAATTGCATTGCGGCCAGGACGACGCGCGCCATCTGCAGCAGCGCCTGGCCTTGGCCGCCAGCCTGAACATTCGCGCAGTGGCCTGCGGTGATGTGCATATGCATGCGCGTGGCCGCCGCGCCCTGCAAGACACCATGACCGCCATCCGCCATCACGTCACGGTGGCCGACGCCGGCACGCGCCTGCACCCCAATGGCGAGCGGCACCTGCGCAGCCTCGACGCCCTGGCCGCGCTGTACCCGCAAGCCTTGCTCGACGAAACCCTGGCCATCGCGCAGCGCTGCACCTTCGACTTAAGCCAATTGCGCTACCACTACCCGCGCGAGTTGGTGCCCGAAGGCCAGGATGCGAAGTCCTGGCTGCGCCAGCTCACCGAAGAGGGTATCGCCCAGCGCTGGCCGCAGGGTGTCGACGCCAAGACCTTGCAGCAGATCAACCATGAGCTGGCGCTGATCAGCGAACTGGGCTACGAAAGTTATTTCCTCACCGTGCACGACATCGTGCGCTTCGCCCGCAGCCGTTCGATCCTGTGCCAGGGCCGGGGCTCGGCGGCCAACTCGGCGGTGTGTTTTGCCTTGGGCATCACCGAAATCGACCCGAGCCTGATGAACATGCTGTTCGAGCGCTTCCTGTCCAAGGAGCGCAACGAGCCGCCGGATATCGACGTCGACTTCGAACACGAGCGCCGTGAAGAAGTGCTGCAGTACGTGTTCCAGCGCTACGGCCGCACGCGCGCGGCCTTGACGGCGGTGGTCAGCAGCTACCACGCGGCCGGCGCGGTGCGCGATGTGGCCAAGGCCCTCGGCTTGCCGCCCGACCAGATCAACGCCTTGGCTGAATGCTGCGGGCGCTGGAGTGAAGATGCGCCGCCTTTGGAGCGCTTGCGCGAGGGCGGCTTTGACCCGCAAAGCCCGATCCTGCGCCGCGTGCTTACACTTACCCAGCAGTTGATCGGCTTTCCCCGGCACTTGTCCCAGCACCCGGGTGGCTTTGTGATTTCTGAATACCCGCTGGACACCTTGGTGCCGGTGGAAAACGCCGCCATGGCCGAACGCACGATTATCCAGTGGGACAAGGACGACCTCGACGCCGTCGGCCTGCTCAAGGTGGATATTCTGGCCTTGGGCATGCTCAGTGCGATCCGCCGCTGCTTCGATTTGCTGCGTCGTCATCGCAACCTGGATTTGGCCCTGGCGACCATCCCCAAGGAAGACGCCGCGACCTACGCGATGATCAGCAAGGCCGACACCATCGGCGTGTTCCAGATCGAGTCGCGGGCGCAGATGTCGATGCTGCCCAGGCTCAAGCCGCAAACCTTCTACGACCTGGTGATCGAGGTCGCCATCGTGCGGCCCGGGCCGATCCAGGGCGGCATGGTGCATCCGTATTTGCGCAGGCGTAATAAAGAAGAGCCGACGACTTATCCATCCCCGCAACTGAAGGCGGTGTTGGAACGCACCCTGGGCGTGCCGCTGTTTCAGGAACAAGTCATGCAGATCGCCATGGTCGCCGCCGACTACGGCCCCGGCGAGGCTGACCAGTTGCGCCGCTCCATGGCCGCCTGGAAACGCCACGGCGGGCTGGAACCGCATCAGGAACGCCTGCGCACCGGCATGCTTAAAAACGGCTACAGCGAAGCCTTTGCCGCGCAGATCTTCGAGCAGATCAAAGGCTTTGGCAGCTACGGCTTTCCCGAGTCCCACGCGGCCAGTTTTGCCTTGCTCACCTACGCCAGCTGCTGGCTCAAATGTCACGAGCCGGCGGCCTTTGCCTGTGCGCTGATCAACAGTTGGCCCATGGGCTTCTACAGCCCGGACCAGATTCTGCAGGATGCGCGGCGTCATCGCCTGCAGATTCGCCCGGTGGATGTGCTGGCCAGTGACTGGGATTGCAGCCTGGAACCCATCGACGGCCAGCAACCGGCGATTCGCATGGGGTTGCGCATGATCTCGGGGTTTCGCGAAGAGGATGGACGACGCATCGAGGCAGCCCGCCAGCGCCGCACGTTCAGTGACATTGCCGACCTCGACGAGCGCGCCGGGCTGGATGCGCGCGCCCAGGCGCTGTTGGCGGACTCGGGCGCCTTGCGCGCCCTGGCGGGCAACCGGCACAAGGCGCGCTGGGACGTGGCGGGCGTGCATAAACAGCTTGGCTTGTTCGCCGGCCTGCCCAGCCCTGACGAAGCGGCGGTGGCGCTGCCGGCACCGACGGTCGGCGAGGACCTGCACGCCGACTACGCCACACTCGGCACCACCCTCGGCCCGCATCCGCTGGCGCTGCTGCGGGGTGAATTGCGCAAGCGCCGCTGCCGCAGCTCACTTGAGCTGATGGCGGTGGAGCATGGGCGCAATGTCAGCGTCGCCGGCCTGGTCACTGGCCGGCAGCGCCCAGGCACCGCCAGCGGGGTGACCTTCGTCACCCTGGAAGACGAATTCGGCAACCTCAATGTGGTGGTCTGGCGTGATCTGGCCGAGCGTCAGCGCCAGGCGTTGGTCGGTTCGCGGCTATTGAAAGTCGACGGGCGCTGGGAGGCGGTAGGCGAAGTGCGGCATTTGATTGCCGGGCGCCTGACCGACCTGACGCCGCTGCTGGAGGGCATTAATGTGCGCAGCCGGGATTTTCACTGAGGGGAGTTGCTCAGGTCTCCACGGATAAGCTATATGCAATGAAACGATTTATTGCCGCCAGGCTCCAAGTTTTTATCAGTGGAACTGCGCCACGACTCCATCTTTCTCTTCGCCACGAGCCAATTGATGCATTTTTTATCCAACACCCATGGCTGCGAAGGCTGGGGCGGTGAAATGGCCCAGCGAATCCGCGCCTTCGATTGGTCGACCACCGACCTCGGCCCGATCGACGCCTGGCCCACCAGCCTGGTCAGCGCCGTGCAGATGCTGTTGGCATCGCCCATGCCCATGGTGATGCTGTGGGGGCAGGCGGGGTACATGATCTATAACGACAGCTACTCGGTATTTGCCGGTGGGCGGCATCCGTATCTGCTGGGCACGCCCGTTGAGCAGGGCTGGCCGGAAGTCGCCGATTTCAACCGGCATGTGCTGGACACCTGCCTGGCCGGCGGCACCTTGTCGTATAACGACAAGGCGCTGGTGCTGCTGCGCAATGGCCAGCCGGAAGAGGTGTGGATGGACCTCTACTACAGTCCCGTCGCCGGGGATAACCAACAACCGGCCGGCGTGCTCGCGATTGTGGTGGAGACCACCGCCCACGTGCAGTCCGAACGTGTGCGCCAGGAATTGACCCATAACCTGGAGCAGCGCGTGGCCGCCGAAGTGCAGGCGCGTTCCGCCGCCGAAGCCCAACTGCGCCAATCGCAAAAGCTCGAAGCCATCGGCGGGCTGACCGGTGGCGTGGCCCACGACTTCAATAACCTGCTGCAAGTGATCGCCGGCAACCTGCACCTGTTGGCCCGGCATGAGCCGGAAAACGCCCAGGTACAGCGGCGGGTCTCGGCCGCCATTGCGGCGGTGGAGCGCGGTGCCAAACTGTCGTCGCAGTTGCTGGCGTTTGCGCGCCGCCAACCCTTGTCGCCGGCCGTCTATAACCCCCAGCGCATCTATGCAGGGTTAGGCGAGTTGCTGCAGCGTGCATTGGGCGAAACCATTCATATCGATGTGCAATTGCCGCAAGACTCGTGGTGCATCAACGTCGACCGTAACCAGTTGGAAAACGCACTGCTCAACCTGGCGATCAATGCCCGCGATGCCATGCACGGCGAAGGCGTGATTCGGATTACCGGCGAGAACATCATCCTCAACCCCGACGACTGCGCGGGCAAGAGCATCCGCCCTGGCGAGTATGTGCGCCTGGCCGTCACGGACATCGGCGTGGGTATGTCGCCGGCGATCCTGGCGCGGGTGTTCGAACCGTTTTTTACCACCAAGCGCGAAGGCCATGGCACCGGCCTGGGCCTGAGCATGGTGTTTGGTTTCGTCCGCCAAAGCGGCGGCCATGTCGAGGTGTGGAGCGAGGAAAGCAAGGGCACCGTGGTGCAGATGTATTTCCCGCGCAGCCTGGGCGAAGAGTGCCCGGACAGCCACGTCGAACCGGAGCCGCACCTCGTTGGCCAGGAGACGATTCTGGTGGTCGAGGACAACGAAGATGTGCGCGTGACGGTGGTGGAGTTGCTTGAGCAGTCGGGCTACACCGTGCTCACCGCCGAAGACGGCGACCGCGCCATGCAAGCGTTGCAGGGCGGCGTGCAACCGGACCTGATCTTTACCGACGTGGTGATGCCCGGTCGGGTCAAAAGTACCGACCTGGCCGACTGGGCCCGCGCCCAGGTGCCGCCGGTGGCGGTGCTGTTTACCTCCGGGCATACCCGCGACATTCTCTCCAGCAATCACTTGCTGAGCCCCGACATTCATCTGCTGAGCAAGCCTTACAGCCCCGAAGCCCTGACACAACGGGTGCGCAGCGTGCTCACTGCTCGATAAGGTTTTCCATGACTTCACAGCGCAACTTTCCGCCACTCACCGGCCAGCACTCAGGCTTTGTACGGGTGCGCGGCGCCCGCGAACATAACCTGCGCAACGTCGACGTGGACATTCCCCGTGATGCCTTGGTGGTGTTCACCGGCGTCTCGGGTTCCGGCAAGTCCTCGTTGGCGTTTTCCACGGTGTATGCCGAGGCCCAGCGCCGCTATTTCGAGTCGGTGGCGCCCTATGCGCGGCGCTTGATCGACCAGGTCGGCGTACCCGATGTGGATTCCATCGAAGGCCTGCCACCGGCCGTGGCCCTGCAACAGCAGCGCGGTACGCCCAGCGCGCGTTCGTCGGTGGGCAGCGTCACCACCTTGTCGAGCCTGATTCGCATGCTGTACTCGCGCGCCGGCAGTTATCCGCCGGGGCAGGCGATGCTGTACGCCGAAGACTTTTCGCCGAACCTGCCCCAGGGCGCGTGCCCGCAATGCCACGGCCTGGGCCGGGTGTACGAAGTGACCGAAGCGCTGATGGTGCCCGACCCGAGCCTGACCATCCGCCAGCGTGCGGTGGCGTCCTGGCCGTTGGCGTGGCAAGGGCAGAACCTGCGCGACATCCTGGTCACGCTGGGCTATGACGTGGATATTCCCTGGCGCGACCTGCCGAAAAAACAACGCGACTGGATCCTCTTCACCGAGGAAACCCCGACCGTGCTGGTGTACGCCGGTTTCACTGCGCAGCAAACCCGCGATGCACTGAAGCGAAAGTTGGAGCCGAGCTACCAGGGCACGTTCAGCGGCGCGCGGCGCTATATCCTGCACACTTTCACCCACACCCAAAGCGCGCTGATGAAAAAGCGCGTCTCGCAGTTCATGCAGGGCAGCGCCTGCCCGTTGTGCGAAGGCAAGCGGCTGACCAAGGCGGCGCTGTCGGTGAAGTTTGCCGGAGTGGATATCGGCGAGCTGTCGCAACTGTCGCTGGCGCAACTGGCCGAGCTGCTGCGGCCGGTCGCGGCGGGGCAGGACAAGATGAAACTGTCGGTGGAAAAACGTCTGGCCGCCCAGCGCATCGCCCAGGATTTGCTTGAGCGGGTCAGCACCTTGACCGAACTGGGCCTGGGCTATTTGTCCCTGGAGCGCAGCACGCCGACGTTATCGTCCGGGGAACTGCAGCGCCTGCGCCTGGCCACGCAATTGGGCTCGCAGTTGTTCGGCGTCATTTATGTGCTGGATGAACCGTCGGCCGGCCTGCATCCAGCGGACGGCGAAGCCTTGTTCACCGCCCTTGAGCGTCTGAAAGCGGCGGGCAATTCGCTGTTTGTGGTCGAGCATGACCTGGAAACCATGCGCCGCGCCGACTGGCTGATCGACGTCGGGCCGGCTGCCGGCGAACATGGCGGGCAGGTGCTGTACAGCGGCCCGCCTGCTGGCCTGGCGGAAATCGAAGCCTCGCAGACGCGTGAATATTTGTTCGCCGCGCCTCGGCCTTTGAACCCGTCACGCCGTGAGCCTTCCGGCTGGCTGAAACTTGAAGGCGTAACCCGTAACAACCTCAACGACCTGAGCGTGGATTTCCCCTTGGGCTGCTTTACGGCGGTAACCGGCATTTCCGGCTCGGGCAAATCCAGCCTGGTCAGCCAGGCGTTGCTGGAACTGGTGGGCACGGGCCTCGGCCGCGTGGTTGAAAGCGACGAGGAGCCCAGCCTCGAAGACGACACCCCGCAAAGCAGCGGTGGGTGTATCAGCGCGGGGCTTGAGCATATCCGCCGCCTGGTGCAGGTGGACCAGAAACCCATCGGCCGTACGCCGCGTTCCAACCTTGCGACTTACACCGGGCTGTTCGACAACGTGCGCAAACTGTTCGCCGCCACGCCGGCGGCGAAGAAGCGTCACTATGACGCCGGGCAGTTCTCTTTCAACGTCGCCAAGGGCCGCTGCCCCAATTGCGAGGGCGAGGGTTTTGTCAGCGTTGAACTGCTGTTTATGCCCAGCGTGTACGCGCCATGCCCGACCTGCCACGGCGCGCGCTACAACCCTGAAACCCTGGCGGTCAAATGGCAGGGCTTGAACATCGCCCAGGTGCTGGCGCTGACGGTGGAGCAGGCAGTCGAGGTGTTCGCCGACCAGCCTGGCGTGTTGCGCTCATTGCAGGTGCTGCGCGATATCGGCTTGGGGTATTTGCGCCTGGGCCAGCCGGCAACGGAATTGTCCGGCGGTGAGGCGCAACGCATCAAGTTGGCCACCGAGCTGCAACGCAATGCGCGTGGCGCCACCTTGTATGTGTTGGATGAGCCGACAACCGGGCTGCATCCACGGGATGTGGATCGTTTGCTCAGCCAGTTGAATCATCTGGTGGAGGCGGGGCATACGGTGGTGGTTGTGGAGCACGAGATGCGCGTTGTCGCGCAGAGTGACTGGGTGATTGATATCGGGCCGGGTGCCGGGGATTTGGGCGGGAAGGTGGTTGCCAGTGGCACGCCGCAGAAGGTGGCGAAGAGCAAGAGCAGCCGGACTGCGCCGTTCCTGAGCCGAGAACTGGCCTGACTGTCACTGCTTGATCAAATGTGGGAGGGGGCTTGCCCCCGATGGCGGCCTGACAGCCGACCAGAGTGCTGGATCAGACCGAGTACATATCCATTCCTGCGGTAACGGCCACTTAGGGTTCCGCTCTTACAGCGGCTCACTTTTTGAAGGACCAAAAAGTAAGCAAAAAGTCCTCGTCGGTATGACTCACCCACATGGGTTACAAACTGTTACCTATGTGCGTGAACTGATTTGTAACCCATGTGGGTGAGTCATACCGACGAGGACTTTTTGCTTACTTTTTGGTCCTTCAAAAAGTG
>NZ_JACAPL010000003.1:898804-1201166 GCF_013385735.1 Pseudomonas sp. D2002 | reverse complement strand
TCCAGAACCCCTGTTTGCTAATGCAAACAGGGGTTTTGTTTTGGGCGATCGAAAAGGAACTACAGCACCGATAAGGCTTACATGCCGCCAGCCCATTAAAGTAACGCGCTGCCCCGGTGTAAGAGCCCCCCGTTTAGATCGATCCCCCCAGTTTCTCCCGACAAATTTGCACAGTTATTTCTGAACCAGACCACTAGAATAGGCACCTAACCTTTTTTAGAGTTCGAGCCCTATCTATGCCCGATCCAGTTGATACCCTTAAGGTGTCGGACTTACCACTGGAGGATCTGGTGGCATGCCACGAGTGCGACTTGCTGATGCGCAAACCCGTACTCGCCATCGGTGAAAAAGCCCAATGCCCGCGTTGCGGTTACGAGCTGTACGCTCACCGTCACAACGTCGTTGAACGAAGCCTGGCCCTCGTGCTCGCGGCGCTGCTGCTGTACATCCCTGCGAACTTTTTACCCATCATGCAGCTCAATCTACTCGGGCAGTCCTCAGAAGACACCGTGTGGAGCGGCGTTGTCGGCCTGTTCGATACCGGCATGCAAGGCGTCGCGGCCGTAGTGTTCCTGTGCAGCATGGGCATTCCCCTGCTCAAGTTGCTCTGCCAACTGGCAGTGCTGCTCAGCATTCGCTGGAAGGTCGGCCGCAGTTACGGGCTGTTGCTCTACCGTATTTACCATCACCTGAAGGACTGGGGGATGTTGGAGGTGTACCTGATGGGCGTGCTCGTGGCGATCGTCAAGCTCGCTGACATGGCCTCCATCACGATCGGCCTGGGTCTGGGCTGCTTCATCGGTCTATTAATGGTTCAGGTACTGCTTGAGGTGGTGATGTCGCCCCACCAGATCTGGCAAGCGTTGTCAGGAGAGGATGATCATGCGGGCGATTGATGCAGGCATTCTGATTTGTACCGAATGTCACGAGCTGAACAAGCAAGAGGCTGATACCGATGAGCAGCTCTGCACGCGTTGCGGTGCGCTGATTCATGCCCGCCGGCCCAACAGCCTCACACGTACCTGGGCCTTGCTGATCACGGCGGCGATCTTGTACATCCCCGCCAACCTATTACCAATTATGACCATCAACTCCCTTGGCCAGGGCGATCCAAGTACCATTATGGCCGGCGTGATCCAACTGGTTCAGCACGGCATGTTCCCTATCGCCGCGGTGGTGTTTATCGCCAGTATCCTGGTGCCGACGTTCAAGCTGATCGGCATCGGCCTGCTACTGTTCTCGGTGCAGCGTCATCAGCCGCTGTCCGCGAAGCAACGCATTATCATGTACCGCTTTATCGAATTCATTGGCCGCTGGTCCATGCTGGATATCTTCGTGATCGCCATCCTGGTGGCGGTTGTTAACTTTGGGCGACTTGCCAGTGTCGAGGCCAATCTCGGTGCTGCAGCGTTCGCCAGTGTGGTGATCTTGACGATGCTTGCCGCAGTAACTTTTGATCCCCGACTGATTTGGGACAACACGGAGTCGGACGACGACCATGAGTGATTTGCCAAAAGCTAAAACCCGCCCAGCCTCCAACTGGTCGGCCATTTGGGTGTTGCCACTGGTTGCCCTGATCATCGGCGGCTGGCTGGGGTGGCGTGCCTACTCCCAGCAAGGTCTGGAGATCCAGGTGCGCTTTGAAAGTGGCGAAGGTATCCAGGCCAACAAGACCGAAGTGGTCTACAAGGGCATGTCCGTCGGCAAGGTCAAGACCCTGGCCCTGGACGACGAGGGCAGCAATCGCGGGGTGATTGCCACCATCGAGATGAACAAGGATGTCGAGCAGTACCTGAAGACCAACACACGCTTCTGGCTGGTAAAACCCAGCGTCAGCCTTGCCGGCATCACTGGCCTGGAAACCCTGGTCTCGGGCAACTACATTGCCGCCAGCCCGGGCGACGGCGAGCCTACCCGCAAGTTCAAGGCCCTCTCCGAAGAGCCGCCTTTATCTGACGCCAAACCCGGCCTGCACCTGACGATCAAGGCCGATCGCCTCGGCTCGCTCAACCGTGGCAGCCCGGTGTTTTACAAACAGATTCAGGTCGGCCAGGTCAAAAGCTACCTGCTGTCGGAAGACCAGAGCACGGTCGAGATCAAGGTCTACATCGAGCCGACCTACGCCAGCCTGGTGCGCAAACACACACGTTTCTGGAACGCCAGCGGCATCAGCATCGACGCCAACCTCTCTGGCGTCAAAGTGCGCAGCGAATCCCTCTCCAGCATCGTCGCCGGCGGCATTGCGTTCGCCACCCCCGAGAATCGCAAGGACAGCCCGCCGACCGATCCAAGCCTGCCTTTCCGACTCTACGAAGATTTCGACGCCGCCGCAGCCGGCATCAAGGTCAAGGTCAAACTCACCGACTTCGAAGGCCTGCAGGCCGGGCGTACGCCGGTCATGTACAAGGGCATCCAGGTTGGTAGCCTGAAAACCTTGAAGATTGACCCGGACCTATCCAGCGCCAATGCCGAGTTGACCCTCGACCCACTGGCCGAAGACTACCTGGTGCAAGACACGCAGTTCTGGGTGGTCAAGCCGTCCATCTCGCTGGCCGGTATCACCGGTTTGGAGGCACTGGTCAAAGGTAACTACATCGCCATTCGCCCCGGCGACAAAGGCAGCGCTCCACAGCGTGAGTTCGTCGCCCGGGCCAAGGCGCCGCCGTTGGACCTGCGCTCCCCAGGCCTGCACATGGTGCTGTTCACCGACAACCTCGGCTCCCTGGATGTCGGCAGCCCGATCCTCTACAAACAAGTCAAAGTCGGTTCGGTGCAGAGCTACCAGTTCTCGCGCAAAAACAAACAATTAGTGATCGGCGTTCATATCGAGAAGGAGTACGAGAACCTGGTCAACGGCTCCACGCGCTTCTGGAATGCCAGCGGTGTCACGCTGACTGGCGGCCTCACCGGCGGTATCCAAGTGAAAAGTGAATCCCTGGCCAGTCTGATGGCCGGTGGTATCGCCTTCGAAACCCCGGAACCGAACGTACCGCTGAAAAAACGCATCCCGCGTTTCCGCCTGTTTGCCGACCGCGAGGCTGCCAACCAACATGGCACCCTGGTGACCATCAAGGTTGACCGCGCCGACGGTCTGCGCCCTGGCACGCCGGTACGCTTCAAAGGCCTGGACGTAGGCAAGATCGAAAGCGTCGACCTGAGTGCCGACATGCAGTCGGTATTGCTCAGCGCGCGCATCACTCAAGTCGCCGATCGGATCGCACGCGCGGGCAGTCAATTCTGGGTGGTCAAGCCTGAGCTGGGCCTGATGAAAACCTCGAACCTGGAAACCCTGGTGACCGGCCAATACATCGAGGTACAGCCCTCGGCGAAAAACGCCGGCCCGCAAAATGCCTTCGTCGCGTTGGACAAACCGCCAGAGGCAGCTCATCAGGAAGAAGGCCTGAGCCTGGTCCTCAGCGCCGCACGCCGCGGCTCGTTGAAAGAAGGCGTACCGGTCACTTACCGCGAAGTCACCGTCGGCAAGGTCACCGGCTACGAGCTGGGCCAGACCGCCGACCGCGTGCTGATCCACATCCTGATCGAGCCCAAATACGCGCCGCTGGTACGCAGCGGCAGCCGGTTCTGGAACACCAGCGGCTTCGGCCTCGACTTCGGCCTGTTCAAAGGCGCGACGGTACGTACCGAATCTTTGGAAACACTGGTCGCGGGCGGCATCGCCTTCGCCACGCCGGACGGCGAGCGCATGGGTAACGCCGCGCGCCCGCAGCAGACCTTCCCGCTGTTCGACAAATTTGAAGATGAATGGCTGACTTGGGCGCCTAAAATCCCGCTCGGCAAATAAATCGAGGCGCGTCTATCGCGGGCAAGCCCGGCTCCCACAGGAGATATGCATTCCAATGTGGGAGCGGGCTTGCCCGCGATGAGGCCATCAGCAACACCGCAAAAAACCAACAAAAAAGGCCGCGATCCATAAAATCGCGGCCTTTTTGCATTTCAGCTCAGCCGATCAAACCTCATCCAACTCCGGCTCATCTGCCTGCACATTCACCGTCGCTTTCACCACATCGTGACGACGGATGTACTTCCAATCCGCCTCATCAATGTAGATACCATTCGGCCCGCTGCCGCCTTCCAGGTCGATCGCCACTTGGGCGGACACCTGCGGCTTCACACTGGCCAGAATCGGCACAAAGCCCAGCTGCAAGCTGGTTTCCAGCAACGCCGCCTGGTTCTTCTCATCGATGTCCGCCGCTTCATCCAGGTAGTACGGCAAACGCACGCGCCCTGCCTGGTCACGGTCCATCAAATGCAACAACAAGTACATGTTGGTCAGCGCCTTGATGGTCATGGTGGTGCCGTTGGACGCCGCGCCATCGATGTCGGTGTGAATCACCGGCTGGCCGTGCACCTTAGTGATCTCGAACGCCAGCTCGAACAAGTCCTTGAGGCCCAACTGGTTATGGTTGGCGGCAACGAGGCGGGCCAGGTATTCCTTGGCCTCTTCGTTCTTGTTGTCCTGCTCGGCGCTTTGGCTGAGGTCGAACACCGACAGCGTCTCGCCTTCTTCATACTGACCGGCACTGTGGATGATCTGGTCGATATGCTTGAGGGCTTCCTTGTTCGGTGCCAGCACGATACGGAAGCTCTGCAGGTTGGACACCTGGCGCTTGTTGATCTCGCGGTTGAACAACGCCAACTGGTGTTCCAGGCTGTCGTAGTCGCTGCGGATATTACGCAAGGTGCGCGCGATATCGGTGACGGCGGCACGGCGCGCCTTACCGAGGGTCAGCGCCTCATCGGTACGGTGTGCATACGCATTGATCAGCAGTTGCAGGCGACGCTCGACGTCATCCTCGCTGTCAAACTTGGCCACACCTTTGAGACGCACCTGCGCATACAAGGCTTCGATCTGGCCATCGGCGCGCAGCAGGCCTTGCCAGCTGTCCTGATAGTCATTGAGCAGCGGCAGCAGGTTGTCCATGGAGTCGTCGACCGGGTCCATGAACGGCGTGCCGAACGGCAAGTCTGCCGGCAACAACTGGCGACGGCGCAACGCATCATCCAGCGTGCGTTGCTTGGCTTCCATATCGCCGATCTGGCGGCCGACCAATTGCAGTTTGGCCGACAGTTGCTGCACGCGTTCGGTGAAGGCATCACTGGAGCGCTTCAACTCATCCTGCGCGGCTTCCATCTGCGCCAGGTTTTCCAGCTTCTCGCCTTCTTCGGCGCTCAGTGTCTGCGCGCGACGGAAGTCTTCGAGCGCCTTCTGCGCATCCAGCACCTGCTGGTACAGCGCTTCGGTCTGGGTCTTGCTCGCGGCGCGGTCAGAGGCTACAGCTTGCTGGGTCTTGAGCTGCTTGAGTTCTTTTTCCAGGCGCTCTTTCTGGTCGCGCAACGCCGCGCGATCCGCCAGGGCCTGCAACGCCGGTGGCTCGATGTGGGAGATGTCGATGGACAGCCCCGGCACTTCAAAACGCTCACCTTTGAAGCCGTCGAGGATCTGCTCCAGGGATTTAACCCACTGGCCGTCCTCATCCAGCGTAATGCCATGCTCGCCCAATGGCAGGCTGAACAACGAACTGTTGAACAAGCGCATCAAACGCTCGACATCCTGCTGCGAAAATTCTTCGCGCAGTTTGGCGTAGCTGTTGTTATCGGCGTGATCAAGCTGCTGCTTGACCGACTTCAAGCGCTTTTCCAAATCGCGCAGACGCTCGTCCAGGTCCTCGGCGCTGAACTGTCGCGACTGCGCCAGGGCACCCGCCAATTCGTCGTGGGCATCCTTGGCCGCCAGCAATTGCTGCTCGAGCACCTTGACGTCATCGACCAAGGCAAAACGATGCTTGAGCACCGACAGCTCGCCCAGCCAACGTTGAATGCCACTGATTTCCCGCTCCAGGCGCATCAGCTCCTGGGTGCCGCCACGCTGATCGTTTTGCAGCGCGTCCTGCTCATTGCGGTAGTGCTCGGCCTGAATGGTCAGCTCTTCCTTGCGCGCACTGGCGTAGTCCGACCAGGTGCCGAGCAACGAGTCCAGCAGCGGCGACAGGCGATGCAATTTGCCGCGCAAAATGTCGCGCTGTTTCACGCCGTTGGCCAAGGCTTCAACCAATGGGCCGGCAGCTACCAGCGAGTGGTAGTCCTGCTCCATACGTCGCACATCGCGGAAGGCTTCTTCGCACGCGGCAATGTAATCCACGCTGCCGGAACGCAGGCTGTGCTCGAAGGCATCCAGGAACAACTGCTTGAGCTTGGCCGCGGTGATTTCGCGCATGTGCAGCAAGTTGATAAACAGCGCGCGGAAGGTCTTCAGGCTCTGCTCGCTGGTGGAGCGCAGCGGAATCAGGGTCAGGTCCAACGGGATCGACGTGTGGCCGCCCACCAGCAAACGGCGCAGTTCATCCGGCTTGAGTTCGTAGGCTTTCAGGCCTTCGCGCTCAAGGTTGGTGAACAGCTCTTTCTGACGCAGGCAGGTGTCGTTCTTCTGGTAATGCGCCAGGTCCAGCTTGCCGGCATAGGCAAAGAACTGGTGGCCAAAACCGCCGCCCGGGCCGCGTCCGACCACACCGATCACGTGCGGGCCGTGGGGCAGGGAAACCTCTACGAGGATGTAGCTGGTGTCGGTAGCAAAGTAGAAGCGCCGGGATTGTTCCAGGGTGTACTTGCCGAAACTCATGTCCGACATGCGCGCCAGAATCGGGAATTGCAGGGCGTTGATCGACGCGGATTTACCCAGGTTGTTTGCGCCGTACACCGACAGCGGCTCTTCCAGCGGGAACAGGCCCAAACTGTAACCGGCGGTGTTCAATAGGGCGAAGCGGCGGATGCCGTAGCGTTCCTTACTCATGCATCGGTCTCCTGTTCTTCGGCAATGGCGCGGGCAAGGGCGTCTTCTTCGCTTTCTTCAGCAAAGTCACTGAGGTCCAGCGGGTCATCGGTCTTGAGCAGTTTTTCATCGCTGTCTTCGTCGATGATCACCGGCGCCGGCAATGGCAACACGCTGTGCACACTGGCCGCGAGGTCGCGGTCCTGCTGCACCGACAGGCACACGTCGAGGAAACGGTGCATCGGCGGCAGGAAGCGATACACGCCGTTGTCTTCGCTGGCAAAACCCAGTTGGGTCATGCGGCGCATGATTTTTTCTTCGAGTTCTTCCTGGGTCTGCACTTCGGCCTGGATAAACAGGTCGCGGTACTTCTCCAGCAGCGACGGCAACTCATCGCGGCCCAGGCTGCCACCGTCGAGCACGGCAATCGGGTCACGGCCCTGGTCGGCCAAGTGCTCGACAATGATGAAGGTGAACAGCGCCAGGCGTTGGGCGGTCTTGTTCACTTGCGCGGCGGCCACGGCGGTGTCCGGCACGAAGTAGTAGAAACCACGCGTGTCGCACACCAGCTCAAAACCCAGGGCCTTGAACAGCGTGCGGTACTGGTCCTGGAAGTTCGACAGTTGCGCGTACAGCTCCGGGTCGCGGCGGCTGACGTGGTAACCCTTGAACAGCTCGCGAAAGATCGGCGCCAGCTGGGACAGTTCGGAAAGATCAAGATGCATAAGGTGTGCTCGCAGAATTCTCGGTAGCGTCGGCGCCGGCCGGGAGCAGGGCGAATGAGCGCAGGCTGACCTGGTGCTCGTGTGTGTGGTAATCGCGGCGTTCCAGGCGTTCGCGCTTGAAGCGTTTTTCACGCGAGAGTCGCGAGAACCAGTACAGCAATTCGTCGGTGGCGCCGTCCGGTTCCTGCTCCAGCAGCCAGGTCATCAGGTCCGGCATCGGCAGCGCGTCTTCGCAGCGCTCGAGCATTTCCTTGACCGTGCGCGGTGCACGCTGGGCGTCGCCCTTGTGGGATTTGTGCGCTTTGGGGAATTTCGCTGGTTTCGGCTCGAAGTTCGCCAGCGCGTACACATAGGCTTCCACCTGGCTCGCGCTGCCGAGAAAGGTGCTTTGCGGCCGGGTAAACATCGGCATCGCCGCCTGAGGCACCGCGTCCAGGCCTTTACGGCGGATGGCCGACAGGGCCAGCGCCGCACCACGGGTCACGGCGTTGTGCCGGCGCGCTTCTTCACGCAGCGGCAGCAGCAATTCGCGGGCGTGACGCAAGGTCAGCTGGGCGCTGGTCTGCATTTCGAGGATGCGCGCGTGGGTGCGCAGCAGCATGTCGTCGTCGACCAGATGGCCGAGGCGCTGTTGCTCGGTGAGCATGCGCAACAGCACATTCTCGACCTTGCGCACGCCTTGTTCGAAGGCACCGTCGGCGTTCACCAGTTGGATCATTGGCTCGACGTATTCATCCCAGGTCGCCAGGACTTCAGCGTAACGCTGGCGCAAAGGGATTTGCCGGTCGCTGGTCTTGGCGCGGTCGGCCACGGCGGCGAGGGCTTGTTCGTCGTTGGCGAGTTTTTTCAGTACATCGCGTACGCGCATGTCCAACAGGCGCAGTTGGCGGGCCAGGTCGTGGCCATCGCGGATGTCGAAGGCGTCTTGGATGTAGCCGGCCAGGCGCTCGAGGTGGCGCAGGTAGGCTTCAATTTCCAGGCACAGGCCAAGCCGGTGCTCCTTGCGAAGATAGGCGAGGAAGTCGTGGATCTGCGCGTTGAGCTCGAAACGGTTCGGGCTCTTGGCGACAGGCACCAGGATATCCAGGCGAATCCACACGTCCAGCAGGCTGGTGATGTCCTGGGGCGTGCTGTCCAGTTGTTGGGCCGCCAGTTGTGCGCGCAGCTCGCTCAGGCTCAGGGTGCCTTGGTCGAAGTGTTCGCACAGTGGCTCAAGCAGGGCCCAGTGTTCGGCGAGGGCGCGCAAGACGCGCTTGGGTTCGATCATCGGAATGGCCGGCTGGTTGGCGATTAAAAGTCGCGATTGTACTGCATCGGGCGCGGGATTTATCCACAGCCGGTCAGTGCACAGTGGGCGATTGTTACCGAACAGCGGTAGAATCCCCGCTCTTTACTTATCCACAAGTGGCCGAGCTGTGCTTATCGAGTCCCGACGTCGCGCTTACTTGACCGCCATGCAGGTGGTCAACTGGCTGCCCCGCACCGAACTGCCGTTTGCCGCCCCGTCGCGGCCCGAGCTGCTGCAGGCGCTTGAGCCCTATGAGGCGTTCGAGGTGTCGGGCGAGGAAGCGGCCGCGCCGGTTGCCGTGGTCAAGCCCACGCCCGAATCGCGCCCTGGCGTTGAGCGGGTGAAGGTCGAAGTGCCGCGCCCGGCCCCCATGGCCAAGCCGGTGGTCGCCGAAGCGGTAACGCCGGTGGCCAAGGCCCCAGTGGTGCCGCCGCCGCGTTTTGCCCTGCAATTATTGCGCGCCGGGCGCTGCCTGTTGCTGGTGGAGTTACCCACAGGCGAGCGCTTCCAGACCCGCGACCCTGCCTACATGCTGCTCAAGGACATGCTGCGCGCTGCCGGCCTGCCCGACAGCCCGCAAATCGTCGGCGACCCGGTGCGCTGGCCGCTGCTGATGCGCGGCACCATGGACCAAGGCCCGGAAGCCGCGCGAGATTTTGTCCAGGGTTTTGTTTCGGCACGCCTGGAAGACGAACCCTGCGTGTGTCTGTGGTTGATCGGCCTGCCTGCGGTGCGGTTTGCCGGTGAAGCGAATGCCGAAGCCTGGTATCGCGAACTGCAGGTCGAAGGCCTGGGTTCGGTGTGGGCCTTGCCGGGCCTGGAATTATTAATGGAAGAGCCACAGCGTAAGGCTGATGTCTGGCAAGCCATGCGCCGGCTGATGGCGCGCTGGAAAAGTACCGATGAGTGAAGCTTTATCCTTCCGCCCGATGACCGAGGCGGACCTCGACGCTGTACTGAAGATCGAATACGCGGCGTTCAGTCATCCCTGGACCCGCGGGATTTTTCTCGATGGGCTGGGCAAGTACCAGATCTGGCTGATGTTCGAAGGTGAGCAGCAGGTGGGCCACGGTGTGGTGCAGATCATTCTTGATGAAGCGCATCTGCTGAATATTACCGTCAAGCCGGAAAACCAGGGCCGCGGTCTGGGCCTGGCGCTGCTGGAACACTTGATGTCCCGCGCGTATGCCGCCAGTGCGCGGGAATGTTTCCTGGAAGTGCGCGACAGCAATACCGGGGCGTTCCGCCTGTATGAGCGCTACGGTTTCAATGAAATCGGCCGTCGCCGCGATTACTACCCAGCGGTGGGTGGCCGCGAAGATGCGGTTGTGATGGCCTGCACGTTAGTGGATTGAATACAGAAGCCAATGTGGGAGCGGGCTTGCTCGCGAATACGGTGTGTCAGTCAAAGATTTACTGACTGAACGACCGCATTCGCGAGCAAGCCCGCTCCCACATTTTGAACCGCGTTGTGTCAGCGGTTACCGTCTACCGGGTCGACATCGGCCAACTCGGCCTCATCCAGCCCGTTGCCGCCGCCAATCTCATCCTCGTCGACAATGCTCAAGTCGTAATCTGCCGGGCTGTCCTCGCCTTCTTCCCGGGCATCCCGCGCGCCATCCTCACGGATCAGCGTTTCCGGGCTCATGTCATCGTCAGTTGGCTCATGGTCCGCCGTCGATGCGCCGGTCATGCCCGCTTCGCGTACCCGTTCGTCGGGCATCAGCTGCTCGCGCTCTCCCGGTGGAATCTCATCACCGATTTCGGCCGTCGGCTCTTCCTCGTCGAAGTCCAACTCGCGCATCGAGCCCATGCGGTCTTCGTTGTCATCAATCGGTTCCGGCTGTGTAGCGCCGTAGGGACGTCGTGATTCAGTCATGGCCAATCCTCATACTGTGGGGCTTATAGTGTGTGGACAGGCACGGCGCCCTAAAGATTCAAGCTAATTGACGCTTTGCGTGACCCGGACGAGCGGTTGTCTGTCACACAGCTGCGCATCATTCCTGAGGCTTTCCCTGATGAACGAACTACAAGACCTGCTTGATAACAATGAACGCTGGGCGGACGCGATCAAACAGGAAGATCCCGAATTCTTCGCCAAGCTCGCCCGCCAGCAAACCCCGGAATACCTGTGGATCGGCTGCTCCGACGCCCGCGTGCCGGCCAACGAGATCGTCGGCATGCTGCCAGGTGATCTGTTCGTGCACCGCAACGTGGCCAACGTGGTGCTGCACACTGACCTGAACTGCCTGTCGGTGATCCAGTACGCGGTCGACGTGCTCAAGGTCAAACACATCCTCGTCACCGGCCACTATGGCTGTGGCGGCGTGCGCGCCTCGATGCAGGACCGCCAGTTCGGCCTGATCGACGGCTGGCTGCGTACTATTCGTGACCTTTACTACGAAAACCGCGACCTGCTGGCCCAGTTGCCGACCGAAGAAGAGCGCGTCGACCGCCTCTGCGAGCTGAATGTGATTCAGCAGGTCGCCAACGTCGGCCACACCAGCATTGTGCAAAACGCCTGGCACCGCGGGCAGAGCCTGTCGATTCACGGCTGCATCTACGGCATCAAGGATGGCCGCTGGAAGAGCTTGAACACCACCATCAGTGGCTTTGAGCAACTGCCGCCGCAATATCGCCTGCGCCCGTTGGGTGACGCTTAATCGCGTTTGTCACGGTCGCGCTGCTCCAGGAACCGCTGGCCTTCCGGGCTGAGCTGTTCCTCTGGACCTTTGATCCAGCCCCGGCAGTTGGGGCTGGCGCATTCACAGGCAAACTGGCGGGGCAGGACGTCGCCGGTGGTGGCGTAGTCAATAGTCAGCCAGGTGTCGGCGGCAATCGGCATGACTGACCAGAGCTCCAGATAGGACGTGTCGAAGTACACATTCGGCTCGCAGGAGTGTTGCAGCTGGCCGCACACCCACGGGTCATACAGCCGGATGCGCGCCGATATCTGGAAGGTATGCAGGCGGCGCTCGCTCAACGCATAGCCGAACACCTTGGCGATGAGCGTGCGGCTGTCGAAGGCCACGCGAGACTTGATGCCCACGGCTTCGCCGTTCTCGTCGCGTACCAGCTCAAATTGGCGGGTCGATGGGTACCCGCACTCCGCCAGCGTTGTCGCAAACGGGTAAAGGCAGTCATCGTCCGCGCCAGCAGCCTTATCCTTGGCTTGAGTTTTCATCACTCTCCTTGGGTGGGCTGCATCGACCTGCGAATGGTGTCTGACTGCCAGTCTTGCAGCGAATGGGCCCAGCTCAAGACTCGCCGAACTGATAGCCGATTGCTACTGTCAACTTTGACAGTAGCAATCGGCTATTTTTTATGCGCACTACAAGGCGGGTGCGGTGATCGCGGGCGTTGGGGCAGGAGTCTTCAGCTGTTTGAGCTGGGCCTTGATCGGGGGCGTGGCGCATTTGGCGTTGGCTTGCTCCGGGGTCAGGTTACGCACCGAGGTGTAGAACAGCTCACAGGTCTGCTCCTTGCGCGTGACCTGCCAGGTGTTGATGCACGCCTTGAGCAACACGTTCGGGTCGCTGGCAGGTTTCTGCCCCATGCCGGCCTGCCAGCAGGCAGCGCTCAGGTCTTGCCCCATCACCTTCAGGCCGGCTTCGTCGGCTTTTTGTTCATTGCCGTCGTAGGTTGCCGGGTCTGCCGCATACCAAATGTAGCTCGGGTGGTTGGCGCCCAGCACCGACACGGTTTTGCCCGCTGCCGGGCTGATCTGCGCCAGGCCCAGCACGCCCACTGCCTGGCCGTATTGTTGCTTGATCCAGCTGCGCACCGGTGCGCCGAACGCCACCATCGGCAATGAGCCGCTGGTGCGCAGGCTCAGTTCCTTGACCATGCGTGTCTGATAGTCAGTGAAGTAGCTGTAGACGCTTTCAAGGTCCTTGCCCGCGTTGGACGGTGCGGCGATCGGGGCGATATCGATGATGGTCTGGTAGGCCGGGGTTTCGGTAGCCGGGATGCCATTGTCGGTGAGCAAGGTGGCCCAACGGTCAGTGGTGGCCGATTCCAGGTAATCCTGGGCCTGGGTCAGTGAGTAATCCGGCGGGAAGTGCAGCAGCTCGATGCTTTTGCGGTTTTCCAGGGCCATGCCCAGCGGCAGGAACAAGTACCAGTTGTAAGCCCACTTGCCGTCGCTGTTGAGTTTGCTCGCGCCTTGGTAGGCAAGGTCAGCGGTATTGAGCAACGTGGTCAAGGGCTGGCCGTAGTGGTCGGGCACGCCGCTGAAGGTGGCTGAGACCTGGCCGTCGTGGGTTTTCACACTCACCTTGGCACGGCTGTAGCCGTCGCGCTGCAGGCTCTGGTTCAGGTAATGCTCGGCGGTTTGCTCCAGCGTCCATGGCCGAAAGCAGATCACGTTGCAGTTATTGGGAAACGCGAACAACTGGGTGACGCGTTGCGTGCTGCCCAGAGGTACTTCGATATCGGCGTGTACGACCGCACTGGCCAGCAGTGCGGCCAGGGTGAAGGACAGCCTGGTCGGTTTAAACATAGTTGGTTCCTTGTCAGCGAAAGCCCGTCTGCGCGGGGTGAAAGCCCACCCCCACACAGTAGCGGCTGACCCGTAAAACCGCGTGTTAAATCGCCAGGCGTGTCGCTTTTGGATAAGAAACCCTACACCTTGAATTGCAACGCGTTGCTCAAGTCGCCCATGGGCTTCTGGCCGCGGGCGGCCATGGCGTCATCGCGCAGCTTGAGGCCGTCGAGCTTCTCCAATTGGAACACTCGGGTGATCAAGCGCAAGATCGACGCGGTGTCGTAAACCGTGTGGTCCACCGTGCCTTTGCGCGCAAACGGCGACACCACCAGCGCCGGAACGCGTGTGCCCGGACCCCAGCGGTCGCCCTTGGGCGGTGCGACGTGGTCCCACCAGCCGCCGTTTTCGTCGACGGTTACCACCACCACCATATTTTTCCACTGCGGGCTTTCCTGCAGCACCTTCAAGGCGCGGGCGATATGACGGTCGCCCGAAGCCACATCCGCATAGCCGGCGTGCATATTCAGGTTGCCCTGAGGTTTGTAGAAGCTCACGGCCGGCAACTTGCCGGCCTCGGCGTCGGCGAAGAATTTGTTGGTGCTCGACTCATCACCCAGGCCGCCGTCACGCAGGCGTTTATCCCGCTCGACGCGGTTCTCTGGCCCTTGCTGCTTGAAGTAGTTGAACGGCTGGTGGTGGTATTGGAAGTTAGGAATCTTCGGAATGCCGCCCGAGTCCTTGAACTGGTCGAGGGTCGCTTGCCATGCCCCGGCGTACCAGGCCCAGTCGACGTTCTTTTTCGACAGCTTGTCGCCGATGTGCTCGTGGGTTTGCGGCACCAGCACGTTGGGCAGGTCGGGTTTGGAATAGTCCGGGTTTTCCGGGTCGCGGATCCAGGTCGGCCAATAGGGCGGGGCCAAGGTGTTCACGCCATAACCATCGGGCGTCAGTGCGCTGGGGCCGAACTGCGGCGGGCCGGTCATCGCGCTGGCCGGGGACTTGTCCAGCGGCTTGAGGCGCGGGTCGGTGGGGTCATCGCTTTGCAGCGTGGCGATCTGCGCCTTGGCCACCGATTGCGCGGCGTTCGGATAAAACGGCGCGGTGGCGCTGATCAGGTACTGATGGTTCAGGAATGAGCCACCAAATGCGCCCTGGAAAAAGTTATCGCAGAGCACAAACTCCTTGGCCACATCCCACAGGCGCAGGGAATAACGGCTCTGGGCGTAATAGCCCATCACCAGGCCGCCGGAATCGGCCCAGGCGACAAAATTGTCATTCTTGCCGCCGTTGATCTGCATCTGGTTCTGATAGAACACGTGCCACAAGTCGCGGGTGACCAGGCTCAGCGGCAGGTCTTCGGCGTTCGGGCCTTTGAGCGCGAAGGGCGCGTTGGGCAGGTTTTGCTGGAATTGCACTTCGCTGGGGTAAGTCACCCCGTCCACACTTTGCGGGCCGACTTGCAACACGCCGCCCCAGACGGGTGGCAGCGTGGTCAGCAGGCTGCCGTCGCGGTCGCGTTGTTGCGCATCCGCCGCAGAAAGCGCCGACAGGGGTTTCTCAACCCCAGGGAAGTCCGCAAACAAATTGTTGAAGCTGCGGTTTTCGGCATAGATCACCACCACGGTTTTCACCTGGTCGTGCAAGGCCTTGTCTAGTTCCTGTGGCGTGAGCGGTCGCGTCACCGGCGTGCTCGGGGCCTCGCTGGTATTGCCGCAGGCACTCAAGGTCGCGCCGACCCCCAGCACCGCCGCGCCCCCGAGGAAACGCCGGCGGCTGGTGTCCACCGGCGGTTGGGCGATGGAATCGGGGGAAGGGCGGTCTTCGTGCTCGTCACTCATTGCTGGGAGTCCCTGCGGGGTGGTTGTTGCAAGATATTTCGCAGGACGGTAGCAATGGAATATGACGAAAAGAAGACAGTTATGCGGATGAGACGATTACAGCAGGCCCAGTACCAAATGGCTGCCGGCACGCAAGTACTCCACTTGGGCCGTCACCGCGTCTTTGACGATGGCTTCGCCAGTAGCGGTCAATTTGAGTTTTTTCGCATCGCGGACACTGGTCTGCAATAGCTGCATGGCGACATCCATGGCTTTTTGGAAGGCTGTGACGTTGTTATGCAGACCAAACTCCTGAATAACGGCAGCCATGCGTCGATCCGCGTCGTCTCGCAGGGTGATGTACTCACAGAACGATACGTGGTCGTCCTTGTAAATTTCTTTGAGCAACTCTTCCAGCGATTTGGATAGGGGCGTCATCGGATTTTCCTTGGCTTTTGTGAGAGGGAATCCGAGTCAGGTTAATCAAAGGTGCTGGTGGTAGAAGTCAGGGGTTGTCACTGCATTAAGTGGGACAACCCCTATAGATGTCATCAGAAAGGCACGCTGCGTTACGGCATCACCGGCGGCAAATATTTCAATGTCGTCCCCAGCGCCCACAACAAGAACAACACCAGCGGCGTGTGCACCAGCAACTGCACAAACGAAAACCCGATCAAATCCCGCGCCTTGAGCCCCAGCACGCCCAGCAGCGGCAACATATAGAACGGGTTGATCAGGTTCGGCAGCGCCTCGGCGGCGTTGTAGATCTGCACTGCCCAGCCCAGGTGATATTGCAGGTCATTGGCCACTTGCATCACGTAAGGCGCTTCGATGATCCACTTGCCGCCGCCCGACGGAATAAAGAAGCCCAGCACCGCCGAGTACACACCCATCAACAGCGCGTAGGTGTCGTGGGAGGCGATAGAGGTGAAGAAGGTCGAGATATGGTGCGCCAGGGTCTGGCCGTCACCGCCCTTGACCACGGTCATCAGCGCCGCGATGGAGCCATACAGCGGGAACTGGATCAGCACGCCGGTGGTGGTCGGCACGGCACGCGCCACCGCATCGAGGAAGCTGCGCGGGCGCCAGTGCAGCAGGGCGCCGACCATGATGAACAGGAAGTTATAGGTGTTCAGCCCCGAGATCGCGCTGATCGCCGGTTTGGTCGAGAACTCATGAAACAGCCAGCCGGCTGCCAGCAACGCCAGGAGAATGGTCAACAGCGGGCTGTGTTCCAGCCATTCGCCGGGGCGAGTTGGCGCTTGAACCTTGGGCAGGTTGAAGGCCGGGTCGACGCCGCAGGCTTTTGCATCACGGGCGCTGTTCGGCCCTGGCGCAGTGGCGTAGGCGATGATCAGCGAGACCACGATCAGCGCCAGCAACATCACCCCGGATTGCCACAGGAAGATCGTGTCGGTGAACGGAATCACCCCGGTAATCGACAGAATCGACGGTGGCAAACTGGCCGGGTTGGCCTGCAACTGCGCGGCCGACGACGACAGCCCCAACGCCCAGACTGCGCCAAGGCCGAGGTAGGCTGCCGCACCGGCTGCGCGGTAATCCATGCGCAAATCCGTACGACGTGCCAGCGCGCGCACCAGCAAGCCGCCGAACACCAGGGACAAGCCCCAGTTGAGCAAGGACGCAACCATGGAAAACAACGCGACCCAGGCCACGGCAGAGCGGCCGTTCTTCGGAATGCGCGCCAGGCGGTCAATCAGCTTCACCGCCGGGGGCGAGCTGGCCACCACGTAACCGCCGATCACCACAAAGGCCATCTGCATGGTGAACGGGATCAGGCTCCAGAACCCGTCACCAAAGGCTTTGGCGGCCTCGGTCGGCGCGGCGCCCATGCCCAGGGTCGCCACGGCGACGATGATCACCGCGAGGGCGGCAAACACCCAGGAATCAGGAAACCAGCGTTCGGCGAAGTTGGAACAACGCAGGGCAAATCGTGCATAGCGGCTTTCTTCGATAGCATCGGCCACGAGGCATTCCTCTTGTATTTATTATGGGTGTTGGCAGTTTTACGGCATGTTCCGCTACGGCCATTGATAAGGGAATGCAGTTATCTTCATCGATCCATGAGTAAAACAAATATATCTGTCGCGATTGCCATCATTGGGCTCAGCTCATAACCTGCACGCCATTTTGTTTGTCTGCCGAGCTTGCACATGACTGCCACCTTTTCCCCACAGGCGCAGCGTTTTTCCCGCTCCGACTACAAAACCCTGGGCCTGGCCGCCCTCGGCGGTGCCCTGGAAATCTACGACTTCATTATCTTCGTGTTCTTTGCGCTGACCCTCAGCCAGCTGTTTTTCCCGCCGGAAATGCCCGAGTGGCTGCGCCTGCTGCAAAGTTTCGGCATCTTCGTGACCGGCTACCTGGCACGACCGCTCGGCGGCATCCTGATGGCGCATTTCGCCGATCACCTGGGGCGCAAACGCGTGTTCAGCCTGAGCATCCTGATGATGGCGCTGCCGTGCCTGCTGATCGGGGTCATGCCGACCTACGCGCAAATCGGCTATTTCGCCCCGCTGATCCTGCTGGTGCTGCGTGTGTTGCAAGGCGCGGCGGTGGGCGGCGAAGTGCCCAGCGCCTGGACCTTCGTCGCCGAGCACGCCCCACGTCATCACCGCGGCTACGCCCTGGGCTTCCTGCAAGCCGGGCTGACCTTCGGCTACCTGCTCGGCGCACTCACCGCGACGCTGCTGGCGCAAGTCTTCACCCCGGCCGAAATCCTCGATTACGCCTGGCGCTTCCCGTTCCTGCTCGGCGGCGTGTTCGGCGTGATCGGTGTGTGGTTGCGCCGCTGGCTCAGCGAAACCCCGGTGTTCCTCGAAATGCAGGCCCGCCGCCAGGCTGCGGCTGAAATGCCGCTGCGCACCGTGTTGCGCGACCATCGCGCCGTGCTGCTGCCGGCGATGATCCTCACCTGCGTTCTCACCTCGGCCGTGGTGGTGCTGGTGGTCATCACGCCGACCATGATGCAAAAGACCTTCGGCATGAGCCCCAGCCACACCTTCGCCTTGAGCGCGCTGGGCATCGTCTTCCTGAATATCGGCTGCGTACTTGCCGGCCTGTTGGTAGACCGCATCGGCGCCTGGCGCGCGGTGCTGGTCTACAGCCTGCTGTTGCCGGTGGGCATTGCGGTGTTATACGCCAGCCTGATCGGCGGCGGCGTGTGGCTGGGCGCGGCATACGCCGTGGCGGGCTTGAGTTGCGGCGTAGTCGGCGCGGTGCCGTCGGTGATGGTCGGGCTGTTCCCGGCGCAGGTGCGGGTGTCGGGGATTTCGTTTACCTACAACATTGCCTACGCGCTGTGGGCGAGCACCACGCCGCTGCTGTTGATTGCGTTGATGCCGACCAGCCCGTGGATTTGCGTGGGGTATTGCGTGGTGATGGGCGCGGTGGGGGTGGTGAGTGTGGCGCTGTTTGGCAAGCGCCACACGTTGGCGACCTGAGGGTTACGTCAAGAAGTGCCACAGCACCAGCGTACCCACCAAACCTACGACAGAAACAATCGTCTGCAACACCGACCATACCCAAATCGTCTGCTTGAGTTGCAAGCCGAAGTACTCGCGCACCATCCAGAACCCGGCGTCGTTAACGTGGCAGAAGAACACCGAGCCGGCGCCAATTGCCAGCGCCACCAGTGAACTCTGGGTCGCCGCCAGCCCGGCCATCATCGGCGCGAGAATGCCCGCTGTGGTGGTGGTGGCGACGGTCGCCGAGCCGGTCGCCTGGCGCAGGGCCACGGCGATCAACCACGCCAGCAGCAGATACGGCATGTGCGCGCCTTCAGCGACTTTACTGATGGTCTGGCTGACGCCGGCGTCCAATAGCGTTTGCTTGAGGCCGCCACCGGCGCCGATGGTCAGCAGCAACACGGCGATGGGCGCTAGGGCTTTACGCAGCGTGTTGCCGACTTCGGCGCGCGGCATGCCGGCGGCCCAGCCCAGGCAGATCACTGCGGCGATCACGGCCAGGCCAAGGGCGATCAGCGGTTCACCAAGGAACTTCAAGGTCAATGCCACTGGGTTTTCCGGCGACATGGCGACTTTGGCCAAGGTGCTGCCGAGCATCAAAATGACTGGCAACAGGATGATCAGCAGCGACACACCGAAGCTCGGCTGGCGCGGCGCCTTGGGCGGTGCGCTGAACAGCGCGCCGATGTCGGCCGGTTCATCCACGTGCAGGCGCTTGGACAGCCAGTTGCCATACAGCGGGCCGGCGAGAATAACCGCCGGCACCGCCAGGCAGAAGCCCAGCAACATGGTCAGGCCCAGGTCGGCGTGCAGCGCGCTCACCGCAATCAATGGTCCCGGATGCGGTGGCATCAAGGCGTGCAAAGTCGTCATGCCGGCCAGCGCCGGAATGGCGATTTTCAGCAGCGGCTGGTTCGAACGTTTGGCCATGACAAAGATGATCGGCACCATCATCACCAGGCCTACTTCGAAGAACAGTGGCAAGCCGATCACCATGGCCACCAGCGCCATCACCCAAGGCAACGACTTGCCTTTGCCCAGCCCGAGCAACGTGGTGGCGATACGGTCGGCCGCCCCGGATTCAGCCATCAACGCGCCGAGCATCGCGCCCAGGGCAATGATGATCCCGGCTTCACCGAGGATCGCACCGGCGCCTTTGCTGAAGGCCTTGGCGACTTCTTCCGGGGGCAACCCGGCGCCCACACCGGCGATAAACGTGCCGATCAGAATCGACAGGAATGGCGGCAGTTTGGTCGCACTGATCAACACAATGATGCTGGCGATCGCCAGCAGAACGCAGAACATGAGGCGGGTGTCGTGAACCATCCACGCGGCAGTCGATAACTCCAAAACGGGACTCCTTATCGAACAGGTTGGCTAATTTGTTTCTTCTTGTTTCCTGCTGGAAAAGCATACCTGATAGAACTGTTCCAGAGCGTTCATGTGCGATTTTGGTGCGCAGCGTTTAACGGCGACCTGTCGCGCGCATGACAAATTTGCAACCCATGCGCTGGGATTTGGCCTATAGCTCTATGATCAACGCACCCCATCTTTTGAGGACATTTCATGAGCGCAGGACATAACCACGGCCAGGCACGCGCCGGCCACGAGCGTCTTTTATGGATCGCGCTGGGCCTGACCGGCAGCTTCATGATTGCCGAGGTGATCGGCGCCTTTATCACCGGCAGCCTGGCGCTGTTGTCCGACGCCGCGCACATGATGACCGACGCCCTGGCCCTGGCGATTTCCCTGGTCGCGATCCAGGTCGCCAAGCGCGCTGCCGACCGCAAACGCACCTTCGGTTATGCGCGTTTCGAGATATTGGCGGCGGCGTTCAATGCGTTGCTGCTGTTCGCCGTGGCGTTTTACATCCTGTATGAGGCCTATCAACGGCTGCAGGCACCGGCTGAAATCCAGTCCACCGGCATGCTGGTGATTGCCGTGCTGGGGCTGGTCGTCAACCTGGTTTCCATGAAGCTGCTCAGTGCCGCCAGCGGTGAAAGCCTGAATGTGAAGGGCGCTTACCTGGAAGTGTGGAGCGACATGCTCGGCTCCATCGGTGTGATCATCGCGGCGGTGGTGATCATGTTGACCGGCTGGGGCTGGATCGACTCCGTTGTCGCGGCGGCCATCGGCTTCTGGGTTTTACCGCGCACCTGGACCCTGCTCAAGGAAAGCATGAACGTGTTGCTGCAAGGCGTGCCGGATGGTATCGATATCGATCAGGTCGAGCAGGCAATTCGAGGTGTGCCGGGCGTGAAGGACGTACATGACCTGCATATCTGGGCGCTCACCAGCGGCAAGAACGTGCTGAGCACCCACGTGGTGGCGGATTCGGCGCTGGGCACCGAGCAACAGATCCTCACGCGGGTGACGGAATTGCTGCACGAACAATTCGATATTTCCCACGTCACCTTGCAGGTCGAAGGCGAAGGTTTTCAGCACGACGAGCATGATGAGGTGCATGCCTGATCCAGGCTAACGGATTTGTAATGTTGCGCCCACCGCCCTGATAAGTAACGAAAGCTACATTGCCCCCGCTGGGAAATCTCAGCGACTTCATGGGCGTGGAACTCTCGTTATGGCACTTTCCGTTAAAATACTTTTGGGGGCAGCAGCGTTTTGGGTGGCCGCAAGCGCTGCCCAGGCCCAAACCCTTACCCTCGACTCAGCCCTGCAAGCCGCGTTCGCCAACAATCCTGATTTGGCTGCCGCGCAATGGGAAATCGACATTGCCCAAGGCGGTCGTCAACAGGCGGGCTTGATCCCCAACCCGGTGGCGTCCTGGGATGCCGAAGACACTCGCCGCAACTCGCGTACCACCTCCATCAAACTCAGCCAGACCCTGGAGCTCGGTGGCAAGCGCGGCGCGCGCATCGACGTGGCCACACGCGCACAGGACGCCGCCGCGCTGGCCCTGGAACAGCGTCGCAACGGCCTGCGTGCTGACGTGATCGACAGCTATTACGGCGCCCTGCGCGCCCAGGAACGCCTCGACCTGGCGCAACGCTCAATGGCCTTGGCCGAGCGCGGCCTGGTGGTCGCCAATGGCCGCGTCAAGGCGGGCAAATCGTCGCCGGTGGAAGCCACGCGTGCCCAGGTGCAGGTGTCGGAGATTCGCCTGGAGTTGAACCGCGCGCAAATCGGCTTGAGCGATGCTTATCGTCGCCTTGCCGCCAGTACCGGTAGCGCCACACCCGACTTCCAGGCCGTGGCCACGCAAAGCCAATCCGCACCGCCGTTGCCGGCCTCCGCGCAATTGCTGGCGCGGCTTGAGCAAACCACCGAACTGCGCCTGGCCGAGCTGCAGATTGTTCAAAGCGAAGCCAGCGTGGGCCTGGAAAAGGCCCAGCGGATTCCCGACCTCGATGTGTCGATCGGCAGCCAGTACGACGCCAGTGTGCGTGAGCGCGTGAACCTGGTGGGCGTGTCGATGCCGATTCCGCTGTTCAACCGTAACCAGGGCAATGTGCTCGCTGCCAGCCGTCGCGCCGACCAGGCCCGCGACCTGCGCAATGCCGTCGAACTGCGCCTGCGCACCGAAACGCGCCAGGCCCTGGACCTGTGGCAAACCGCGAATACCGAAGTGCGCACCTTCAACCAGCAAATCCTGCCCGCCGCCCAGAGCGCGGTGGACAGCGCCACCCGTGGTTTCGAGATGGGCAAGTTCAACTTCATCGATGTGCTCGACGCCCAGCGCACGTTGATCGCAGCCCGCACCCAATACCTCACGGCGACCGCCCAGGCCACCGACGCCTGGGTGCGCATCGAACGGATTTACGGCGACCTCGCCCGCTTTTGATTTTTTCTGGAGTCTTTTATGAAGCATAAACACGGTGTGGCGCTCGCCGTCGCCCTGGGCCTGATGCTGTCTGGTTTTGCACGGGCCGACGAAGAGGAAGGCAAACTCGAGCTTACCGAGCAGCAGATCCAGGCCGCCGGTATTCAACTCGCCAAGGCCCAACCGCGCTCGATCAGCACGCTGCTGACGCTGCCGGGAGAAGTGCGATTCGACGAGGACCGCACCTCGCATATCGTCCCCCGCGCGGGCGGTGTGGTGGAGTCGGTGAAGGTCAACCTCGGCCAGTCAGTGAAAAAAGGCGAGCTGTTGGCGGTGATTTC
Source organism: Pseudomonas sp. D2002 (assembly GCF_013385735.1). Classification (NCBI taxonomy): domain Bacteria; kingdom Pseudomonadati; phylum Pseudomonadota; class Gammaproteobacteria; order Pseudomonadales; family Pseudomonadaceae; genus Pseudomonas; species Pseudomonas sp. D2002. The sequence continues at coordinate 1,178,453 of NZ_JACAPL010000003.1, read as the reverse complement.
CAGCCAGCAGATTTCCGACCAGCGCAGCGAGCTGGCAGCCAGTGCGCGCCGCGTCGAATTGGCGCGCACCACCTTCCAGCGCGAGCGCCAATTGTGGAAGGACGAGATCTCCGCCGAGCAGGATTACCTGCTGGCGCGCCAGACCCTGCAAGAGGCCGAAATTGCCCTGAACAACGCCCGTCAGAAGATGACCGCACTCAGCGGCAGCGCAGTATTGGTGGGTGGCAATCGTTATGAACTGCGCGCGCCGTTCGCCGGCGTTGTGGTGGAAAAACACCTGGGCGTCGGTGAAGTGGTCGGCGAAACCAGCAACGCGTTCACGCTTTCGGATTTGTCCCAGGTGTGGGTCACCTTCGGTGTGTTTCCCAAGGATTTGAACAAGGTACGCGTCGGTAAACCGGTAAAAGTCAGCTCCACGGAAATGGGCACCGAAGTGCTCGGCACCGTGGCTTACGTCGGCAACTTGCTCGGCGAGCAGACGCGCACTGCCACCGTGCGCGTGACCGTGCCCAACCCCGACGACGCGTGGCGCCCAGGGCTGTTTGTCACCGTGCAACTGGCCACCGACACCTACCAGGCCAAGGTCACCGTCCCGCAAACCGCGATCCAGACCGTCGAGGACAAACCCTCGGTGTTCGTACGCACAGCGGACGGTTTCATCACCCGCCATCTCGAACTGGGTGTGAGTGAAAACGGCTACGTCGAGGTGCGCAAAGGTCTCGACGCCGGGGCACAAGTGGCGACCGAAGGCAGCTTCATCCTCAAGTCCGAACTGGGTAAAGGCTCGGCCGAGCACGCCCATTGATCCTGCGAGTGATTCCCCATGTTTGAGCGCCTTATCCAATTCGCCATCGAGCAGCGCATCATCGTGCTGCTGGCGGTGCTGTTGATGGCCGGTGTCGGCATCGCCAGCTATCAGAAGTTGCCCATCGACGCGGTGCCTGACATCACCAACGTGCAGGTGCAGATCAACTCGGCGGCGGCCGGGTTTTCGCCGCTGGAAACGGAACAGCGCATTACCTTTCCGATAGAAACGGCCATGGCTGGCTTGCCGGGTTTGCAGCAGACGCGTTCGTTGTCGCGCTCCGGTTTGTCCCAGGTGACGGTGATCTTCAAAGACGGCACCGACCTGTTCTTCGCCCGCCAGTTGGTCAACGAGCGCCTGCAAGTGGCCCGCGAGCAGTTGCCTACGGGTATCGAAACCGCGATGGGGCCGATTTCCACCGGCCTCGGGGAAATTTTCCTATGGACTGTCGAGGCGGAAGACGGCGCACTCAAGGACGACGGCACGCCTTACACACCGACGGACCTGCGCGTCATTCAGGATTGGATCATCAAGCCGCAACTGCGCAACGTGCCGGGCGTGGCCGAGATCAACACCATTGGCGGCTTTGCCAAGGAATACCAGATCGCCCCGGACCCAAAACGCCTGGCGGCCTACAACCTGACGTTGACCGATTTAGTCACGGCGCTTGAGCGCAACAACGCCAACGTCGGTGCCGGTTATATCGAGCGCAGCGGCGAGCAACTGTTGATTCGCGCACCAGGGCAAGTGGCATCGATAGATGACATCGCCAACATCGTAATCACCACCTCAGGCGGCACACCCATCCGCGTGCGCAACGTGGCGCAGGTCGAGATCGGCCGTGAGTTGCGCACCGGCGCCGCCACCGAAAATGGCCGCGAAGTGGTGCTGGGCACGGTGTTCATGTTGATTGGTGAAAACAGCCGAACTGTGTCCCTGGCGGTGGCGAAAAAACTTGAAGAGATCAACCGCTCGTTGCCTGAAGGCGTGGTGGCCGTCACCGTCTACGACCGCACCAACCTGGTGGAAAAAGCCATCGCCACGGTGAAGAAAAACCTCTTCGAAGGCGCGTTGCTGGTGGTCGCGGTGCTGTTCCTGTTCCTGGGCAATATCCGCGCGGCGTTGATCACGGCGATGGTGATTCCCCTGGCAATGTTGTTCACCTTCACCGGGATGTTCACCAACAAAGTCAGCGCCAACCTGATGAGCCTGGGCGCGTTGGACTTCGGGATTATTGTCGACGGCGCGGTGGTGATCGTCGAAAACGCCATTCGCCGCCTGGCCCATGCGCAGCAACGCCATGGCCGCCTGCTGACGCGCAGCGAGCGCCTGCACGAAGTGTTCGCCGCCGCCAAGGAAGCGCGGCGCGCGTTGATTTACGGGCAATTGATCATCATGGTGGTGTACCTGCCGATCTTCGCCCTCACCGGTGTGGCTGGGAAGATGTTCCACCCCATGGCGTTCACCGTGGTCATCGCCTTGCTCGGCGCGATGATTCTGTCGGTGACGTTCGTGCCGGCCGCGATCGCGCTGTTCGTCACCGGCAAGGTCAAGGAAGAAGAAAACCTGGTAATGCGCACCGCACGCCGCACCTATGCGCCGGTGCTGGATTGGGTGATGACGCGCCGTCCACTGGTGTTCGGCCTTGCGGTGCTGACCATTGTCGCTTCTGGGGCAGTGGCCAGTCGTATGGGCAGCGAATTTATCCCCAGCCTCAGCGAAGGTGACTTTGCCCAACAGGCCTTGCGAGTGCCCGGCACCAGCCTGACGCAATCGGTGCAGATGCAACAGCAGTTGGAAAAAACTTTGATGGCCCAGGTGCCGGAAATCGAGCGGGTCTTCGCACGGACCGGCACTGCGGAAATCGCTTCCGACCCGATGCCGCCGAATATTTCCGACAGCTATGTGATGCTTAAACCGAAGGACCAATGGCCGGATCCGAAAAAGTCCCGCGAGGCTTTGATCGAAGATATCCAGCGTGCCAGTGCGATTGTGCCGGGCAGTGCGTATGAACTGTCGCAACCGATCCAGCTGCGTTTCAACGAGCTGATTTCCGGGGTGCGCAGTGACGTGGCAGTGAAGGTATTTGGCGACGACATGGCGGTGCTCAACAAGACCGCCGGAGAAATCGCCGAGACCCTGCAAAAGCTTGAGGGCGCTTCGGAAGTGAAGGTCGAGCAGACCTCCGGGCTGCCGGTGCTGACCATCAATATCGACCGCGACAAGGCCGCGCGTTTTGGCCTGAATGTGGGCGATGTGCAAGACACCATTGCCGTCGCGGTCGGTGGGCGCCAGGCCGGTACGTTGTACGAAGGTGACCGGCGCTTTGATATGGTCGTGCGGTTGTCCGACGCGCTGCGCACTGATATTGACGGGTTGTCGCGGTTGTTGATTCCGGTGCCGGCGCTGGCCAGTAGCGCGTCGGGGCAGTTGGGCTTTATTGCCTTGTCCCAGGTCGCCAGTCTGGATCTGGTGCTTGGCCCCAACCAGATCAGCCGCGAGAACGGTAAGCGCTTGGTCATCGTCAGCGCCAACGTACGCGGGCGAGATATCGGTTCGTTCGTTGACGAAGCCGAGGCGGCCATCAGCACCCAGGTGAAGGTGCCGGCGGGTTATTGGACGACATGGGGCGGCCAGTTCGAACAGCTGAAGGAAGCCTCCGAGCGTTTGCGCATTGTGGTGCCGGTGGCGTTGCTGCTGGTGTTCGGGCTGCTGTTCATGATGTTCAACAACCTCAAGGACGGCCTGCTGGTGTTTACCGGGATTCCCTTCGCGTTGACCGGTGGGATCATGGCGCTGTGGCTGCGGGATATTCCGCTGTCGATCTCGGCGGGCGTGGGCTTTATCGCGCTGTCCGGCGTGGCGGTGCTGAACGGCCTGGTGATGATTGCCTTTATCCGCAACCTGCGTGAGGAAGGGCGCCTGTTGTCGGTGGCCGTCAACGAAGGCGCACTCACGCGTTTGCGCCCGGTATTGATGACCGCATTGGTGGCATCGCTGGGGTTTATCCCCATGGCGTTGGCCACCGGCACCGGTGCCGAGGTGCAGCGGCCGTTGGCGACGGTGGTGATCGGCGGGATTATTTCTTCTACGTTGCTCACGTTGCTGGTACTGCCGGCGCTGTATCAATGGGCGCATCGCAAGGAGGAATAAGGCGGGCGCGGTACTGAAATCCCAGAGATCAACTGTGGGAGCTGTCGAGCTTTAGCGAGGCTGCGAAAGCGGTGGTTCAGGCGACACTTCTATTGGCTGTGCCGCCGCCTTCGCGGCCTCGCTGAAGATCGACGGCTCCCACATGGATCTGCTTGAGTTTGAAGTACCTGGCAGGCTGCACACATCACACAGTGGGCGCATCGCAAGGAGGAATGAGGCGGGCGCGGTACTGAAATCCCAGGGATCAACTGTGGGAGCTGTCGAGCTATAGCGAGGCTGCGAAAGCGGTGGTTCAGGCGATACTTCTATTGGCTGTGCCGCCGCCTTCGCGGCCTCGCTGAAGCTCGACGGCTCCCACATTGATCTGCTTGAGTTTGAAGTACCTGGCAGGCTGCACACATCACACAGTGGGCGCATCGCAAGGAGGAATGAGGCGGGCGCGGTACTGAAATCCCAGAGATCAACTGTGGGAGCTGTCGAGCCTTAGCGAGGCTGCGAAAGCGGTGGTTCAGGCGATACTTCTATTGGCTGTGCCGCCGCCTTCGCGGCCTCGCTGAAGCTCGACGGCTCCCACATGGATCTGCTTGAGTTTGAAGTACCTGGCAGGCTGCGCACATCACACAGTGGGCGCATCGCAAGGAGGAATGAGGCGGGCGCTGTACTGAAATCCCAGGGATCAACTGTGGGAGCTGTCGAGCTATAGCGAGGCTGCGAAAGCGGGGGTTCAGGCGATACTTCTATTGGCTGTGCCACCGCCTTCGCGGCCTCGCTGAAGCTCGACGGCTCCCACATGGATCTGCTTGAGTTTGAAGTACCTAGGCAGCGACTTGAGGAAACACCAGGCGAAACAAGGTGAAACCACCTGGCAGGCTGCGCACATCGGCCTGCCCCTGGTGCAGGGTCATGATCGACCGCACGATGGCCAGGCCCAGCCCGGTGCCGCCCTCGGTGCGGGCGCGGCTGCTGTCTACGCGGTAGAAACGTTCGAACAGGTGCGGCAGGTGTTGCGCTTCGATTCCTGGCCCGGGGTTGCTGACGGACAACGACACGTGGTTGCCGTAGGCCTCTACCAACAGCGAAATATGCGAACCCGCAGGGCTATGGCGGATCGCGTTGGACAGCAGGTTCGACAGCGCACGTTGAATCATCAGGCGATCACCGTGCACCTGTGCATCGCCGCTGAGGGTCAGGGTCAGTTGTTTGTCTTCGGCGCTCAGTGCGAACAGGTCCATCACCCGGTTAGCTTCCTCCATTAACGACACGGCGACGAACGACGCCCGTGCTGCCGGGTGGCTGACCTGGGCCAGAAACAGCATGTCGGAAACGATGCGCGCCAGGCGCTCCAGCTCTTCGGTGTTGGATTCCAACACCGCTTTGTATGCTTCTGGCGGACGCTGGCGCGACAGCGTCACTTGGGCCTTGCCCATCAGGTTGGTCAGCGGCGCGCGCAGTTCGTGGGCGAGGTCGTCGGAAAATTGCGACAGCTGCTGTACGCCCGCATCCAGGCGGTCGAGCATCACGTTGAAGCCGTGCGCCAACTCGCCCAGTTCCTTGGGCAGGTTGTCGACGGACAAGCGATGGGTCAGGTCCTGGGTGGTGACTTTGGCCGCCACACCGCTGAACTGTTTCAACGGCGCCAGCCCGCGCTGCACCAGCCACCAGGCGCCCATGCCGATCAATATCAAGAGCATGGGCAACGCGATGACTGTGGCGCGAAGATAGGCACTGAGCAGTGCCTGGTCGTCCATCCGGTCCAGGGACAGCAGCACGCGTACGCGTTCGCCGCTGGCCAGGCGCATCAGGCTGGAAGCGCTGAGTACTTGGTTACCATTGCTGTCGGCCCAGTTGAGGTAACCGAGGGTTTCGCGCGGTGTGAAGTCTGTCAGCAGCGGTTCCTGCGGTTTGGCCCCGGCGCTGAGTAACACGCTGTCATCGGGGGCTGTGCCGACGATGGTCAGGTAGAAGTTGTCATGGCCGATCACCAAGTCCATCAGCGCGTGCGGGCGAGCTCGGATAGCGCTGGCATCCAAGCCCTGTGACAGGCTGTGCTGGATCTGTTCCATCTTGCTCTCCAGGCCCTTGCGCGCGAGTTTTTCCAGCTCGTGGGTCAGCGCCAGGTAGGCCAGGGTGGCCAGCAACAGCACCAGGCCTGCGCCCATCACGCTGACCGTCAGCCCCAGGCGCATCGACAAACTGCTGGCTTTCATTGACGCGCCTCCAGCACATATCCCACACCGCGAATGGTGTGGATCAGCTTGACCTCACTCTGGTCATCCACCTTGGCGCGCAGGCGGCTGATAGACACTTCCACCACGTTGGTGTCGCAGTCGAAATTCATGTCCCACACCAGCGAAATAATTTGCGTACGGGTCAGCACTTCACCGGTCTGGCGCATCAGCACCTGCAGCAGCGCGAATTCCTTGGTGGTCAGGTCGATACGCCGGGTACCGCGGTACGCGCGATGGCGGCGTGGGTCCAGCTCCAGGTCCTGCACGCGGAATACGTCCGGCTGTGGGATATGTTCGCTGCGACGCAACAGCGTGCGAACCCGCGCGAGCAGCTCGGGAAATTCGAAGGGTTTGACCAGGTAATCATCGGCGCCCATGTCCAGGCCCTTGATCTTGTCGGCCAGCCGGCCGCGGGCAGTCAGCATCATCACGCGTTGGCTGCCATTGCGGCGCAATTGCTCCAGCACTTCCCAGCCATCCTTGCCTGGCAGGTTGACGTCGAGGATGACCAGCTCATAGGCGTGCTGCCCGGCCAGGTGCAGGCCGTCGATACCGTTGGACGCACAGTCGACCACATAACCACTTTCATTCAGGCCTTGCTGCAGGTAGTCGGCGGTTTTTTGCTCGTCCTCAACTACAAGGATACGCATGGGGATTTACCTTTTTCGGGTGAGAGAAGGGCGCCATTTCCTTATGGAATAGGGTGTCTTGGGAGTAGGAAAAGTCTGAAGTGTGAAGTAGCTTCAGGGTCAACTGCGACCATTGGTCGCGATTAAGCCGGCGCGCAAAAAAAACGCCCCAGAGGGGCGTTAAAAAATCATCTCTTTCCAAAGGAGCTCCGAAAAAGCTTCAGAGATGAATGTTGCTCGGTGTAAAAAAGTTTGAGCGAGTATAGGAAGCTCAACTTAACGGGAAGCTGGGGCTAATATTACAGTTTTGATAGTTATCACTTTGTGAGCAAATGTTAGTTAAGGGCGAACGAATGTAAACGTTCCCGGCAATGATTATTCAGAGTGCCACCAGTGGGTATTCGGCAATCAGGCGAACTTCCTCCAGGTCCGATTCGAAAGCACTCGAGCGAACGGTTGCCTGGCGCAACCGCAACGACAAATCTTTCAGGTTGCCACTTTGCACCACGTACTTGGCCTCGAAGTTTCGCTCCCAGCGGCGTTGATCCGTCAGCGGGTTACCCGCCGAGTCGCGGCGCATGTACACAGCGTTCGCGTTGCTGTAGTCGGCGCCGGTGCCTTTTGCGTAACGGGTCATGAATGACAGGCCGGGAACACCGAAGGCTTGCATGTCCAAGTCATAGCGCGCCATCCACGAGCGTTCCTTGGGCGAGTTGAAGTCGCTGTACTGGATGGAGTTGTTGAGGAAAATCGAGTCCGATTGACGCAGGTAATCGAAGTCGTCATCGCCGTTGTTACGCTGGTGCGACACGGCCAGGCTGTGGGCGCCGACCTTGACCCCAAGCCGCGCGCTCCAGATGGTGTTATCGAATTGCCCCAGCAGCTTTTTGCCCTCGTCCACGGCCTTGTAATAGTTGAAGTCGCCGAACAACGACACGTCGTCATTCAGCGGGTAACTGGCGGCACTGCCGAAATAGTACTGGTCCCAGGCGTCCTTCAGGCGGCTGCTGTACAGGCTGACACTGAGGTGTTTATTGACGCTGTATTCACCGCCGAAATAGCCGGCCCAGGGCGAATCGACCTTGCCCGCATAGAAGGTCGCAAAGCCTTTGTTCATGCCGCTTTCGCTGGGCTGGCTCATGCCGCTCAGGCGTCCGCCCTGAAGGCGCAAGCGATCAATGCTGGTGTTCTGTGCGGTGACGCCGCGAAAACTTTCCGGCAATAAACGCGAGTCACCGGCGGCCACCACCGGCGTGGCCGGGAACACGTCGCCGGCCTTGATGACGGTGTCCAATACACGCAATTTCGCGGCGCCGCCGAACTTGCTGTAGCCACTTTCAGGGTTATTGTCGCTGTCTACCGGCAATACGCCAAACGAGCCCTTGCCGCCGCTGCGGCCGGTGCCCGAGTCGAGTTTGAGGCCGTACATGGCAAACGCATCCAGGCCAAATCCCACGGTGCCTTGAGTAAACCCGGATTCGAATTTACCGATCAAACCCTGCGCCCAGGCTTCCGAATAGCCATTGCCGGTAGGGCTGGACTGGCCCTTGCGGTCGTCGCGGTTGAAGTAAAAGTTGCGCGCCAGCACGTTCACGCTGCTGCCTTCGATAAAGCCTTCAGGTTTGTCTTCCACGGCGACGGCTGCCAGTGGCAGTGCGGCAATCAGTGAAAAGGGAAGGGTGTAGTAAACAATATTCATGTTTCGCTCCTGGGGGTTGGCAGTTTTCAGCTTCTTATAGGATGGGCGTTCTTATTGATCTGGCCCGGGCTGATAGTTGCAAACGGCGGATAACGGTTAGGTGGCGTCAACATTACAATTCTGGAAACTCACGCCCACCTAACAGATAAGTAATGTTTTAGTGAACATTGCGACAGGGTCGGTTGATTAGTCTCGTTACTGAACTTTTCAATCGAGGAAACTGTTATGAACGCTTTTAAAATCGGCTTGGGTGTATTAGCGGCAGTCTTGTCATTCGGTGCTTTGGCAGAAGGCGGCGGGGATCGCACCTTTGCCCTGATGATGGAGCGCAATGAAAAAGCCATGGCGGCCTACGCCGAAAGAAAGGGCAAACCGATGCCTGAGGTTCAGGCCTACCGCTACGGCATGAAGCTGGACATTGCCAAAGTCGTCAACGTGACGCCGCCGATCCGTTCGTGCAATCCGGTGCCGTCGCGCATGACTTATGAAGACTCCAGCGGCAAGCTCAATACCCTTGAGTATCAAGTGATGGGCGTGTGCAAAAATAACGGTGGTTAATGGATCCAAGAAAACAGTTGGCCCGGCGTGAAAAAACGCTTCAGAAAACGCCGACAGCGCCGATGCAGGTCAGATCCACCTCCCCAAATGACCATCGGTGCCCAATGTTCAACACCCGTTTGAAGCAGGAGCTGTCGGCTCTTCGCGAAGAGTTGTCCAGCTTGCAACAGGTCAAGGAGAGCCTGGAAAGCGAAATGCTGTGCCTGACGCTGGACGCCGATGGCCGGGTGGAGTGGGCGAACGCCAACTTCCTGCAAGAACTGTCGTACCAGGCCAGCAATATTCTGGGGCGTCACATTGATGACCTGGTGCCGGCACACCTGCGCCAGGACGCGTTTCAACTGCGCTTCAAGAATGCCCTGGTGCGCGGCGAACACTTCGCCGGCACCGTGCGGCTGATGCGCGGCAACGGCAAGGAGGCGTGGCTGCGCTCGATCCTGCAACCGGTGCGCACTTCGAATGGGCGCATCAAGCATTTTTCGATCTACTCCAGCGACCTCACTCGCACCATCGAGGCGTCGCGCGAGCATGAAAACCTGATCACCGCGCTGGTGCGTTCCACGGCGGTCATCGAGTTCGACCTTGGCGGGCATGTGTTGACCGCCAATGACCGCTTCCTCGGTGGCATGGGTTACAGCCTGGCGCAGATTCAGGGCAAACATCACCGCATGTTCTGCGAGCCGGAGGAATACAACAGCGCCGAGTACCAGCAGTTCTGGAAGCGTTTGAACGCCGGTGAATTTGTTGCGGCGCGCTTCAAGCGGGTCGATAGCCATGGCCGCGTGGTGTGGCTCGAGGCGACCTACAACCCGGTGCTGGATGCCAACGATCGGCTGTACAAAGTGGTCAAGTTCGCCACCGTGATCACCGACCAGGTCAATCAGGAACAGGCCGTGGCCGAAGCCGCCAACATCGCCTACAGCACCTCGCTGCACACCGACAACAGTGCCCAGCGCGGCACCACTGTGGTGACGCAGGCGGTGGATGTCATGCGTGACCTGGCCAAGCACATGCAGCAGGCCGGCGACGGCATCGAGGCGCTGAACGCCCAGTCTCAAGTGATTGGCACCATCGTCAAGACCATCAGCGGCATCGCCGAGCAGACCAACTTGCTGGCGCTTAACGCGGCCATTGAGGCCGCGCGTGCGGGTGAGCAAGGTCGTGGCTTTGCCGTGGTGGCCGATGAGGTGCGCCAGTTGGCATCGCGTACCAGCAAGGCCACCGAGGAAATTGTCGGTGTGGTGCGTCAGAACCAGGACATGGCCCGTGATGCGGTGAGCTTGATGACCGAGGGCCGCCTGCAAGCCGAGCATGGTTTGGCGCTGGCCGCCGAGGCGGGCACGGTGATCGTGGAGATCCAGGACGGTGCGCAAAAAGTGGTCAGCGCGGTCGGGCAGTTCGCCAATCAGCTGTCGAGCTGACCCGTCGGGCTTGTGCTTGAGGTATCGTAGGTTTTTTCTTGCTTGAAGAGCCGTCCCTCCATGAGCCCGACCCACCGTCGCCCCGTTCCGCTGTCCAAGGCCTACCGCTTGCTTAACCACGGGCCGACCGTGCTGGTGAGCGCGGCCTACGACGGCAAGCGCAATATCATGGCCGCTGCCTGGGCCATGCCGCTGGATTTCGAACCGCCGAAAGTCGCCGTGGTGCTGGACAAGGCCACCTGGACCCGCCAACTGCTGGAAGGCGCCGGCACCTTCGTGCTGCAAGTGCCTTGCGTGGCCCAGGCCGACCTGGTGCAGACGGTCGGCAACACCAGCGGCGCAGACACCGACAAGTTCGCCGCCTACGGCCTGCAGACATTTAACGGTGAACACACCGAAGCGCCGTTGCTGGAAGGTTGCGTGGCGTGGCTGGAATGCCGTCTGTTACCCGAACCTCATAACCAGCAGACCTACGATTTATTCCTCGGCGAAGTGGTCGCGGCCTATGCCGACGAACGCGTGTTCAGCGACGGGCACTGGCACTTCGAAGGCCACGATTCATTGCGCACCTTGCACCATATCGCCGGTGGGAATTTCCTCACCATCGGCGAGCCGGTGGTCGGGCGTCAGCTGTAGGTTTTACCAGCGTGCGTTTGCCAGCGCTTCGGCAAACGCCATCAGCTTCGGCGAATATTGTCGGGACGGCGGATAGACCAGCGAAATCGCCCGACTGCGCCCTGCAACGTCCTCCAGCAGCGGCACCAATCGGCCCGCAGCCAAGTCATCGCGCACGGCAAAATCCATCACTTGGGCGATGCCGAATCCCCCCACCGCGCCGTCTACCAGCGCATCGCCAATATCAAAAATCAGCCGCCCTTCGACGCTGACGTCCTGCACGTTGCCATCAATCATGAACTGCCAATCCACCATGCGCCCGCTGCGCAAATTGCGCACGGTAAGGCAGTTGTGGTCCTTGAGTTCATCGATACTGTGCGGCGTGCCGAAACGCGCCAGGTAGGCCGGGGAAGCCACCGTGACCCAGCGCAATGGCGGCAGGGCACGGGCGATCAAGCGTTGGTCCTGGATTTCGCCGGTGCGCAACAGCGCGTCGAAGCCTTCGTCGACGATATCCACCAGGCGGTCGGTCATCACCGCTTCGATACGCAAGTCGGGGTAGCGCAAGGTCAATTCGCCGATCACCGGCATCACCACCTTGCGCCCGAACAGCGACGGCGTGCTGATCTTCAACAGGCCGGACGGAGTGCTGCGGCGGTCGAGCATCAGTTTTTCGGTTTCGGCCAATTCCGCCAACAACGGCGCGCTGCGCTCATAGAGCATCTGCCCGTCGGGCGTGAGGCTGACGCTGCGGGTATTGCGTTGCAGCAGGCGCACGCCCAGCTCGTTTTCCAGGCGCGAGATGGCGCGCGACAGCCCGGACTGCGTCAGCCCCAAGTCACCGGCGGCGCGGGTGAAGCTGCGAGTTTCGGCCACGCGGACCAGCAGTCGAACAGCGTTCAGATCCATGATTAAAGTCATTACTGAAAGAGTGATAGCGCTATTTATCATCTGTTGCGCATGAAAGACACTGGCCGCCTCTCATTTTTCAGGCAGGACGCTGTGATGTCTTCCTCTCGACCTTCCGGCTGGATGCTCTTACTGCTGGCCACCGCGCAACTGATCATCGCCCTGGATGCAACCATTGTGTTTGTTGCGTTGCCGCAAATCGGCACGCATCTGGATTTTTCCGCCCAGCAGTTGCAGTGGGTGGTCAGCGCCTACAGTGTGGCCTTTGGCGGCTTCCTGTTGCTGGGCGGGCGGGCCACGGATTTGCTCGGCAAGCGCCGGTTGTATCGGGTGGGCCAGTCGCTGTATGCGCTGGCGTCCCTGGCCGCGGTGCTCGGCGGCAGCGCGATGTTGCTGGTGCTGGCGCGAGCGGTACAAGGCGTGGGTGGAGCGATGTTGTTCCCGGCCACGTTGGCGTTGATCAACACCCACTATGCCGAAGGGCCTGCGCGTAACCGGGCGTTTGCGGTGTGGAGTGCGGCGTCGGCAGCGGGCTTGGCGTTGGGCGCATTGCTCGGCGGTGTGCTGACGCAGGTGTGGGGCTGGGAGGCGGTGTTCCTGGTGAACGTGCCGCTGGCGGGCGGTTGCGCCTGGGCAGCGCGTTACTGGATTCCTGCTGATAGCGAACGAGTGCGCGGGCGCAAATTCGATATCAGCGGCGCCTTGACCGTGACGGTCGGTGGCACCTTGCTGGTGTTCTCGCTGGTGCAAGGCCCGGAGTGGGGCTGGGCGGCGCCGTCGACACTGGGTTGCATCGCCCTGGCGGTGTTGCTGCTCGGGTTGTTCGCCTGGATCGAACATCGCGGTCGCGATCCGCTGATGCCGCTGCGCCTGTTCGCCTACCGCGAGTTGCGCATGGCCATGGTGCTGACGGCGGTGTTCATGAGCAGCTTTGGCGTGCAGTACTACTTCCTGGCGCTGTATTACCAACAGGTCTATGGCTACAGCGTGTTGCAGGCCGGGCTGGCGTTTTTGCCGGCGACCCTGGTATGCACCTTCGGCATCTGGCTGGCGGAACGCTCGCTGCTCAAGTTGGGGTTGCGTAACACCTTGGTCAGCGGCCAACTGGCGGGCGCGGTGGGGATTGCGCTGGTGTGCTGGGCGCTGCCGACGGGTGTGGGGTTCTGGTCGTTGCTGCCGGGCATCTTCATCTTGAGCATTGGCCAGGGCATGACCTGGACGGCGATGTGGGTGGCGGCCGGGCTGGGGATTCGGCCGGGCGAGCAGGGCGTGGCGGCGGGCATGGCGTCGACCAGCCAGCAAATCGGCGGCGCATTGGGCCTGGCGGTGCTGGTGTCGGTGGCGAATGCCGGCGGGATTGAACTGGCGTTGTGGTGGAGCGCGGCGATTGCCTTGCTGGGTGCGGTGTTGGCGTTGCGGCTCAAAGCACAAGCGCCCGAGCCGAATGTGATATTGGAAACAACATAGAGCCAATGTGGGAGCGGGCTTGCTCGCGAAGGCGGTGGATCAGTCACTTATAAGTCGACTGACACTGCGCCTTCGCGAGCAAGCCCGCTCCCACATTTTGATCGTATTTCAAGTCAGGTATTTCAGCGTCCAAGCATCTTCACCCAACGCGACGGCGGCATGCCGTAGGTGCTGCGAAATTGCCGGGTCATATGGCTCTGGTCGGTGAAACCGGCAGTCAGCGCCGCATCGACCAGCGATTGGCCTTGGGCGAGCAAACCGCGCACCAAATCCAGCCGCCGCATGGTCAGGTAACGATAGGGGCTGGTGCCAAACAGCAACCGGAAATCCCGCGACAACGCCCAGCGATCACGACCGCAATGGTCGGCCATTTCATCCAGGGTAATGCTGCGGCCCAAGGCACTGTGGATAAATTCCCGGGCGCGTTCGGCGGCGACATAATCGAAGGATTTACGGCTGATGATCACCCCCGACGCAGCGCTCAACGCCTGCGCCAGGTCGTACAGCGCGTCCTGCTCCTGCATCGGGTCAACCGGGCAGTCCAGGTTTTGCAGCAATACTTCGCTGGCGCGAAACAGGCGTGGGTCCGTCGACAGGCCGTTGTGGATAAACGGCAACGGCCTGCCGCCGAGAATCTGCTGGATCAGCGCCGGCTCCACATAAATCATGCGGTACTTGAAGCCCTCAACACTGCTGGCGCGGCCGTCGTGGGATTCGTCCGGGTGAATCACCATGGTCGTGCCGGGCAGGCTGTGAGTCATGCAGCCGCGGTAGTGGTAACTCTGCACGCCAAACAGCGTGCGCCCGATGGCGTAGGTGTCGTGGCGATGCGGGTCGAACGCAAAGCCCGCAAAGTACGCTTCGATACGGTCCAGGCCGCTGGCGTGCGGGGCGCGGTGCAGCCAATCGAGGGTGGAAGTGGGTTGGCCCATGGTGACTTGTCACAAGTAGTGGTGGAAACACGTTAACCCAGTCTGGCGCGGGTTGTCTGCCGGGGTCTTGTACGATTGTGCACGCGTTGGAGGGGGGCTGGCTTCAAGATAAATACCACTTAGCATTAAAAAATGATTGTTTTACGATAATTTATCTATTATTTTGCGTCCTCATTCACTTACTGAGGTTGCTTATGAACACCCAACGTTTGGCTCAACTCAGCCAGCGCATGTCGCTGCTTACGCTCTTGCTGATTGTCGTTATGCTGGTGCTCAACACCGCTGTATGGCTGTACCCGGTATTGAGTTCTTCCACCGAAGGCCTGGGCTTTGGTTTTGCCTTGAGTGACCGCCTGATCCAAGAGCGTACCGCGCAAGTGGCGCTGTTTCCCTGGTGGCAGATTTTGGGTGGCATTGTGCTTTCCAGTATCCCTCTGATGGCGTTGGCTTTCGGCTTGAACCATCTGCGTCAACTGTTCCGCAATTACGCCCGTGGTGAGTATTTCTCCAGTGCGGCGGCGCAGCACTTGGGCAAGGTGGGGCGAGCGGTGGCGTTGTGGGTCTTGCTGGACTTTTTATGCGAGCCGCTGCTCAGTGTCTGGGTCACAATGAACGAGCCGGTCGGCCAGCGATTGATCACGTTGAGCCTGACCCCGCCAAGTTTTGTCGCGCTGTTTCTCGCTGCCTGTATCGCGGTAATCGCGCGTATCCTGTGGCAGGCCAGTGAAGTGGATTCTGAAAACCGCACTTTTGTTTGAGATCGAAATGCCCATTGTGATTGAACTCGACGTTATGCTTGCCCGGCGCAAGGTCAAATCCAAAGACCTGGCGGCCGCCATCGGGATTACCGAACAGAACCTGTCGTTGCTCAAACAAGGCAAGGTCAAGGGCATACGGCTGGGCACGTTGGATGCGATTTGCACCTACCTGGACTGCCAGCCTGGCGACTTGTTGGTGCACACGCCTGAGCCTGCGGCCGAATAGGTTTAACCATTTACCAAAAGGGATCGCCCCATGCTCTTCTCCGAACTGCCGTATGTCGCGCCGTTGTTGTCGCTGGGGCTGCTTTGGACCGTCGCGGTGGTGACGCCGGGCCCCAACTTTTTCAACACGGCGCAGCTGGCGGCGAGTTGTTCGCGCCGACATGGCGTGGTGGCCTCGGCCGGCGTGGCCTGCGGCACGATTATTTGGGGGCTGGCGGGTGGTCTGGGCATCAAGTCGCTGTTCACCGCTGCGCCCATGCTCTACCTGGCATTCAAGATCATCGGCGGCTGCTACCTGATCTATTTGGGGCTGAAACTGTTCAAGCGTTCGGCCCCTGCCAGCAACCAGGCGATGTTGCCAGACGAACCCCGGCGCTCGCTGTTCTCCGCCTGGCGCTTCGGTTTGCTGGGCAACCTGTCCAACCCCAAGGCCGCGCTGTTCGTCGCTACGGCCTTCGCCTCGACCATGCCGCCTTCGCCGTCGCCAACGTTGTTGGCCCTGGCGGTCATCACCATGGCCACCTTGTCATTCAGCTGGTACACCAGCGTAGCCCTGGTGTTTTCCAGCGAGCGCATGGCCAACCTTTACAGCCGTTCACGCAAGTGGCTCGACCGGTTTGCCGGTGGTTGCTACCTGTTGTTCGGTGCACATCTGGTGGCGAATCGCTGACCGCTCATGGTAAGAAGCCTTACTTTCAACAGTGAGGCCGAGTCATGAGCAAGGTGCGGGTAGGTATTATTTTTGGTGGCCGTTCGGCCGAGCACGAAGTCTCGCTGCAATCGGCGCGCAATATCGTCGACGCACTTGACCGTTCGCGTTTCGAGCCCGTGCTGATCGGCATCGACAAGGCCGGCCACTGGCACCTCAACGACACCTCGAACTTCCTGATCAACCAGGAAAACCCGGCCCTGATCGCCCTCAACCAATCCAACCGCGAATTGGCGGTGGTGCCGGGCAAGGCCAGCCAGCAAGTAGTGGAAACCTCGGGTCAGGGCCTGCTGCAACACATCGATGTGATCTTCCCTATTGTCCACGGCACTCTCGGTGAAGACGGCTGCCTGCAGGGGCTGCTGCGTATGGCTGACTTGCCTTTCGTCGGCTCCGACGTACTCGGCTCGGCCGTGTGCATGGACAAGGACATCAGCAAACGCCTGCTGCGCGATGCCGGTATTGCCGTCACCCCGTTCATCACCCTGAACCGTCGCAATGCGGCGCGCACCTCTTTTGCCACGGCAGTGAACACGCTGGGCTTGCCGATGTTCGTCAAACCCGCCAACCAGGGTTCCTCGGTGGGCGTGAGTAAAGTCGGCAACGAGGCCGAGTACCATGCCGCCGTCGAACTGGCCTTGGGTTTTGATGAAAAGGTGCTGGTGGAATCCGCCGTGCAAGGGCGCGAAATTGAATGTGCCGTGTTGGGCAACGACAACCCCATCGCCAGCGGTTGTGGCGAGATCGTCGTCGGCAGCGGCTTCTATTCCTACGACAGCAAATACATCGATGACCAGGCCGCCCAAGTGGTGGTGCCGGCCGATATCAGCGTCGAGGCCAGCGAGCGCATTCGCCACCTCGCCATCCAAGCGTTCGAGGTGTTGGGCTGTGCCGGGTTGGCGCGCGTCGACGTGTTCCTCACCGACGACGGTGAAGTGCTGATCAATGAAATCAATTCACTGCCTGGCTTCACCCGCATCAGCATGTACCCCAAGCTCTGGCAGGCGGCGGGGATGAGTTACAGCGAGTTGGTCAGCCGGTTGATTGAGCTGGCGCTGGAGCGGCATGCGGGGCGCAAGGGCTTGAAGATCAGTCGCTGAAGTTAGCAGGTGTGAGGGCGAACCCTGTGGCGAGGGAGCTTGCTCCCGTTGGGGCGCGAAGCGCCCCCAGTCGGTTTGACGGGGGCTGTCAGGAAGGACGCGGTGATTGTTTTGGGGCTGCTTCGCAGCCCAACGCGGGGCAAGCCCGCTCGCCACGACAAGCCCGCTCGTCAAAGAGTGGAGGGGCTTCTTTAGGTTTTTCGAGCAATCCACGAATAGATCAGCGTCTTCGGCTCCGCAGGGTTATGTGTCCGTCTGCGGTAGCTGGCAAAGGTCGGTGAGGTGCAATACGTGCACACCTCACTGACTTCGATCTGCTCACGGCCCAGCCCCGCCGCTTGCAGCAGCATCACCCCGTAACCACTCAAATCAAACCACGCGCTTCCCGTCTGTCTTGCATGGGGCGGCGCAATCTGCGGTGACAGTTGAGGGGCCGGTTGTTCGAGGTGCCACAAGTGCCTCTGGTCCGCCTGAAACTGCGCAATAAAGCTCTCGCTTACCTCGTAACAACAGGGTTTGATCGACGGCCCGATAGCGACGTGCAACTGGTCCACGGCGATGCCCTGGGCGGCAAATTGCTGCACGGCATTGGCGATAATCCCGGCTTGCAGCCCCTTCCAGCCGCCGTGCACTGCGGCAACCATTTCGCCGTTTTTTGCGGCGATAAGCATGGGCAGGCAATCGGCGGTAATCACCGCGATGGGCTGATGCTCGCCCGTAAACACACCATCCGCCTCAACGGTATTGGTCACCTGATCCGCCTGCCACTTGATCAGCGTGGCACTGTGCACCTGCTTGCAGATGAACACCTCGTCCGGTCGCAACGGGTCATTGATCGAACAAAAACCATGGTCGACGCCGGGGAGGGCGCCGAGATTGTTTGCCTGCTGCAAGGGACGCTCTCCGCTCAATAAACTCAATCGCCGACCGCTTCGCCTTCACGCCGAGGGTCGGCGCCTCCGCTCAGTGACACCTTGCCTTGGGCATCTTGCGTGCGAACGATGGCCTGGATGCCGCTGGTCATATCAATCTCGCTTAACGCGTGGCCCTTGTCCCTCAGCGCTTGCTTCACTGCGGGGCTGAACAAGCCGGCTTCCAGCTCGGTAGCACCGTTGCGGCTACCAAAGTTGGGCAGGCTGATGGCCGCTTGCGGGTCGAGGTTCCAATCAAGCATTGCCACCAAGGATTTGCTCACGTATTCGATGATCTGCGAACCGCCCGGTGAACCCACGGTTGCCAGCAACTCGCCGCTCTTGCGGTCGAACACCAGCGTCGGCGCCATGGCCGAGCGTGGGCGTTTGCCGGGCTCGACGCGGTTGGCCACCGGTTGGCCGTTTTCTTCAGGGATGAACGAGAAGTCGGTCATCTGATTGTTCAGCAAAAAGCCCTGAACCATCACGTGCGAACCGAACGCCGCTTCCACCGTGGTCGTCATCGACACGGCGCCGCCCAGGTCATCCACCGCCACCACTTGCGAGGTGGAAATGCGCAATGGCGAGCGGTCCGGAGCGTACGCTACCTGGATCCCCGCAGGTGTGCCCGGTTTGGCAATGCCCATGCTGCGCTCACCGATCAGCGCGGCGCGCTTGGCCAGGTAGTCCGGGGCGACAAGGCCGGCAGTCGGCACTGGCACGAAGTCGGCGTCGGCCACGTACAGCGCGCGGTCGGCGAACGCCAGCCGACCGGCTTCAGCGAGCAGGTGCACGGCTTGCGGTGTGGGCTCAAGGCCAGCGGGTGAGGTGCTTTTTACCGGCTTCATTGGCGCGATGGCCAGGCGCGAGTCGCGGGTTTCCAGGGCCTGCAACGTGCCCAGGATCTGTGCGACGGCAATCCCGCCCGACGACGGCGGTGGCATGCCACATAGTTGGTATTGCTTGTAGTCAGTGCACAGCGGCGTGCGTTCCTTGGCGGTGTAGCCCTTGAGGTCGGCCTGGGACAGGCTGCCCGCATTGCGGTTGCCCTGGACCTTGCGTGCGATCTCATCGGCAATCGGCCCTTGGTACAACGCGTCCGGCCCTTCCTTGGCGATGCGCTTGAACACGGCGGCCAGCGCCGGGTTTTTCAACAGGGTGCCGGTGGCTTTAGGCGTGCCGTCGGCATTCAGAAAATAGGCGGCCATGTCGGGTGATTGCGCGATGTACCGGTCGGCAGCAATCAGCGCGTGCAGGCGTGGGGAAATCGCAAAGCCTTGCTCCGACAAACGAATCGCCGGTTCAAACAACTTGGCCCATTGCAGGTGGCCGGTCTTCTTGTGCGCCATTTCCAACGCCCGCAAGACGCCCGGCGTGCCCACCGAACGCCCGCCAATCTGCGCTTCGGGAAACGCCATCGGCGTGCCGTCGGCTTTAAGGAACAAGCGTTCAGTCGCCCCGGCCGGTGCGGTTTCGCGGCCGTCATACGCGTGCACGTTTTTGCCATCCCAGAGCATGATGAACGCGCCGCCGCCGATGCCGGAAGACTGCGGCTCCACCAGGGTCAGCACGGCCTGCATGGCAATCGCCGCGTCAATGGCCGAGCCGCCCTGGCGCAGCATTTCGCGCCCGGCTTCGGCGGCCAGCGGGTTGGCGGCGGCGGCCATATGGCGCTCGGCGTGGCGGGTGCTGAGGTCGGTGCGATAACCCGACCCCAACTCTGGCGCTGGCGGTTGTTCCGTGACGGGGGCGTGACAGCCGGCCAGGGCGAGGGCTGCGGCAATCACCGACAGTTGACGGCGGGAAATCGAAAACACGCGCTGAACTCCGTTCATTTTGAGAATGATCTGTTGTCCTTGGGGTACTGCTTTTTTACAGGTAAATCACGCCTTGCAGGTAGAGCACCGCATGGCCCGAGATGATCACGCGGTCGCCCTTCAGTTCACAACGCAGTTGCCCACGGCGCTTGCCACCCTGTTCGGCGGTCAATATTGACTTGCCCAAACGCTCGGCCCAGAACGGTGCCAGCGAAGTGTGGGCGGAGCCGGTGACCGGGTCTTCATTGACGCCCACGTTGGGGCCGAACCAGCGCGAAACAAAATCAAACCGGGTGCTTTTGGCCGTCACCGCAATCCCGCGTTTGGGCAAGCCCTTGAGGCGTGCGAAGTCCGGCGTCAGCGCGGCGATCTGAGCTTCGTCGTCTACCAATACAATGTAGTCATCAGCGGCAAACACCTCGGCATGTTCAATCCCCAATGCGTTCAACAGGCCACTTGGCGGCTCGCAGGGCTGGGGCTGTTTGGCCGGAAAATCCATCGCCAGTTCGTCGCCATTGCGCGTCACGCGAAGTTCGCCGCTGCGGGTGGCAAAACGCAACACTTCAGGCGCATCCGCCAGCTGGTGGATCAACACCCACGCCGCGGCCAGCGTGGCATGGCCGCACAGGTCCACTTCGACTTCGGGGGTGAACCAGCGCAACTCATAAAAATCGCCACGGGGCACGAAATAGGCGGTTTCGGAGAGGTTGTTTTCAGCGGCGATATTTTGCAGTTGTTCGTCTGGCAGCCACTCGGTGAGCGGGCAGACGGCAGCCGGGTTGCCGCCGAAAGGCTGTTGGCTGAAAGCGTCGACTTGGTAGATATCCAATTTCATCCGGGGCACTCCGTGTAGGGGAGGCTGGACACTAACAGTGGCTCGGGGAGGCGTCAAAATACAGATACGCAGTTTTTTTGCGCGCGAACACCAAGGCCTGCTCAGCCCAGGCGCAGCAGCATCGCCCCGGCAGCAATGACACACGCGGCAATGATGCGCACCCGCGTGAGGTGTTCTTTCAGCACCCATGCCGAGATCACCACGCCGAACAAAATCGAGGTTTCGCGCAAGGCTGAAACGGTAGCGATGGGGGCGGCGGTCATGGCCCAAAGCGCCAGGCCATAGGAGGCTATCGTGCCCACGCCGCCGACGATGCCCAGGTGCCAGTTACCGGCTACATAATCAACGAACACCCTGCGCCGGGCTGCTATAGCCCACGCTGCAAGTGGAATGCCGGTCAGCAGGAAGATCCACAGCGTGTAAGCCACCGGCGCGCCGGACTTGCGCACGCCCAGGCCATCGATAAGGGTATAACCCGCGATCACTCCTGCGTTGATCAATGCCAGGGCCAAGCCTTTGCGCGGCCCTGTTGATGGGGCTATGGCAATGCTCAAGATGCCCAGAGAAATCACCGCAATGCCGAGCCAGGCGAACGTCGACAATGACTCGGACAACACAAGCACACTCACCGTCGCCACCAGCAGCGGCGCGGTGCCGCGCATGATCGGGTAGGTCTGGCTCATGTCAGCAAGCCGATAAGTCGAGGCCACCAGCACGAAATACAGCACTTGGAGAATCACCGAGGCACCGATGAACGGCCAGCTCTCTTTTGCCGGCAACGCCAGAAACGGGGTGGCGGCCAACGCGATCAACGAGGCGACGGCGGCGATCATGCAGGTGGTCAACAGCTTGTCGGCGCCACCTTTGACCACGGCATTCCAAGTGGCGTGCAGAGCAGCGCCGAGCAGGATGATGGCGAATACGTCGAAGCTCATGGATGGCACTCAAAGCAGCGTTGTGGTGTGTGGGCCGCTGCGAGTATGCCTGAGCACTTTTCTGCAGGCATAAAAAAACGGCCTACCTTTCGGTAAGCCGTTTTTAGTACTTGGTGGCTACACAGGGACTTGAACCCCGGACCCCAGCATTATGAATGCTATGCTCTAACCAACTGAGCTATGTAGCCAAGTGGCGCGCATTATTCGCGTAGAACGGGAATGCGTCAAGCGTTTATTTTCAATTTTTATCTACGCTTTCAACCGTTTAACCGAAAATGCCGGTTCGGGCGACGAGTGGCGTGGGGGTTTCTCCTACTCAGGACGCCACGCAAATCCCTGTGAGAGCTGGCTTGGCTGCGATGACGGCGGCATATTCAGCCTCATCATCGGCTGACCCACTGCAATCGCAGGCAAGCCAGCTCCCACAGTGGATTGGTGTTAGCCGTTAGCGTGTACAGAGCAGAGTATCGAGCGAGTGGCGGCGATTCAGCTGCTGCGTATGAAAAGCGTAATTCGGTTGGGCAGATATCCCTGCCGCCCAACGATTACCCTTTAAAGGGCCTTACGGTTGCGACGGGGTGTGCGTGACACGCTTCAGGTGTTCACGCGCGCGTGACAAGCGTGAGCGAACGGTGCCGATCGGGATGTCCAATACGTCGGCCGTGTCCTGGTAGCTACCGTCAGTCTCCAGCGAGGCGTACAGCGTCTTGCGCATTTCTACTGGCAGGTGGTCGATCGCCGTCAGGGTTTTTTCCAGTCGGCGGTTGATCTCGAACTCCCAATCCAGATTGTTGTTTTCCTCTTGGCCATGCCACAGCGATTCATCGAATTCGCAATGCACCGGCTTGGCATACAGGCGTCGGAAATGATTGCGGACCAGGTTCTGCGCAATGCCGCACATCCAGGTACTGAGGCTTGCCTGGCCGCTGAAACGCTCCCTGTTGCGCCACGCCTCCAGGTACGTCAGTTGCAGAATGTCGTCGGCATCTTCGGGGTTGAGTACGCGCTTGTGAATGAAGCGCCGAAGTTTTTTTTGTTGATCGTCCGTCAGGTGATGCATGAATTGAGGCGAGCTGCCAACCAGGTGCGCTAAAGCTTCAATAGGGATATTCATGATTTTTTCCTCAGGGTAGACGCTATCGAAATGTTTTCGATGCGAACCCCTTTGCACTGGCTATGCCAATGGAAAAATCTTCTCAACCTATTGATTTATATAAATAAATATATTGAATTCATTATTTTTTACGCCGTAATTTGCAAAAGGCGCCGATGGTTTGTGCGGGTCTTTGCAAGTGTGTCTAAAGTCGAGTTTTGATGGAACCGTATCGGCAGGCCTCGCCACATAGGGACACACTCTTCCCTTCTTGGCATGCTTATGAAAGTCGAATCCCCCAAAGATGCGCCCTCTACCCAGCGCCTGGATCAACATTCCACTGCGCCTGTCTCCACGCCCGCTTCAGGGAAGGTCGATGAGCTTGCCCCGCTATTCGACCAGGACTTGATCGCCAATAACCGGAATCTGCGGTTGGCGCCGATACGCGTTCCCCCCGTCGAGCAGCTTGCACAACTTTATGACCAATTGGGCCATCCGGCTCAGGAGTCGTTGGCGGCTATTTCCCTGCGGTTCAGGCAGCAATTGCAGCAGCACTCCAGTGTCGACAAGCTGCTGCAGCTTGCCGAGGGCGACCCCGCACGTGCGTTCGTGGTGCTCAAGCATCTGGAAAACCAGGCGGCCAATGACGCACGCCCGTCTGACGCGGCCTTGGCGCGGGATGCCATCGCCGCGCTGACGGTCGGCTTCAAAGGGGAAATCCAGGCGGGCCTTAAGTTCGCCACGGCGTTGACGCAGGCCGGAGGTGATGCGCAGGAACGCCAAGCGCTGCGCGCGCTTTATTACTCCAGTGTGGCCACGCGCCAGTCTCTGGCTACGATGATGCAGGCCCTGCTGGGTGTATATGGTGGCGATACGTTTTCCGCCAGGCTCGGCAGCATGCGCAAAGCCTTGGCTGACGACATCGCGACGCTGGTGTCATCAACGTCCACGCCGCGGTTGCGCACCTTGTTGCTGGCTCTGCAAAGCTGCGGGAAGCTGGGCACAGTATTGGCCGCTGGCCAGGCGTTGATCGAGCGCCTGGGCCTGAACCATGACGCCGTGAGCCTTTTGCAGCGCCAGCTGGGGTATGCCGACAGCGGTATCGATGAGGCTGAAATCCTGCGGTTTGGGCAGGATCTGGGGAATGGCACGAGTACCCGACAAGTGGTACTCCTCAACGCGCTTTACCCTATGACTCGCGATTTGCCTTTGGACTTGTGGTCTGACAGCCGGGTACGCGATAAGGCGTTGGGTAGCTTTTTGGCGGTGTTGGACGAACTGCGCCGCGGCGAGCAAGGCCCTGGAAAGTTTTCCGGTGACTTGGGGGCGTCTGCGTGAATGCACTCTCGGCCATCAACCGCGTCTTGCTCAAAGTGGCACAGCGTGCCGAAGTGCTGGGCGCGGTGGTGGTCCTGGGCATCGTGTTTATCTTTATCGTGCCGCTGCCGACCTGGCTCGTGGACATCCTGATTGCGATCAACATTTGCATCTCGTGCCTGTTGATTGTGCTGGCGCTGTATTTGCCGGGGCCTTTGGCGTTTTCATCGTTTCCTTCGATTCTGCTGCTGACCACCATGTTTCGTCTGGCGCTGTCGATCGCCACCACGCGCCTGATTCTGTTGGAGCAGGACGCTGGCGACATCGTTGAGGCTTTCGGTAATTTCGTGGTGGGTGGCAACCTGGCGGTGGGCATGGTGATCTTTTTGATCCTGACCCTGGTCAACTTCCTGGTCATCACCAAGGGCTCGGAACGGGTCGCCGAGGTTGCGGCGCGGTTCAGCCTGGACGCGATGCCGGGTAAACAGATGTCTATCGACAGTGACCTGCGTGCCGGCCTGATCGACGGCACACAAGCGCGGGACAAGCGTGAGCAGTTATCCCGCGAGAGCCAATTGTTCGGCGCCATGGACGGGGCCATGAAGTTCGTCAAAGGCGACGCCGTCGCCGGTTTGATTATCGTCGTGGTCAACCTGTTGGGTGGTTTCACCACGGGCATGTTTCAACATAACTTGAGCGCTGGCGAGTCGATCCAGCTGTATTCGGTACTGACCATCGGCGATGGCCTGATTGCACAGATTCCTGCGCTGCTGATCTCCCTGACGGCGGGCATGATTATCACCCGTGTGGCGCCGGACGGGCGCAAGGGCATCAGTAACATGGGCGCCGAAATCGCCCGCCAAATGACCAGCGAACCCAAGAGCTGGATGATCGCGTCGGTGGGGATGCTCGCGTTTGCGATAGTGCCCGGCATGCCCACCCTGGTGTTTATCCTGATTTCCATGGCAACTGGCGGCCTGGGTTATTACTTGATGCGCCAGCGTCAACGCGCAGAGGCGCCCGCCGATGAAGCCGTCGACGCCGTACGCCCCGAACAGAACGGTGATGAAGACTTGCGCGGGTTCGATCCGTCGCGGCCTTACTTGCTGCAGTTTCCCCCGAGCCTGCGAGGCACCCCTGAGGTTACGGATCTTATTCACGGGATTCGCCTGGCTCGAAACACGTTGGTCGCCAATATTGGTCTGACACTGCCGCCGTTTGAAGTCGAACTCGATGACTCGCTGGCCAATGATGAAATGCGTTTTTGCGTACATGAAGTGCCGATGGTCAAGGCCTCGGTCGTTAACCATGTGGCCGTGGATCGCAAGGCACTGACAGTCGTACCTGAGCACGCTATACCGGGGCTTGCCGAGCGTGATGAGCAGGATTGGGTCTGGTTGGCTCCTGATGATCCGCTGCTGGATGACCCGCAGTTGGAGCGCTTTACCGCGACGAGTTTGATCATCGAACGCATGAGGCAGGCGATGATGCTCAGCGGGCCGCAGTTCCTGGGTATCCAGGAGAGTAAGTCGATCCTCAGTTGGCTTGAACACAACCAGCCGGAATTGGTGCAGGAGTTGCAACGCATCATGCCGCTCTCGCGGTTTTCGGCGGTGTTGCAACGCCTGGCCAGTGAAGGGGTGCCGTTGCGTGCCGTGCGGCTGATTGTCGAGTCGCTGATCGAGTACGGCCAGCATGAGCGTGAGCCTGATGCGTTAGCTGACTATGCGCGCATTGCCCTCAAGGCACAGATCTTCCATCAGTACAGCGAGGAGGACGGCCTGCATGCCTGGCTGCTCTCGCCGCGCACCGAGAACATTTTGCGCGAGGCGCTGCGCCAGACTCAGACCGGGGTGTTTTTTGCGCTCGACAACGAAAACAGCGCCGCGTTGATCAACCTTCTTAACCAGGCCTTTACCGCACGTCCCAAGAGCAAAAGTGTGATGTTGGTGGCGCAAGACCTGCGTAGCCCACTGCGCACCCTGCTCCTGGAAGAGTTCAACCATGTGCCGGTGCTGTCCTTTGCCGAGTTGGGGAGCGCTTCGAAGGTGAAAGTGCTTGGGCGTTTTGACCTGGCTCAGGATGAGCTGATGCGCGGTGCGGTGGCATGAATCTGCAGCTGGCTGCAACGCACGGGAGGGCTCGATAATGTTTGAGTTGCGGGTACTCAATGGCTTGCGCCAGGGCGCCGCGTTGCCGCTTTTTGGTGAGCAGTGGAGCATTGGCGCGCACCCCGACGCTGACCTGATGCTCAATGATCCGGGGATCGCCGAGCAGCACGCGCGGTTGCGACTGATCGGCTCAAACTGGTCGGTGCAGGCCGAGGCCGGGCTGCTGCACGACCATGAGGGGCAAGTGCTGGCACAGATCGCGAGTCTGGTGCTGAACCTGCCGTTTTCAGTGGGGGCTATCCGGCTGTGTGTCACCTTGGCGGATCAACCATGGCCTGAAGCGCCCGCCCCTGCGTCACCGTCGCGGCCCACGCAAGCGCCGCGAGTACTGCAATTATCATCCATCTCGCAAGCGCAGCAAAAACGTCTGATCAGCGCAGTGCTGGTGGTTGCGATAGTCCTCGTAGTGGTGGGGTTGGCGTCCACGGGGGAGCGTCAGGCCCAGGCCTCGTTGATGCCTCCCGCGGTGGTAAAACACGAACTGGCCTCACCGTTTGAAGTGCGCCAGCAGCTGTTGAAGATGCTCAGTGAGCGTGAGTTGAGCAAACGGGTCAGCTTGCAAGTGATCAATGGCCAAGTCGCGCTCAGCGGCGAGGTTTCCCAGGACGATGTGGAGTTGGTATCGCGCATGCTCAACCGTTTTGGTGAGCTGTTTGACAGCGCGGTCCCGGTGATCAGCCGCGTGCGTGTACGCGACGGGACACTGCCGTTCAAGATTGTGCAGATTGTTGGCGGGCCGAACGGCCATGTCGTGCTGGAAGAGGGCAGCCGGTTGTTTGTCGGTGATGAAGTGGACGGTTTGCGTCTGGTGCTGATCGACAACAGCAAGGTGGTCTTCGACGGCGCACAGCGTTTTGAGGTGCGCTGGTGAGCGAGGAACTGCAAACGCGTCTGGATGCCTGGCGAGAGCGCCAGGCCCAGTCGCTGGCCAACCTGATGCCGGTGACCATGCGCGGCCGGGTCCAGCGCGTCAACGGCATGCTGTTGCAGTGCCGATTGCCCGACGCGCGTATCGGTGACTTATGCCAGGTTGAAAAGTCTGCCGACGAGTACATGCTCGCCGAGATCATCGGTTTCGATCAGCAGGATGCCGTACTCAGTGCCCTGGGCAATCTTGAAGGCATACGCGTGGGTGCCAGCGTGGAGCGCCTGGGTGTGTCGCATCAGGTACGGGTCAGTGATGAGCTGTTGGGCCAGGTGCTCGATGGTTTCGGTCGGCCGATTACCGGCGTTGGCCCCAGTGCGTTCGTCGAGGCCGACGGCCCGGATGCAAGCATGGTGTTGTGTGAGGCGCCGTTGCCGACCGAGCGACCGAGGATCAATCGAGCCTTGGCCACCGGCGTGCGCTCGATCGATGGTTTGCTGACGCTCGGCGAAGGCCAGCGTGTGGGCCTGTTTGCCGGTGCCGGCTGTGGCAAGACCACCTTGCTGGCGGAGATTGCCCGTAACGTCGAGTGCGATGTGATCGTGTTTGGCCTGATCGGCGAGCGTGGTCGGGAGCTGCGGGAGTTTCTCGATCATGAACTGGACGATCAGTTGCGGGCCAAAGCCGTGCTGGTGTGCGCCACGTCCGACCGTTCAAGCATGGAGCGTGCCCGTGCAGCGTTCACCGCCACCGCGTTGGCTGAAGGCTATCGACGCAAGGGCAAACGTGTGCTGCTGCTGATTGACTCCTTGACGCGTTTTGCCCGCGCCCAGCGGGAAATCGGCCTGGCGGCCGGTGAGCCCTTGGGCCGCGGTGGTTTACCGCCCTCGGTGTACAGCTTGTTGCCGCGTCTGGTGGAGCGCGCCGGGTTGACCCGCGACGGCGTTATCACCGCGATCTACACGGTACTGATCGAGCAGGATTCCATGAGCGATCCGGTGGCGGACGAGGTTCGCTCGTTGCTCGATGGCCATATTGTTTTGTCCCGCAAGCTGGCGGAGCGCGGTCACTACCCGGCGGTTGATGTGCTGGCCAGCCTTTCGCGGATTTTGAGCAACGTCGCCACGCCTGAGCATATCCAGGCGGGTACCGGGCTGCGCCGCCTGTTGTCGGCGTACCAGCAGATCGAACTGATGCTCAAGCTGGGCGAGTACCAGGCGGGCAACGACGCCCTGACGGACTTGGCAGTAGAAAGCCGGTCGGCGGTGGATGACTTTTTGCGCCAGGACCTGCGTGAGCCTTCCCCCATGGAGGCGACCCTCGATCAACTGACGGAGCTGACTGGCGATGTTCCTTTCTGAGTTGGAAACCCTCAGGCGCCTGCGCAAACATCGGGCAGACCGTGCCGAGCGCGCCTTGGGTGAGGCTAAAAGGCATCAACGGGCGCTGCAGTTGCAAGTCGAGCAGGCGCAGCAGGTCCTTGAGCAAACACGCCTGCAGGAGGCCCAGGAGGCCGCGCAACTATTGAGCAAACATCAGGGGCAAGTGCTGTCGTTTCAGGAACTCAAGTCGTGGAGTAACCAGGAGCGCTCGTTATCCGCCAGTACGCACCGCGAAGAGGCGCAGTTACGTGAGTTACACGGGCAGCAGGAGCAGCAAGTGGTGCACATCGACAGTATGCAGAAGCAGGCGACCCGATGCTTGCGCGAGGTCGAAAAACTCGTGGAGTTAAACCAGTTATTGGTACAGGAGAGCCATGAAACGATTACCTCTGAGCAGGTCTAACCGGCCCCGTGTACGCGAGCCGAGCGAAGACCGTGAGAAAAGGGTTGAGGGCGTGGTGCCCTGGCTCCATGTGCACATGTTCGCCCAACTGTTTGCCAAAGATGATGGTCATGGCGGTTACGCTTCCCGCATGCCGGCGCAGAGTGCGGCGGCCGATAAATTAATGATCGAGGCATTGACTACGCAGTTGGCACTGCGCGTTCAAGGCGTCCCGCAATGGCCGTTGCAGGCGGTGCTTTACCTGCCACGGCTGGGGCGAATCAACGCCAGTGTCGAGCGCCAGCCGGGCGCTTGGCACATCGAGCTGCACGCCGAAGAACAGGGCGCGGCGCAATGGCTCGGCACGGTGCAAAAACGCTATCAGGACAAGCTGGTTGAGGCGTTGGGGCAGCCCGTGGATCTCCATATCAAAAACGTGGGCCCCGCATGATTACCTCCATTTTTGCACCGCCATTGGTTGAGGGGGGAAGGGTTGCGGCGTTGCATCGATTGGGGCGTGGGTTACGCATGCCGTTTCAGGTTGGCGACCAGCAGGGCGCTTTTGTGCTCGAGCCTGGCCGCGCGCCCGGACGGGGAAAGCCTTTGTTTTTCGAGAGTGCCCTCGGTGTACTGGCGTTCTCGGAACCTGAGGCAATGTTCAGCCTGATGGGCGAATGCCCGGTAACCCTGGCAGAGACGGGTAACGACCCGAAGTCCTGGTTCTGGGAATTGTTCCAGCATCACCTCAGCCCGCAGGTGTCGGCGTTGTTCGGTTATCTGCGCTTGCTGCCAGGCCCTGAAAAGTTGGGATTTGGTTGCCGTTTCACCGTGATGCTGGGGCCCTCCAAAGTCGCAGGTTACTGGTGGCTGACTCCAGAGAGCTTCCTGGCGGTGTGTGCGGCCGGCCCTTGGCGGTCAACGGCCGGCCCATTACCCGCATCGTTTCCATTGGCAGTCGCCGTAACCGTGGGCCGCTTGAACTTGGCCAGTGCGCAATTGCGCGGTGTTCGTGCCGGTGACGTGCTGATGCTTGAACAGGCCTTTTTCGATGTACAGGGCCACGGCCACTTGAATATAGGACGTCATCGTCTGCAAGGGCGTATTGACGATGAGTCCGGTCCGTTGTGCCTGAACCTTATTGCGATAGAGGAAGCGTCGATGGACGAAGAATTTGTAATAGAAGAATACCCGGGGCCTGAACTTGATGAACCGGTGGAGGATGTCTTCGGCCGGGAGCCCTTTGATGAATTGAGTATGGCGTTGACGGTGCGCTGTGGTGTCCTGAGCCTGACCCTGGGCGAACTGCGCAATCTTGCTCCCGGTGCGGTGCTGGGCATTACCGGGTATGCCCCGGGCATGGCCGGCCTGTATTACGGTGAGCGGCCCATTGGCCAGGGGCAGTTGGTGGAAGTGGATGGGCGACTCGGCTTGCAATTGTCGCGTGTGGTGTTTTCCCGATGATATTCCAGAGCGTTGACCCCGTTGTTCTGGCGTTATTTTTCGGCGCGTTGTCATTACTGCCGATGCTGTTGATCATCTGCACGGCGTTCTTGAAGATCGTTATTGTGCTGATGATCACCCGCAACGCCATCGGCGTTCAGCAGGTGCCTCCAAGCATGGCGATCAATGGAATAGCGCTGGCCGCTACGCTGTTTATCATGGCCCCCGTGGGGTACCAGGTCGCCGAAAACCTCAAGAATGCGCCCTTGGACATGAGCAATGTTCAGACGCTTCAACAGACAGGCCTTGTGGCCATAGAGCCGCTGCGCGCGTTTATGAAACGCAACATCGATCCGGATGTGTTGACCCACATGCACGAAAACAGCGCGCGCATGTGGCCCCCCGAAATGGCGCAAAGCACCGAACGCGAAGACCTGATCCTGTTAATCCCCTCCTTCGTGCTGTCGCAGTTGCAGGCGGGGTTCGAGATCGGATTCCTGATCTACATTCCGTTCATCGTCATCGATTTGATTGTGTCCAACCTACTCTTGGCGCTGGGTATGCAAATGGTCTCGCCCATGACCATTTCCCTGCCGCTCAAACTGCTGTTGTTCGTGATGGTCTCCGGATGGTCGCGGTTGCTGGACAGTCTTTTCCTTTCTTACCTTTGAGTGCCCTATGGAACCGATCGTGCTGTTCAAGCAGGGCATGCTGCTGGTGGTGGTGTTGTCGGCACCGCCGCTGATCGTGGCAGTGATCGTCGGCGTGCTGACGTCCCTGGTCCAAGCCCTGATGCAGATACAGGACCAGACGCTGCCCTTTGGCATCAAGCTGGTTGCGGTAGGTATCACATTGATATTGACGGGACGTTGGATCGGCGTGGAGCTGATCCAACTGACCAACCTGATGTTCGACATGATCGCCCGCTCGGCACTGAACTGAGGGCATGCACGTGCTGCTTTATCTTGAATATCTACCCAGCCTGTTGGTGGGCATGGCGCGGATCTACCCCTGTGCCATTCTCGTGCCTGCGTTCTGTTTCCAGCATATACGCGGCATGCCCAGGCACGTCATCGTGATGGTCATGGCCTTCATTCCGGCGCCAGGTATCCATGCGGTACTGGTGAGCCAGGACTACTCCGCGCTGATGATCGTCGGACTGATGTGCAAGGAGGCCGCCCTGGGCATTTTGCTGGGCGTCCTGTTGGCCATGCCTTTCTGGATGTTCGAGTCAGTCGGCGCGCTGTTGGATAACCAACGTGGTGCCCTGGCGGGCGGCCAACTCAATCCTTCACTCGGGCCGGACGCGACGCCTATCGGCCACCTGTTCAAACAGGTGGTGATTTACCTGCTGATCGTTGTCCTGGGCTTGAGCGTCCTTACCCAGGTGATCTGGGACAGCTATCTGATCTGGCCGGCCACGGCCTGGGTGCCGCTGCCGGCAGTCAATGGCTTCAGTACGTTCATTGGCCTGCTCGGCGACACCTTTACCCACATGATGCTCTACGTTGCGCCGTTTATTGCCGTGCTGTTGTTCCTGGAATTCGGGATCGCGCTGCTGGGGGTCTACAGTCAGCAATTGCAGGTGAGTACGCTGGCACCACCGGTCAAATGCCTGGCGGGTATCGGGATTCTGTTGTTGTACTTTCCGTTGCTGCAGGACCTGATCGTAGGGCGCTTGAACTTGTTGGGTGATCTCAAGCACTCACTCGGGCTGATGTTCCAGGTCTCGGCGCCATGAGTGACTCAGGCGAAAAGAAGCACCCGGCCTCCGCCAAGAAACTGCGCGATCAACGCAAGAAAGGTCAGGTTTCCCAAAGCCAGGATGTCAGCAAGCTGCTGGCGCTGACGGCCATCAGCGAGGTGGCATTGTTCACCGCCGAAACGAGTATGCAACGCTTTCAGCAACTGATGGTGTTGCCGATGTCGAGTATGGCCCAGCCCTTTGTACGGGCGTTGGAAGAAGTGTTGTTTGAAGGGCTGATGATGTTTTTCTCGTTTGCCCTGTTGATGGCTGGGCTGGCCATTGCCGCGAAGCTGATCAGCAGTTGGATGCAGTTCGGGTTCCTGTTTGCGCCGGAGACCTTGAAGCTCGATTTCAATCGTCTCAACCCCCTCAAGCAGCTCAAGCAGATGTTCTCCGCTCAATCGGTCATGAATCTGTTGATGAGCATCACCAAGGCGGTGCTGTTGGGGGTGATTCTGTACGTGGTCATCAAGCCCTCGTTGGGCGCATTGATTAACCTGGCCAACAGTGACCTGCCAACCTACATCCTGGCGCTGATCACCCTGTTCCGGCACTTGTTGCATGCCTGCCTGGGGCTTTTGCTGGTGTTGGCGCTGATTGACCTGGCGATGCAAAAGCACTTCTTTGCCAAGCGCATGCGCATGACGCAGGTAGAGGTCGTCAAAGAGTACAAGGACATGGAGGGTGACCCGCATGTGAAGGGGCAGCGCCGATCGCTGGCACAGCAATTGGCCCAGGAGGAGCCGAAGGTCAAACTGCCCAAGCTGGAGGAGGCCGACATGCTGGTGGTCAACCCGACGCACTTTGCCGTGGCCCTGTATTACCGCCCCGGTAATACGCCACTGCCGATGTTGGTCAACAAGGGCACGGACGACGATGCACGCGAATTGATTCGGCAGGCGAAGGCCGCCGAGGTTCCAGTGATTCAGTGTGTATGGCTGGCCCGCACGCTCTACACCAACAAGGTGGGAGCAAGCATCCCCCGCGAGACCTTGCAGGCCGTGGCGCTGATCTATCGCACATTGCGTGAGCTTGATGATGAGGCCAAGCGCGAAACCCTGGAATTGCCGGAGCTTGAAGTGCGCTGATCAGTACCGGGTGCCTGGCGCAAGCAGGTCTGGTGAGCGGCAGCGCTGCTCACCAGAAGTCACCGAAAACTTATCGCTCCAGCGATATCGTCTGGTAGTCCGAGCGTTCCCCGGAGGGCCCAGGCTCGACGCGCATCTGCGGCGGCCACCAGATCACCATCTTGTCCTTGGTCGCTTGCGGGCGTGAGCAGGAATCGCCTCTGCACGTGGGGCTGCAGCCGGCGATGAACAGCACTGTGCTGATCAGGGTGATGCACAACAAGCGGTGTTTCATGGGGTGACCTTCTTCTGAACGGGAGTGAGCAAGGAGGGACGGGGTACGCCGATGTGTTCATCCTTCACCACCGGACGCATGGCGATAAACACCTCGGCTTCTTCACCCGGTTTGAGCCAGGCACGCGGCCACACGGTGACAGCCAGGGTTTGTGAATTGCTGCACTCGTTTTCGTCGATACGCACGGTGCGCTTGAACTGATTACGCAGCACTATCACGGCCACATTGAACTGAGGGCCGGCATACCACTGGCTGCGTTCGGTATTCATTGCCAGCAGATCGCGGGTGTTGCACAAGGTGCCCAGGCCCAGTGGCATGGGCGCCGCGTTGAAGGCCACGGGCACCTGCCCAGTGACGAGATGCGCCAGGGCGCTGGTGATGTCACTGCGTTTGATGACAGGGTCGTGTGCGGCATAGCGCCTGGCCAGTGGCTTGAGCGCGGCCTGCAGCTCCACCTGATCGTCCTGCGGCAGATAACGTGAAGGGTCAGCCTGGTCACCGATGACGCGCGGGGTCAGGATAAACAGGCGTTCACGGCGATTGTTCTGGCGTTCGCTGGAAGAAAACAACGCCCTGCCCAACAGCGGAATATCGCCCAGCAGGGGAATCTTGTTGCGCCTGTCGGCGCTTTCGGTGACATGGAACCCACCGATCACCAGCGAGCGCTGTTCCGCCATGACCGCCTGGGTACTGACATTGCCCCGGCGCACATCGGGACCTAAGCGATCGGGGTTGGACTCGTCGAAGTTGCCGTCTTCGATATTCACCGCGAGGTGAACCTGATGAGTGCCGCGGGTGGTAATCACCCTCGGCACCACTTGCAGGCTGGTGCCGACAGTGATGGGCAGGACGGTCGCGACTTCTGTGCCTGCCGTCAGGTATTGGGTGCGGTTGAAATCAATCACCGACGGCTGGTTTTCCAGGGTGAGGACCGACGGGTTGGACACCATGGTTGCCAGGCCACGTTGCTCCAATGCGCGAATCCTGGCAAAGAAATGGTCACGGTTTCGGATCGACAGCTGCGAGGAACTGCCTGGCGCTATTCTCGCGTCGCTGCTGAAGTGACTGTTGCCCCAGCTGACCCCGAATTCGCGCAATTGAGTGCGCTCTATATCGAGGATGATGGCGTCGATCTCCACCATTTTGCGCGCCACGTCGAGCTGGCTGATCAGCTCGCGGTACATCGTCTGACGTTCCGGGAGGTCATAGATCAGTACGGCGTTGTTGCGCACATCGGCTTCGACGCGAATCCTGCCGGCAGACACGGGTGCCCGCGGGGTGAGCGTCGCACCAGTGGCCAACTGGCCCGAGTCCGCTGCCTGGCCGAACATTTGCCCCAGCATTGGGTTGCTCAACCGGGGAAAGTTCGGCGTGATGGGCGAGGGCTGTGAGGCGGAGGGACGTGAACCCATGGTGGCAAGATCGGAAGTTGACCGCGGTTCCAACAACCCACGCAGCATGCTGGCAACGCCTGGGATGGTGATTTTTTCGCTGCGATAATCTATCTGGCGATCACCCGCGTTGGCGAATTTCAGTGGGTAGCTGAGCACGCTCTGTTTTTCGTCGGGTGACTTACGCTGGCTGCTGAATTGCTTGATTTGCTCGATGTAGCGCTTGGGGCCGGAGACCAGCACCACTCCATCAT
Source organism: Pseudomonas sp. D2002 (assembly GCF_013385735.1). Taxonomy (NCBI): domain Bacteria; kingdom Pseudomonadati; phylum Pseudomonadota; class Gammaproteobacteria; order Pseudomonadales; family Pseudomonadaceae; genus Pseudomonas; species Pseudomonas sp. D2002. The sequence continues at coordinate 1,143,343 of NZ_JACAPL010000003.1, read as the reverse complement.
CAGGCAGTTCACCCCAGCCGAAACGGCTGTCGAGCAGGCCGATATCCGTCAGCGCCCGCTTGAGGTCGGCGACGGTCTCGGAGGCGACTTCCAGGCGCGCGGACTCTTGCAGGTCCAGGGTGCTGATATAAAGGGTGTTGTTATACAAGTACCACTGGAAGCGGTGTTCTACCGCCAACCTGTCCAGCATCGACTGCGGGGTATTGGCGCGTATCTTGCCATTGACGGTGCCGTCCAGCAGGCCGTCAACTTGCAGTTGTGTGCCAAACGTCTGAGCGAAGTCCTCCAGCACCTCGCGCAGTGGCTTATGCTCGGCCTCGTAGGCGTAGGCGGTGTTTTTCCAGTCGGAGGGAATAGCGGCAAGGGGGCTGTGCAGCGGCGCCAACAACAAGGGCAGGGCGAGCAGACAACGCCAGTGAGCGCGTTTTACCAGAACAGCGGGCGAGTTTAAACGCAAGCCGGTGTGCTTGTTGATTTTGCTATACATGACAGGTTCTCTGTTTCAGTGCGGTCGCTTACGTAGTGAAGTGGGCCGGAAGGTGCGCCCAGCCTTTGTCAGGCGTGCAGTAACGCTGCGCCAGGTGTCACGTTGCTTGAGAGGTACTTCAAGGGTTTTGAACCGGTGTTTCTGGGCAATCCCTGGGTCGGCATTGCACCCACCAGAGATCGCCCGTGGCTGTAGCCCTGTCACTAGACGACATTGATCGCTGACTTGATCGTTTCGTGCTTGTAACTGAGGTAGGTCGTGCTCACGGCAAAGTTGTTAACTAGCTTGGACTTTTCCCCAATGAGCTGTTCGAAGAGCCGCGAGGCGTCGCCCATCCCTTGCATGTTTTCAGCGTCGACGCCGATTTGTTCGAGGCTTTTTTCGGAGCGGGTTTGCTCCCTGTAGAGACTGTTGAGTATGCGTAAGTCACCGTTCATCATTTTATCTCCGATGGGGTTCTACCCCTGTGTGGCACCGGATTGATGGCCAGTTCCATCAACCGACTTAATTTGTTTAAAAAGAAAGGCGTTTCTAGCTGGAAAAGTTGTCACTTGGTTTTGGCCTGCGGTGGGGTAACCACCAGGTTATCGAGGGCATCGGTCCAATTGATGTGAAACCCGCCATCCTCCGTTTCGAGCAGCAGCGACTGGGCGGCGAGCCTGTCTTCGACTCGAAGCGTCCATGGCACGCCACAGTGCAGACTGAGCCATTGCTCGACGGGTTCGCGGTCCTGCGGGTTGCACACCAGTTCCGCCTGGACCGTCGGTAACTGAGCCGTCAGCAGTTTATTAAGCAGGGCAGTGAGGCGCTGAGCGGGCACGGTCTCGTCCAGAATGCTGAGAATGGCCGCGTTGATGACTGAGGTGGCGGCCTGTTCCAGATGGTCGAGCATCGCTTGGCGCTCTGAGTCCCAACGGTACAGCTGGGTATTGGCGCGCTCCCAGAATTCATCACTGGCACTTTCAAGAATTTTCTCGCACTGAGCATGGGCCTCAAGTAGGAGCGCCTGCGCTTTTGCCTCGGCCTGTTCCAGGATTCGACGGGCCTGGGTGTAGTCGGCAAGCCGTTCCCGAGGGATCAGGAGGGTCGACGGTTCGTCGGTGTTCAGCTCAATCTTGTGGGCGCAAAACATGCTCGGATTTCTCGCGGGGGGCGCGCTGAACATCATCGATGCTGGTTGCGGTTGCGCGCCAAATAGTGGCTTTCCACAGCGTATCCAGCCGGCTGTGAGTATCGGCAAGCCTGGGATGCTGCTCCAACTCAAGCACCCTTTGGCGAGCAAAGCGCAAACGCAGCCGCTGCCAGAGAATGGGGCCGACCCACGCGCGCAGATAGTGCAGTGGGTCGTCGATGCTTACCGGGATGGGGTCGGGTGGCAGTGCCTTGCTCAAGCGCTGGCACCAAAGAATCTGATCCTGATTTAACCGGCTGTCGCGGGGCGCGTTGTACACCTCATTGACGAGTGCCAGTGCAAGGTCCCGTTGTTGCGCGCTGCTCAGCACCAGCTGTAACAAGGGCGCAGACGTAGGCGGGGGAAGCGCAGGTTCGATGCCGAACAGGCTGCTCACCCGACCATGGTGGCTGCGTGAAAGCGCTGGCGTTTCCACAAAGCCGGTTTTTGTGAGCCAGTCGATGTGAGCATCCTCCCAGGGGAAGGCCCACCATCTAACCCAACTGAGCGCTTCACTCATGAGCGGGTGCCACGGCAGGCGCCACCGCCGGAATGAGCCCTTTGCGACGACGCCAGACCAGCCAGCCAATGCCGCCCAGCAGAATAACGATCACAGGCGCCACAAGGCTGGTGCGCCAAAATCCAAGCTCTTGTACCGGCACCAGAAAGGGCCCGAAATGAGTGAGTTGCTGCTGCTCTGTGTAGGCCGTGGCCGGTACAAAAATGACGGTCAGTTTTGTGGTGTTGTCGATGGCTGAGGCCATGCCCGGAATGCTGCTGGCAACCATCCTGCGGACACGCGGATTGATATTGTCGGGGTCCAGTCGCGGATTGTGCTTGATGAATACCGAGGCAGAGGCCGGCTGTACCGGCTCGCCTGGCGCTACCCGTTCAGGCAGCACCACATGGACTCGCGCGACGATCACGCCGTCTATGTTCGACAAGGTCGATTCCAGTTCCTGCGACAGCGCATAGATGTAGCGTGCGCGCTCTTCCAGCGGGGTGGAGATGACGCCTTCTTTGCGAAAGATATCCCCCAGCGTCGAGCGCGCCGTCCGGGACAGCCCGGCGGCGTCCAGCGTACGAACAGCTCGACTGATGTCATTTGCCTTGACGCGAACAGCGACGCCGTCTTTCCCTGGAATCTTCTGCGCCCGGATCTGCTTGTCTGCCAGTTCCGCAATGACTTCGTTGGCTTCCTGTTCAGAAATATTGCGATGAAGCTCTACGCTTTCACCGCAGCCGGAAAGCATCAACACCGTTGACAAAAGCACGAGGGTGGTCAGGCGACGGAACATGCATCTAGCCCATGCTTGAAATTTTATCGACGCCTTTTGTGATCGCGCTGATCACCTTGACCCGTGACATCACGTCGATATGCGCTTCGGCGAGCGATTGGGGGAATTCATTCGCATCCTTGGACTTCTTGTTCTGGCTGGCATCCCGGAACCCCTTGGATACGCGCCTCGATAACGAATCCGACTCTTCCGAGCCCCAGGAAGGAACGGGTGATGCCATGACGGGGCCAACTGCTTTGCCGGACGGTTCGTTGGCGTTGAGTTGAGCGTTGAAAAAATTGACGTCGGAGGCTCGGTTGAGCGTGCCAGGCGCATCGGCCTGAGTCGTGAAATTACCGTTTTCCGGGAACCCTGGGGTGATGATGTTCATCTGAATCTCCATCGAACGTATCTAATGTTGTGCCCGTCGTAACGGTGAAACCTCCCCAACTTGAAGGGCTGGGGAGGTCGGTGTGGCTTAGGCAAAGCGCAAAGATTTGATACGGCCGGCTTTGGCTGTAGTCAGTTCTTGCTGAGCAGTCCTCTCAGCCTCTCTGACTAACTCATCTCCCTTTTTGTCGCCGATTTCATCCAGTTTTTGTTGGTGGGCTGCGCTCAAAGGAGGGGAAGAGTTTTGGATTACAGACATAGATCACCTTCTGTTTTCTAACCAAAGATGGATAGCGAATGTTAGCTATCGTTGCGTGTTGAATGATTTGGACATCACTCATGTTTTACGTGGTGGGTAGAAGGTAAAGTGTTCCAATTTTAGAGTGGCTATTTATTTAAAAATGTTTCGCTAATGGGCTTTTATCCGGCTGTCTGCGCCTTCTCAAATTTTGTAATGATGCTGGGATGATGCGAGCGGCGTACTGTTTTCTGTTTTGTTTGCTAACTTAATACTCGAGAGAATGTCGGGCTCATCATCGGAAAACTCCGCTTGTTATGCTCTGGCGCAGCCTGCGCCCGTTATATCTCAAGTTGTTTCATTCGATAGTAAAGTGTGCGCTTGGCGAGCCCTAGCTCAACCGACACGTTATCGACACAGTGGTCGTTGCGGTGCAGCGACTCTTCTATCAGCGCTTTCTCAATTTGTTGCAGGCGGGCCTTCAGGCTCATTTCACTGTCCTGCGGTTTGCTCATGGGCATCGAGAGCGCTGGCAGACCTAGCACAAACCGCTTTGCCGCCGAGCGCAATTCGCGAATATTGCCAAGCCAGGTGTGGCACAGCAATTGTTGCAGCAGCTCCGCTGGCGGGGGCGGGGCCGGGCATTTGAACTGTTCGGCTTCTTCCTGGAGCATCTTCAGGAACAACGGAATGATCCGTTCTCGCTGGTGCCGCAGGGCCGGAAGTTCGAGGCTGACGACATTCAGGCGAAAGTACAGGTCACGCCTGAAGGTGCCCAGCTCGACCATTTGGTGCAGCGACTGCTGAGCTGACGCGATAACACGCATATCGACCGGAATGAAGCGGGTCGAGCCCAGGCGCTCTACGCCACGCGACTCCAGCACCCGCAGCAATTTGGCTTGCAGGTTCAGGGGCATACTGTCGATTTCGTCGAGGTACAAAGTGCCTAGATGAGCGGCTTCGACAAAGCCGGCTCGCGACTGTATCGCCCCGGTAAAGGCGCCGCTGTTAACGCCGAACAATTGGCTTTCTGCGAGGCTTTCCGGGATGGCCGCGCAGTTCACTGCAACAAAGTTGCCTTTTCGCCCCGACAACCGATGGACCCGTTGGGCCAAGGTATCTTTCCCGGTACCCGTCTCTCCGAGTAACAGGATGTCAATGTTCAGTGACGCTGTGCTGTTAAGTGTGTTTTCAATGTCTGATCCTGCAATGATTGAACGATCCGTTTCAACTTCCCCAAGGTTGGAGTCCGACATCGAGTAGGTGCTCCATTATTACTGTGCGTTATTCAAAGGCGGTCGGCAGTGTGGGGATTATAAATTTTATGTGCTTATCTTGAAGTAGGAACTTACGCAGATGGTGTAGGAGAAATTAGAGATGTTAGGGCGCTAATTTACTCAGTCGTTTAGCCGAGGAGGTGCCGAGTAGTAATAGGAGAAGTCTTAAAACGTTAGGTAGTTTGACGTAATAAGACTACCTCGCACGTGAAACCGTTGCCCACAAAAAAGCCGATGCAGGGCATCGGCTTTTTATTTGCGGTGGGCGCCGCAGGTATTATTTACACGTTGAAACGGAAGTGCATCACGTCGCCATCTTTGACGATATATTCCTTGCCTTCCAGGCGCCATTTACCGGCTTCCTTGGTGCCGGCTTCACCCTTGTACTGGATGAAGTCGTTGTAGGCGATGACTTCGGCGCGGATAAAGCCTTTTTCGAAGTCGGTGTGGATCACACCGGCGGCCTGTGGCGCTGTGGCGCCGACTTTGACGGTCCAGGCACGGACTTCTTCGACACCGGCGGTGAAGTAAGTCTGCAGGTGCAGCATTTCGTAGCCGGCACGGATCACACGGTTCAAGCCAGGCTCTTCCAGGCCCAGGGCCTCGAGAAACATGTCTTTCTCTTCGCCGTCATCCAGCTCGGCAATTTCTGCTTCGATCTTGTTGCACACCGGCACCACGATCGCGCCTTCTTCCTCGGCGATGGCCTTGACCACGTCGAGCAGCGGGTTGTTCTCGAAGCCGTCTTCAGCGACGTTGGCGATGTACATGACCGGCTTGGTGGTCAGCAGGTGGAAGCCTTTGATGACGATTTTTTCGTCGGCGCTCATGCTCTTCATCAGGCTGCGCGCGGGCTTGCCCAAGGTGAAGTGAGCGATCAACTGCTCCAGCAGGCCTTTCTGGACCACTGCGTCCTTGTCGCCGCCTTTGGCGTTACGGGCGACTTTCTGCAGTTGTTTTTCGCAGCTGTCGAGGTCGGCGAAGATCAGCTCCAGGTCGATGATCTCGATGTCGCGTTTCGGGTCGACGCTGTTGGAGACGTGAATCACGTTTTCGTCTTCAAAGCAGCGGACCACATGAGCGATGGCATCGGTCTCACGGATGTTGGCCAGAAACTTGTTGCCCAGGCCTTCACCTTTCGACGCGCCGGCCACCAGGCCTGCGATGTCGACGAATTCCATGGTGGTCGGCAGGATGCGCTTGGGGTTAACGATCGCCGCCAATTCCTGCAGGCGCGGGTCAGGCATGGCCACGATGCCGCTGTTGGGTTCGATGGTGCAGAAGGGGAAGTTCTCCGCCGCAATACCGGATTTGGTCAAGGCGTTGAACAGGGTGGATTTGCCGACGTTGGGCAGGCCGACGATGCCGCAATTGAATCCCATGGTGTTTCCCCTCGGTAAGAGTCAGGCCTTCTGGCTGTGCAGGTTTTTCATCGCGCGGTTCCATTCACCGGCGAAGATATCCGGCAGCACGCCGAGGGCAAAGTCGATGCTGGCATCGAGTTTTTCCTGTTCGGCGCGTGGCGCACGACCCAGGACGAAATTTGAAACCATACTGGCAACGCCTGGGTGGCCAATGCCGAGCCGCAGACGGTAAAAATTATTCTGATTGCCCAACTGCGCGATGATGTCGCGCAGGCCATTGTGCCCGCCATGCCCGCCGCCCAACTTGAGTTTGGCAACGCCGGGTGGCAGGTCCAGTTCGTCATGGGCCACCAGGATTTCTTCGGGTTTGATCCGAAAGAAGCCCGCGAGCGCCGCGACAGCCTGGCCGCTGCGGTTCATGTAGGTGGTGGGAATCAGCAGACGAACATCCTGACCCTGATGCGAGAAGCGCCCGGTCAGGCCAAAATATTTGCGATCGGCCGTAAGGTTTACACCTTGGGCGTGCGCGATACGCTCAACAAAAAGGGCCCCCGCGTTATGCCGGGTCTGTTCGTATTCGGCGCCTGGATTTCCCAGGCCAACGATCAGTTTAATGGCAGTCACGACAGGGGCCCTTCCTTTGGAGTTGTGGATAACATCACCGACACTTGCGTGCGGCGAAAGTGGACAACAAAAGATCATTTACTCAAGAGTAAACGCCGCGTTATCGCCCGCTTTCTCGCTACGTTTCGGTCCGCGATGTTTCCTCAAGCTCCGGCAATACAGAGTGAATTACTCTGCAGCGCCTTCTTCAGCTTCTGGTGCAACGCGTGGAGCGTGAACGTTTGCAACAGCTTTGTCATCACCGTGAGCCAGTGCAACAAACTCAACGCCTTTAGGGGCTTTGAGGTCGGACAGGTGGATGATGGCGCCGATTTCCAGAGCCGACAGGTCGACTTCGATGAACTCAGGCAGGTCTTTCGGCAGGCAGGTCACTTCGATTTCGTTCAGGACGTGCGAGATTTCGCCGCCTTTCTTGACCGGAGCTTCTTCGCCGACGAAGTGTACTGGAACGATGGCGGTCAGTTTCTGACCGGCAACAACGCGTACAAAGTCAGCGTGCAGCACGTGGCCTTTGGCCGGGTGACGTTGCAGCGCCTTGATGATTACGTTTTGCTTTTTGCCGCCAACGTTCAGTTCGATAACGTGGCTGTAAGCAGCATCGTTTTCGAGCAGTTTGGCGATTTCTTTAGCCAGCATGCTGATGGATTCAGGGGCTTTTTCGCCACCGTAAACTACAGCTGGAACCAGGCTTGCGAGACGACGCAGGCGGCGGCTCGCACCTTTCCCCAGGTCGGAACGCAGTTCAGCATTCAAAGTAAAATCGTTCATGTTGTATCTCCAAAATAACCACATTCGCCCCAGCGTTTGCGACCAGCGCTAAAGGCGATATGGGCAAAAAAGCCCCGCCCCAACAGTAGGTTGGGGCGGGGCGCTTTTCGTCAGTGGGGTGCTTCGTAAGGTTTGACCCTTAACGGAACATCGCGCTGATCGATTCTTCGTTGCTGATGCGGCGAACCGCTTCGGCAACTACCGGTGCGATATCCAGTTGACGGATACGCGAACAGGCTTGAGCTGCAGCGGACAACGGGATGGTGTTAGTCACCACCAGTTCGTCCAGCATGGAATTCTCGATGTTCTCGATCGCTCGGCCCGACAGCACAGGGTGTGTGCAGTAGGCGAAGACTTTTGCTGCACCGTGCTCTTTCAAGGCTTTCGCCGCGTGGCACAGGGTGCCGGCGGTGTCGACCATGTCATCAACCAGAATACAGGTACGCCCTTCGACATCACCGATGATATGCATCACTTCAGAGTGATTGGCTTTTTCACGGCGTTTGTCGATGATCCCGAGGTCCACGCCCAGGGATTTGGCAACAGCCCGTGCACGCACGACGCCACCAATGTCCGGGGACACGATCATCAGGTTTTCAAAGCGCTGGTCTTCGATGTCATCCACCAATACGGGGGAGCCGTAGATGTTATCTACTGGAATATCGAAGAACCCCTGGATTTGGTCAGCGTGCAGGTCAACCGTGAGAACACGGTCGATGCCTACCACGGTCAGCATGTCAGCCACGACTTTCGCGCTGATAGCCACACGTGCGGAACGCGGACGGCGATCCTGACGGGCATAACCAAAGTAAGGGATTACAGCTGTGATTCGAGTCGCTGAGGAGCGGCGGAAGGCATCAGCCATCACGACGAGTTCCATCAGGTTATCGTTGGTCGGAGCGCAAGTCGGCTGAATAATGAAGACATCTTTACCGCGGACGTTTTCATTGATCTCGGCTGTAATTTCGCCGTCGGAGAATTTACCGACAGAGATGTCACCGAGAGGGATATGCAGCTGACGTACGACACGTCGAGCCAGATCGGGGTTAGCGTTCCCCGTAAAGACCATCATCTTGGACACGCGCAGTACCTAGAGGCTGAGGGTAACCTGGATGAGTATTAGAAAATGGCAGGGGCGGCTGGATTCGAACCAACGCATGGCAGGATCAAAACCTGCTGCCTTACCGCTTGGCGACGCCCCTGTATCTGTTGCAACGAGTACCCAGTACTCGGTTCCTTTTAGAGCAGACTTTGCAGCTTGCGATGCAACATCGAAACGTTGCTTCCCTTTGCTACAAACCCTGTAAGGGTCTCTGTAAGAAGGGCCGAGACTTTATCAGCTTCAGCTTTGCTTGGGAAGCCCCCAAACACACAACTTCCAGTTCCGGTTAATTTTGCTTCGGTAAATTTACCTAACAAATTCAAAGCGTTACGTACCTCTGGATAACGCCTTGCTACAACCGGTAAGCAGTCATTTCGACTGTTTCCCTTGGGAACGGGGCGCACTTTAATGGGAGGAGAGTTACGTGTCAACAGTGGATCTGAAAAAATTTCTGCTGTACTTACAGATACTTGCGGAACAAGCACGACATACCACGGCTCTTCGGGGTATTCCGGGGTGAGTTTCTCCCCCACGCCCTCGGCGAAAGCCGCGTGCCCACGCACGAAAACCGGGACGTCGGCGCCCAGCGTCAGGCCCAGCGTGGCCAGGCGATCGTGGTCCCAACCCAGTTGCCACAAGTGATTCAGGCCGAGCAGCGTCGTCGCCGCATTTGAGCTGCCGCCACCGATGCCACCGCCCATGGGCAAGATTTTATCGATCCAGATGTCGATGCCGAGCGAGCAACCGGATTGCTCTTGAAGTTTTTTCGCGGCCTTCACGATCAGATTGCTGTCGTGGGGCACGCCTTCGAATTCGGTATGCAGCTGGATCACGCCATCGTCGCGCACAGCGAAGGTCAGTTCATCGCCGTAGTCGAGAAACTGAAACAGCGTCTGCAGCTCGTGGTAGCCGTCTTCACGGCGACCCAGAATGTGCAGCATCAAATTGAGTTTGGCCGGGGAGGGCAACGTCAGCTTTGCGGTCACGTTTATTGCCCCAGCTTGCGCGGTTGCCAGTCCTTGATCACCAGCGTGACGTCAAGGTCGGTGCCATGCAGCTTGATGCGCTCGGGCAACCAATAACCACTTTGCTGCACGTAGCTGAGGTACTCGACCTGCCAGCCATCCTGCTCCAGCGTGGCCAGGCGGCTATCGCCATTGAGGCTCAGGCGACTTTTGCTGTCTGGCGCGGGCAAACCGCGTACCCACCACACCAGGTGTGATACCGGCAGCTTCCAGCCCATTTGCTGTTCCAGCAATTCTTCCGGCGAGGCCGCTTCGTAGCGGCCCTGGTTGGCCACTTCGAGGCTGACTTGCCCTGGGCGACCGGTCAGGCGTGCAGCGCCTCGGCCAAGCGGGCCGGAGAGGCGAATGTCGTAATAGTCCTGGCGTTGCAGCCAGAACAAGGTGCCGCTGCCGGAATCTTTTGGCGCGCGAACCCCGACCTTGCCTTCGATCTGCCAGCCATCGATGCTGCTGAGCTGGTCTTTGTGCTGTTTCCATTGCGCCGGGTTGCCCTGGCCTTCAACGGATTCGCGGGCGCCGAAACCCGCGCAACCGGCGAGCAAGGCGATGAAGCTGAAAACAATAACGTGGCGCAAGAACATAAGCTTAAAGGGTCTCGGATCCGGTCAGGCGCTTGATGGTGCCGCGCAGGATTGGGCTTTCGGGTTGTTCCTTGAGGAATTTTTCCCAGATTTGTCGCGCTTCGCGCTGTTTGCCATTGGCCCAGAGCACTTCGCCCAGGTGAGCGGCCACTTCCTGATCGGGGAAGCGCTCCAGTGCCTGGCGCAGCAAGCGCTCGGCTTCGTCGAGATTGCCCAGGCGGTAATTCACCCAGCCCAGGCTATCGAGTACGGCCGGGTCTTCCGGGTTCAGCTTGTGGGCTTGCTCGATCAACACCTTGGCTTCGGCGTAGCGCGTCGTACGGTCGGACAAGGTGTAACCCAAGGCGTTCAGCGCCATGGCGTTGTCCGGGTCGCGCTTGATGATCAGGCGCAGGTCTTTTTCCATCTGCGCCAAGTCATTGCGTTTTTCCGCCTGCATGGCGCGGGTGTACAGCAGGTTCAAGTCGTCGGGGTATTGCAGCAACGCTTGTTGCAGCAACTTCCAGGCGCGCTCGCCCTGCTTGTTGGCGGACAAGGTCTCGGCCTGGATCAGGTAAAGCTGGATCGCGTAATCCGGCTCGGCATCACGCGCCGCAGCCAGGCGTTTTTCCGCCTCGTCGGTGCGGCCATTGCTCATCAGGATATCGGCCTGGCGCAACTGGGCCGGCAGATAGTCATTGCCGGGGCCGACCTGGGCGTATTCCAGCAGTGCAGCCTGCGGGTCGTTGCGCTCTTCAGCGATACGGCCCAGGTTCAGGTGTGCCGAGTCCACGTGGCTTTCGCGCTGGATCAGCTCTTCCAGGTAACCCTTGGCCTCGTCCCAGGCCTTGGCTTCCAGGCACACCAGCGCCAGGGAGTAACGCAATTCGTCATCGTCCGGGTATTGCTGGACCAGGTTGGCGAACTGCACTTTGGCGTCCTCCATGCGGTCCTGCTCAACCAGCGTGCGGGCATAAGTCAGGCGCAGGCGCTTGTCATCCGGATATTTCTTGATGCTTTTTTCCAGCAGCGGAATCGCTTCCTTGCCGCGATTGAGGTTCTGCAGCAGGCGTGCGCGCAGCAGAATCGGCGCGATCTCGCCGTCGTCCGGCGGGTTCTGCTCCAGCAACTTCAGGGCAGCGTCGGCTTCATCATCCTGTTGCAGCAGCAACGCCTTGCCGAAAATCAGCTGGCTGTTCTTCGGGTGCTTTTGCAGCAGGCGGTCGAAACTCTTCATCAGGCCATTGCGCGTGTCCTGGTCGGTGTCGGCAGCCGACAGCGCGAGGAAGTCGAAATGGGTGTCGCCCTTGCCCTGCAGGACTTTCTCCATATAGACCATGGAGTCGTCATAGCGCCCCGCGCGCGCCAGTTGGATGGCCGCTGCACGCTGCGCTTCCAGGTCATCCGGCGCGTTTTTCGCCCAGATCAGCGAGGTGTCCAGCGCGGCCTGATCGGCGCCCAGGTATTCGGCGATGCGAAATGCACGCTCGGAAATGCCCGGGTCCTGGGTATTGATGGCCTGGGTCACGTAGTTATCCAGGGCAATATCGAAGCGATTGCGCTGGCCGGCGAGTTCCGCGGTCAGCAGGCTGTAGATCGTTTCTTCATTGAACGAAGAATAAACCTTGGGCTTTTCAGGGGCGGGGGTGCTGTCTTCTACCGGCGGCGTACCGTCCGGCGACACGGGGGCCAAGGCCTGGCAGCCGCTGAGGAAGACAAAAGCAAGGAGCAACGCGGAAGATCTATTCATATAGGAAGAGGACGACTAACCTGCGGTCGGATCATCATGACACAAGCCTTCGGCCAAACATAACCGAGTCTCAGTTGGTGCCTTTATAGGCATAAGCTACTAGGACAATAGACGACGGTGGTTGTTCTGGGTCTTTCGAAGTAGGACAATTGTCGGCTTCCCGACATCATCAGCGATATTGAATGGCCTTCCTCGCACTCGGTATTAACCACAAGACTGCTTCCGTAGACGTGCGCGAGCGCGTGGCGTTCACGCCAGAGCAGTTGGTTGAGGCCTTGCAGCAGCTCTGCCGGATCACCGACAGCCGCGAAGCTGCGATCCTTTCGACCTGCAATCGCAGTGAGCTTTATATAGAGCAGGAACATCTTTCAGCGGATGTGGTGCTGCGCTGGCTGGCCGATTATCACCATTTGAGCCTCGATGACCTGCGCGCCAGTGCCTATGTGCACGAAGAGGATGCGGCAGTTCGTCACATGATGCGCGTCGCCGCAGGGCTCGACTCGCTGGTGTTGGGCGAGCCGCAAATCCTCGGCCAGATGAAGTCCGCCTACGCCGTGGCCCGCGAGGCCGGCACTGTGGGCCCGTTGCTGGGCCGCTTGTTCCAGGCCACCTTCAACTCCGCCAAGCAGGTGCGCACCGACACGGCCATCGGTGAAAACCCGGTGTCCGTGGCATTTGCCGCCGTCAGCCTGGCCAAACAGATTTTCAGCGACTTGCAGCGCAGCCAGGCCCTGCTGATCGGCGCCGGTGAAACCATCACCCTGGTCGCCCGCCATCTGCACGAGCTGGGTGTGAAGCGAATTGTGGTCGCCAACCGTACGCTGGAACGCGCCAGCATCCTGGCTGAGCAGTTCGGCGCCCACGCGGTGTTGCTGTCGGACATTCCGGCCGAACTGGTGCGCAGCGATATTGTGATCAGCTCCACTGCCAGCCAACTGCCGATCCTCGGCAAAGGCGCGGTCGAGAGCGCGCTGAAGCTGCGCAAGCACAAACCGATCTTTATGGTGGATATCGCCGTTCCCCGCGATATCGAGCCGGAAGTCGGCGAGTTGGACGACGTTTACCTCTATAGCGTCGACGATCTGCACGAAGTGGTCGCCGAAAACCTCAAGAGTCGCCAGGGAGCTGCCCAGGCCGCCGAGGAAATGGTCAGCACCGGCGCCGAAGACTTTATGGTGCGGCTGCGTGAACTGGCGGCGGTCGACGTGCTCAAGGCCTATCGTCAGCAGGGCGAACGCCTGCGCGACGAAGAGTTGATCAAGGCCCAGCGGATGCTGGCCAACGGCAGCGGCGCCGAAGAGGTGCTGATGCAACTGGCCCGTGGCCTGACCAACAAATTGCTCCACGCCCCCAGCGTTCAGTTGAAAAAGCTTACTGCCGAAGGCCGCCTCGATGCGCTGGCCATGGCCCAGGAACTCTTTGCCCTCGGTGAGGGCGCGTCAGATAGCTCTTCGGATAAAAAACCGCAATGAAAGCGTCACTGCTCAATAAACTGGACGTGCTCCAGGACCGTTTCGAAGAACTGACCGCCTTGCTCGGCGATGGCGAGGTCATCTCCGATCAGACCAAATTCCGCGCCTATTCCAAGGAATACGCCGAAGTTGAGCCGATTGTGGCCACCTACAAGCACCTGACCAAAGTGCAAGCCGACCTCGAAGGCGCCCAGGCGCTGCTCAAGGACAGCGACCCGGACATGCGCGAAATGGCCGTGGAAGAAGTTCGCGAAGCCAAGGAAAAACTCGCCGAGCTGGAAGGCGATCTGCAGCGCATGTTGCTGCCCAAAGACCCTAACGACGGGCGCAACGTGTTCCTCGAAATCCGCGCCGGCACCGGTGGCGACGAGGCGGCGATTTTCTCCGGCGACCTGTTCCGCATGTATTCGCGCTACGCCGAGCGTCGCGGCTGGCGTGTCGAGATTCTGTCCGAGAACGAAGGCGAACACGGCGGCTATAAAGAAGTCATCGCCCGGGTTGAAGGCGACAACGTCTACGGCAAGCTCAAATTCGAATCCGGCGCACACCGCGTGCAGCGGGTTCCGGCGACGGAATCCCAGGGCCGTATCCACACCTCGGCGTGCACCGTGGCCGTGTTGCCTGAGCCGGACGAGCAGGAAGCCATTGAGATCAACCCGGCGGACTTGCGTGTCGACACCTATCGTTCGTCGGGCGCCGGTGGCCAGCACGTCAACAAGACCGACTCGGCGATCCGCATCACGCACTTGCCGTCGGGCATTGTGGTGGAGTGCCAGGAAGAACGTTCCCAGCACAAGAACCGTGCGCGGGCCATGTCCTGGCTGTCGGCCAAACTCAACGACCAGCAGACCAGCGCCGCCGCCAACGCGATTGCCAGCGAGCGCAAGCTGCTGGTGGGTTCGGGCGACCGCTCCGAACGCATTCGTACTTACAATTTTGCCCAGGGCCGGGTGACCGACCACCGGGTCAACCTCACGCTGTATTCCCTCGACGAGATTCTCGCCGGTGGCGTGGATGCGGTGATCGAGCCCTTGCTTGCCGAGTACCAGGCCGATCAATTGGCGGCGATAGGTGAATAAATGACCATCATTGCCAGCTTGCTGCGCGCCGCGGACTTGCCCGACTCGCCCACCGCGCGCCTGGATGTGGAACTGTTGCTGGCCGCTGCCTTGGGCAAATCGCGCAGCTATCTGCACACCTGGCCGGAAAAGATCGTCAGCAGCGAAGCCGCACTGACCTTTGCCAACTACCTGCAGCGCCGCCGTGGCGGTGAGCCGGTCGCGTATATCCTCGGCCAGCAAGGCTTCTGGAAGCTGGACCTGGAGGTCGCGCCGCACACGCTGATCCCGCGTCCCGAAACCGAATTGCTGGTGGAAGCCGCGTTGGAACTGCTGCCTGCCACGCCTGCCAAGGTTCTCGACCTGGGCACCGGCAGCGGTGCCATCGCCCTGGCCCTGGCCAGCGAGCGCCCGGTTTGGCAGGTCACCGCGGTTGACCGCGTGCTGGAAGCCGTGGCCCTGGCGGAGCGCAACCGCCAGCGCCTGCACCTGAAAAACGCCACGGTGCTGAACAGCCATTGGTTCAGCGCCCTGCAAGGCCAGACGTTCGACCTGATCATCAGCAACCCACCTTACATTGCCGACAACGACCCGCATCTGGTCGCAGGCGATGTGCGCTTTGAGCCGGCCAGCGCCTTGGTGGCCGGCCATGACGGCCTGGACGACCTGCGGCTGATCAGCGCCCAGTCCCCGGCCCACTTGAACGCCAGCGGTTGGCTGTTGCTTGAGCATGGCTACGATCAGGCGGCGGCCGTGCGTGACCTGTTGCTGGGCGAGGGTTTTGAAGACGTACACAGCCGCGTCGACCTCGGTGGCCACGAGCGCATCACCCTGGGACGCCGGCCGTGCTGACCGATCAGGAGCTGTTGCGCTATAGCCGACAGATTCTGTTGCAGCATGTCGACATCGAAGGCCAGTTGCGCCTGAAAAACGCGCGTGCATTGATCGTCGGCCTCGGTGGCCTGGGCGCGCCTGTCGCGCTTTACTTGGCCGCAGCGGGTGTGGGCGAGTTGCATTTGGCCGACTTCGACACCGTCGACCTGACCAACCTGCAACGCCAGATCATCCACGACACTGACAGCGTCGGGCAGACCAAGGTCGATTCGGCCATGCGCCGCCTGAGCGCCATCAACCCCGAAGTCACTCTGCTCGCCCATCGCACCGCGCTGGACGCGGACTCTCTGGCAGCGGCGGTGGCAGCGGTGGACGTGGTGCTCGATTGCAGCGACAACTTCTCCACCCGTGAAGCCGTCAACGCCGCCTGCGTCGCTGCCGCCAAGCCACTGATCAGTGGTGCTGCGATTCGCCTTGAAGGGCAATTGTCGGTGTTTGACCCGCGCCGCGCCGACAGCCCGTGCTACCACTGTTTATACGGGCACGGCAGCGACACCGAACTGACCTGCAGCGAAGCCGGCGTTGTCGGCCCGCTGGTGGGCGTGGTCGGCAGCCTGCAAGCGCTGGAAGCCTTGAAACTGCTGGCCGGTTTCGGTGAGCCGCTGGTGGGTCGCTTGTTGCTGATCGATGCCTTGACCACACGCTTTCGCGAATTACGCGTCAAGCGCGACCCGGGTTGCAGCGTGTGTGGAGTTGAGCGTGGTTAAGGACGCGCCCATCGGTGTGTTCGATTCCGGCGTCGGCGGCCTGTCGGTGCTGGATGAAATCCAACAGTTACTGCCCCATGAGTCACTGCTGTACGTGGCTGACGGCGGTAACATTCCCTACGGCGAGAAAACTCCGGCGTTCATTCTCGAGCGCTCCCGGCACGTCGCCGAGTTTTTCCGCAAGCAAGGCGCCAAGGCGTTTGTGATTGCCTGTAACACGGCGACTGTCGCCGCTGTTGCCGATTTGCGTCAGGACTACCCCGACTGGCCATTGGTGGGCATGGAGCCCGCCGTCAAACCGGCGGCTGCCGCCACTCGCAGTGGCGTGGTCGGTGTACTCGCCACCACCGGCACCCTGCAAAGCGCCAAGTTCGCGGCGTTGCTCGACCGTTTTGCCACCGACGTGCGTGTCATCACTCAGCCCTGCCCGGGTTTGGTTGAGTTGATCGAAACCGGCGACCTTGGCAGCGCCGCGTTGCGCCAGATGTTGCAAGGTTATGTCGACCCGCTGCTCAGTGCGGGTTGCGACACGATTATTCTCGGCTGCACCCACTATCCCTTCCTCAAGCCACTCCTGGCACAGATGCTTCCCCCAAGCATCATCCTGATCGACACCGGTGCCGCCGTGGCGCGTCAGCTCAAGCGATTGTTGAGCGAGCGCGACCTGTTGGCCGTCGGCAATCCTGAACCTACGCAGTTCTGGACCAGTGGTGATGTCGATCACCTAAGAAATATCCTACCGACTCTATGGGAATATCCCGGAGTTGTGCGAAGCTTCGACGCGTGAAAATTTTGTGAAATAACGCGATCAGACGCTGAACTTCTGGCTCTGCGTTGGCTTCTATAGCGAGTTAGCCTGTACCAAAACATACAACTTCGTCTCAAAGGACTGTTTCTTATGAAGCGCTTGTTCTGTTTGGCTGCGTTTGCGGCCGTCGTAGTAGGGCACTCTGTTTCGGCTCAAGCTGCCGGTCTGGAGTTCGGTGTGGGGAGCACCAGCGATTCGACCATGACCTATCGGCTCGGGTTGACGTCGGATTGGGATAAAAGCTGGTGGCAGAGCGATACCGGTCGATTGACTGGCTATTGGAGTGGCGCTTACACCTATTGGGATGGCGACAAGCGCGCGGGCGCGAGTAGCCTGTCGTTCTCGCCAGTGTTTGTGTACGAGTTTGCCGGGGAAAAGGTCAAGCCCTACATCGAAGCCGGGATCGGCGTGGCCGTGTTCTCGCGCACGCGTCTGGAAGACAACAACATCGGCCAGGCCTTCCAGTTCGAAGACCGTCTGGGCTTTGGTTTGCGCTTTGCCGGTGGGCATGAGGTAGGCATTCGCGCCACGCACTATTCCAACGCCGGCATCAGCAGCAACAACGATGGGGTAGAGAGCTACTCGTTGCACTACACCTTGCCGTTGTAATCACCAGCACACGATTTTCCAGAACACTGCAAAACCAAATGTGGGAGCGGGCTTGCTCGCGAAAGCGGAGTGTCAGTTACCGAATAATTGACTGATACACCGCTTTCGCGAGCAAGCCCGCTCCCACATTTTTGATCTCTATCGACCCTGGTGTCAGCGGTAGGCCGTCGCAATCCCTTCTCGCTCGGTCAGGCACTCCGGTGCACCCATCTCGAACTCCCGGCAAATCAGCGGCCGGCGCTCGTAGATCGTGCACATCATCGTGTCCCGGTCCAGCGCCGCGCACCAGCCGTCATCCAGGCGCAGCATCACTTCGCCGCCCCAATCATCCGTATCGATGTAGCGTTCCGGCACGCCGGTGTCGGTGATCAGCATCACTTCCAGCTGGCAGCAGCAGGCCGCGCACGTTGAGCAGGTCACGGCGGGTTCGGTGATTTGAGTGTGGGGAATGTTGGTCATAGACGCGCAGTGTAAGCCAAGCGGGTCAGGTAGGTGTGAATGCTCTGACGGGCGTCAGTGCCCCAATTGCCGCGCGATCCAGTGCAGCACCGGGAACAGCAGCCCCCACAGCAGCGCCAGGGCGATCAGGGTAGGCGCCGTGCCATAGCCGAAACTCACACCGGCCAATTGGCTGCCGGCGTAATACGACAGCGGCCCGCCGACGGCGCCCAACAGGCTGGCACGCCACCAGGGCTGTGCGCTCCAGGCCAGGCAATGGCGCAGCGTGGTGGCAAGCAACGCCCACAGCAGTACCAGCCAGAACGGAATCAGCGGCCCCGGAAAACTGAAATGAAACACGCCAAAGGTGCGCAACGAGGTGTCGATAACGGTGCCCAGCAAGGTCACGGCGAGGATGACTTGCCCCTCCGCAGACCATGAACTTACCCACAACAGGTGGATGGCCAGCACGGCGGCGACCACCCACAGCCAGCGGCTGTCACCGCCCAGCACGCAGGCAAACCAGCCGCACTGAAACAGCACGGCATTCGCCAGCCGTTTAAGCACTGAAACGCCCGAGCAACGGTGGGTTGATTGCTGCCGGCTTGGCCAGCAGCAGTTGCGCAGTACCAATCGTACGTTCCATAAAGCCACCTTCGCAGTAGCACAAGTAGAATTCCCACAAGCGCAGGAAGTACTCATCGTAGCCCAACTCGGTGAGACGGCCATGGGCGCGGCGAAAGTTCTCATGCCACAGGCGCAGGGTTTTCGCGTAGTGCAGGCCGAAGTCTTCCATGTGCAGCAGGTTCATGTCAGTGTCGCGGCTGACGATGTGCAGCATGTTCTGCACGCAGGGCAGGGCGCCACCGGGGAAAATGTAGCGCTGAATGAAGTCGACGCTGTTCTTGGCCTGCTCAAAGCGCTGCTCACGAATGGTGATGGCTTGCAGCAGCATCAGGCCGTCGCTTTTGAGCAGGTGCGCGCACTGCTTGAAGTAGGTCGGCAGGAAGCGATGCCCCACCGCTTCGATCATCTCGATGGACACCAGCTTGTCGTACTGGCCGGTCAGGTCGCGATAGTCCTGCAGCAGCAGGGTTACCTGGCCCTGCAAACCCAAGGCCTCGATGCGTTTTTCGGTGTAGGCAAACTGCTCTTTGGACAAGGTCGTGGTGGTGACTTTGCAGCCGTAATGCTGCGCCGCATACAGCGCCATGCTGCCCCAGCCGGTGCCGATTTCCAGCAAGTGATCAGTGGGCTTGAGCGCGAGTTTCTGGCAGATGCGTTCCAGCTTGTTCAACTGCGCCTGTTCCAGGGTGTCCTCGGGCGTCAGGAATTGCGCCGCCGAGTACATCATGGTCGGGTCGAGGAATTCTTCGAACAGGTCATTGCCGAGGTCGTAGTGGGCGGCGATGTTTTTCTGCGAGCCCTTGCGCGTGTTGCGGTTGAGCCAGTGCAGGCCTTGGGTGAACGGGCGGGCCAGGCGCGCCAGGCCACCTTCCATGGCGTCGAGCACGTCCAGGTTGCTGACCATCACGCGCACCACGGCGGTCAGGTCCGGGGTGGTCCAGTAACCGTGAATAAAGGCCTCGCCGGCGCCGATCGAACCGTTGGCGGCCACCAGCCCCCAGACGGCCGAATCAACAATCTGGATTTCCCCCAGCAGGTGCGCTTCGCGTGCGCCGAACACCTGGCGCTCACCGTCTTCGATCACCACCAACTGGCCGTGGCGCAGTTGGCTGAGTTGGCGCAGCACGGCCTTGCGCAGCAGTGCGCTGGTCAGGCCGTTGACGTTCAGACGGTTGGTCTTGACCGATAAGCTAGGGGATTTCATGGCGGCGATCCTTGGTATACCCGACTGCGGTGCGAGAGGCGCCATCGGCGGCCTGATGGGAAAAAAACGGTGTGCGTTTAAGCAACAGGCGCATGGCCTGCCAGTAAATCGCCAGGCAGGTCTTGGCGGTCATCCACGGGAAGCGCCACAGGTAGCGATGCAGGCTGGCGCGGCTCAGCGCTTCTTTGTGCAGGCTCAAGGTGGCGTCGAAGACTTTCAGGTCGCCCTGCCAGTCGGCCATGTGCACGCCGAGCTTGGCGGCGGGCGGGCTGAAGCTCATGCGGTATTCCAGGTCACGCGGTAAAAATGGCGACACATGGAAAGCCTTGGCCACGGCAAAGTGCTGATGCTCATCCGCGCCGAGGGCCTGGGCCGGCAGCACGTAGTGATAACGCTCGCGCCACGGGGTGTTGGTCACTTCACACAGGATCGCGGCCAGTTGCCCATCGGCCTCGAAGCAGTAGAAGAAACTCACCGGGTTAAAAGCCAGGCCCCAACTGCGGGCCTGGGTCAGTAGGCAGATAACGCCCTGAGGCTCACGCCCCAGCGCCTTGCCGACTTCCTGGCGCACGGCATCGCTCAAGCTCATGCCGTGGCGCGTGAATTCACGCAGGTAATCCTGCTGGCGAAAACCGAAGGGTGCCAGGCGACCCGCGCCAGCCAACGGCGACAGCCCAAGCACTTGGTCTTCTTCGCTTAAATCCAGGTACAGCAAGCCGATGCGGTAGCGAAAGGCGTGGGCCTTGGGCGCAAACCGGCGATGGGCGATCCAGCCGCTGTACAGGGCGCTGTTCATAGGGTTTCGCCAAAGGCCTGGGCCACGCGCAATGCGCTGACCACGCCGTCTTCATGGAAGCCGTTGGCCCAGTAGGCGCCGCAATAAAAGGTGTTGCGCGCGCCCGCCAATTCTTCCCAGCGCGCTTGCGCGGCAACCGCCGCCAGGCTGTATTGCGGATGCGCATAGGTGTAGCGCGCGAGGATCTTCAGCGGGTTGATCATCGGCGTCTGGTTGAGGCTGACGCAAAAGGTGGTGGCGCTGTCGATGCCTTGCAGGATGTTCATGTCGTAGGTCACGGCGGCCTGGGTTTGCGCATCGCCGGTGAGCCGGTAGTTCCAGCTGGCCCAGGCGAGTTTGCGGTCGGGCAGCAGGCGCGTGTCGGTGTGCAGCACCACGTCGTTGTCGGCGTAGGGCAGGGCACCGAGAATCTCCTGTTCGGCCTGGCTTGGGTCGGCCAGCAGTGCCAGTGCCTGGTCGCTGTGGCAGGCGAATACCACCCGATCAAAAGCCTCGCTGCCGGCGACGCTGTGGATAACTACGCCGTCCTCTGCGCGCTCGACTTTATGCACAGGGCAATTGAGGCGCACCTGCTCGCGAAAGCTGCGTGTCAGCGGTTCGATGTAACTGCTGGAGCCGCCTTCGATCACGCACCATTGCGGCCGGTTGTTCACCGAGAGCAAGCCGTGGTTCTTGAAGAAGCGTACAAAGAACTGCAGCGGAAAGCCGAGCATGTCGGTCAGGGACATTGACCAGATCGCCGCACCCATCGGTACGATGTAGTGCCGGATAAAACGCTCGCCGTAACCGCCGGCTTCGAGGTAATCGCCCAGCGTCATGTCGGCGCTGATGCGTTGCTCTTGCAGGTCCAGCGGCGCCTGGCGGTTGAAGCGCAAGATGTCGCGCAACATGCCCCAGAACCCCGGCGACAAAATATTGCGGCGCTGGGCAAACAAGCTGTTGAGGTTATTGCCGTTGTATTCGAAGCCTGCGTTTTGATCGCACACCGAAAAGCTCATCTCGGTGGGTTTGAAGCTGACGCCAATCTGCCCCAGCAGGCGAATGAAGTTGGGGTAGGTCCAGTCGTTGAACACGATAAAACCGGTGTCCACCGCGTAGCGTTCACCCTCGACCGTCACATTGACCGTGTGGGTGTGCCCACCGATGCGCTCGCCGGCTTCGAACAGGGTGATGTCGTGGCGGCGGCTGAGCAGGTAGGCGCTGGTGAGCCCGGCGATGCCGCTGCCGATAATGGCGATCTTCACAGGTCGTCCTTCTGCGGCGGCGGGCTGCGCAGCATGCGTTTGCCGATGATCAGTTGCGCACGGTTGGGCAGCTTCGACAGCGGCCACAGGGTGGCGATAAACAGCGCGGGAAAGGCGATTTCCAGCGGGCGTTTATCCAGCTTGGCGAAAATATGCCGCGCGGCCTTGTCGGCGGACCAGCTCAAGGGCATCGGGAAGTCATTGCGTTCGGTCAACGGCGTGTCGACAAAGCCTGGGCTGATCACCGTGACGTCGATGTTCTCCGGCGACAGGCTGATGCGCAGCGACTCGAACAGGTAGCGCAGCCCGGCCTTGGACGCGCCATAGGCTTCGGCGCGTGGCATTGGCAGGTAGGTCACGGCGCTGGCCACGCCGACCAGGTGTGGCGTTTGCCCTTTGCGCAACAGCGGCAGCGCCGCTTCGATGCAATAGCTGCTCGCGAGCAGGTTGGTGCGTACCACGTGCTCGACGATAGACGCGTCAAACTGCCGCGCGTCTACGTATTCACAGGTGCCGGCGTTGAGGATCACCGTGTCCAGTGAGCCCCAGGCCGCTTCGATTTGCTCACCGATTTCGCGCACGGTCTGGCTGTTGGTCAGGTCGCCGGCCACCACCAGCACTTGGCCTGGGTAGCGTTGGGCGAGGGCTTGCAGCGGGCCTTTGGTGCGTGAACTGAGCGCAACATGAGCGCCGCTGTTGAGTAACTCAACGGCCAGTGAGGCGCCGATGCCACTGCTGGCGCCGGTCAGCCAATAACGACGGGGCAATGAATGGCTCATCCGACTCTCCTTTTCAGCCAACTGACAACACGGCCGAGTACCGGCAGGTGTTCATAGAGCAAAGCGCCAGCGTCGAAATAATCGCGATGCCGGTAGACCTTGTCGCGCCACAACAGGTGCGAGCAGCCTTCCACCCGGATCACTTGGCCGCTGTTCAGCCGCGGGTGGCAAAAACTCATTTTCCAGCGCAGGTAGCCTTCGCCTTCGGCCACTTGGTCGAAGCCGTGGAAGTCGAAGCGCAGTTGGCTGACATTGCTGTACAGCTCAGTGAAGTAGCGGTGCATCGCAGGCAGCCCGTGCACTTCGTGCAGTGGGTCGGCGAAGGCGATGTCTTTGCTGTACAGGCTGTCGAGCAGGTGCAGGTTGTGCTTGTCCAACGTGGCAAAGGCCTGGGCGAACCTGCGCAGGAAGTCACTCATGCTCGGCGACCTCCTGGCGTGAAGGCAGGCTGCGGAAGGCGGCCAACGCGCGTTCGCGGGATTTTTTCAGGTCGACAATCGCGCGCGGGTAATCCGCTACGCTAAACAGGCCGCCGACCGCTTCGGGGTTGTGCACTTCCTTTTTATTCAGCGCGGCCAGCTCCGGCAGCCAGTGCTTGATGAATACGCCTTCGCTGTCGAATTTCTCCGACTGGCTCAACGGGCTGAAAATCCGGAAATACGGCGCCGAATCCGTGCCGGTGGATGAGCTCCACTGCCAGCCGCCGTTGTTGGCGGCCAGGTCGCCGTCGATCAGATGGCGCATAAAGAAACGCTCGCCTTCACGCCAGTCGATCAGCAGGTTCTTGGTCAGGAACATTGCCACTACCATGCGCAGGCGGTTGTGCATCCAACCGGTTTCCAGCAATTGGCGCATGGCGGCGTCGATGATCGGCAGGCCGGTGCGCGCCTCTTGCCACGCGGCGAGGTCCTTGGGCGCATTGCGCCACGCTACGGCTTCGGTCTCGGGGCGAAACGCACGGTGGCGGGAAACCCGTGGGTAGCCCACCAGAATGTGCTTGTAGAACTCGCGCCACAGCAGTTCGTTGATCCAGGTAATTGCGCCAATATCGCCGCTTTCGAACTCGCCCTGGTTGCTTTGCAAGGCGGCATGCAGGCATTGGCGCGGTGAAACCACACCGGCGGCGAGGTAAGCGGAAAGCTGGCTGGTGCCGGGCTTGGCCGGGAAATCACGCTCATCTTTGTAGTAGCTGATCTGCTGGTCGGCGAACGCGTCGAGGCGGCGCCGGGCTTCGTCTTCACCGGCAGGCCAGAGTGCGCGCAGGGTTTCGCTGGGCGGCTCGAAACCTTCAACCTGCGTTGGAATGGGGTCGCTTTTCAGGTCCAGCCTGGCCTGGGCTTTGGGGGTTGCCACCACGCGCGGCAAGGCACTGTGCAGGCGCGTGTAGCAGACCTTGCGGAACTGGCTGAAGACCTGGAAGTAAGTGCCGGTTTTGGTCAGCACACTGCCGGGTTGGAAAAACAGTTGGTCCAGGTAGCTGTGAAAGGTCACGCCGTCGGCTTCCAGGGCCTTGGCCACAGCAGCATCGCGGCGGCTCTCGTGGATGCCGTATTCCTCGTTGACGTGCACCGACTCAACCGACAGCTCCCGGCACAGCGCGCTCAGCACGCCCGGCGCCTGGTTCCAGGTGGCGGCGCTGCGGATCAGCAGGGGAATGTTCAGCTCGCCGAGCTTGTTGCTCAAGTGCTGCAGGTTGCGCAGCCAGAAGTCGACTTTGCACGGCGCATCATCGTGGGCCAGCCATTGCTCGGGGGTGATCAGGTACACGGCCGCCATCGGGCCTCGCTGGCGTGCGGCGGCCAGGGCGGTGTTGTCGTGTAGGCGCAGGTCGGTGCGCAGCCAGATCAAATGCATTTAAACAATTCCACGCTGGATCAGTAGCTGGTGGGCCGACAACGGGTCTTCGGCCAAGCACAGTTCAGGGATGTCACGGGTAAATACGGCCAACTCGGTCTGATGGATGCATACCGTTGGTCCGGCAATCAAAATTGGGCAACTGATGCCGCTCAACAGTTTGCCGAGTGCCGACAAGTGGAGGGCTTTGCTCGAGTACAGCAGCACGGCGCGCGGTTGCAGGTGTTCCACCGCCAGTGCCAGTTCGCCGGCCGGCAGTGGCCAATCGAAGACTTCTACCGGGCAGTCGGCGCTGCTGGCCAGCCAGGCGCTGAGCCACAGGTGCGGCTCCAGCGGCAGGTCGGAATGGTTGACCAGCAACAATGGCGGGCCTTGGAGCTGGCGGTTGTTGTGGTAAATCCGCGCGCCAAACTTGCTGCGCAGCCAGGACAGGAAAAACACCCGCTCCATCTGCGCGCCGAATTGGCCCTGCCATCTTTGCTCAAGCTCCTTGAGCAGTGGCAATAACAATTGCTCACACAAAGTCCGCGGCGGGTACAGCGCCATGGCCTGGTTGAAGGCGTCGTCGACCCGGCGTTCGGCCAGTTCGCTGATTGCGTTCAGCAGGTTCTGGCGCAGGGCATGCCATTCGTTTTCGACGGTGTCGGGGCTGGCCTGGGCGGAGTCAATCAGGCCTTTTACCTGGCTGACCGGTACGCCGCGGTTGAGCCAGGTCAGGATGGTGTGGATGCGTTGTACATGGTCGGCGCTGAACAGCCGGTGCCCCTTGGGCGTGCGCTGGGGCACGATCAAACCGTAGCGCCGCTCCCACGCGCGCAGGGTCACGGCGTTAACGCCGGTCTGACGCGCCACTTCGCGAATCGGCAGCCAACCGTCTTCGAGGGCTTGGGCGATGTCTTCGCCGGGTTCGTCTTGCAAGGCAGCTTTCATGGTCTAGATCGCATTACGCAGGCTGAGATTTTCCGGGTGCGGCTGCAGGTAGGCCTGCTGCGCGATGTAGCGATCCGGGTGTTGGCGAAAGTGGTGTTTGAGCAGCGTCAACGGCACCACCAGCGGCACGATGCCGTGGCGATACTGGCCAATGACGGTTTGCATTTCCTGTTTGTCATCGGCGCTGATGGCCTGCTTGAGGTAGCCGCTGATGTGTTGCAGCACGTTGGTGTGGGTGCCACGGGTGGCGCACTTTTTCAGCCCGATCATCAACTCGCTGAAATAGCCGGCGGCCAGTTCGTTGAGATCAATGCCCTTGCCCATGCTGCCGAGCAGCTGGCCGAGGCTTTTGTAGTGCGCCGGGCTGTGGGCCATCAACAAGTATTTGTAGCGTGAATGGAAGGCCAGCAGCCGGTGGCGGGTGAGGCCTTCGGCGAGCAATTGCTGCCAGCTGGCACACACGAAAACGCGGGTCAGGAAGTTTTCCCGCAGTACCGGGTCATTCAGCCGACCGTCTTCTTCCACCGGCAAGTTGGGGTGACGTGCGCAAAACGCCTGGGCGTAAATGCCACGCCCGCCACCGTCGACGGGCGTGCCGTTGTCGCGATAGACCTTGACCCGCTCCAGCCCGCACGACGGCGATTTCTGCATGAAGATGTAGCCGCACAAATCGGTGTGTTCCTGGGCCATTTGCTGGCCGTAGTCGTCGAGTGGCTGCGTGACGTTCAGCTCGCGGTGCACGGTGCCGATGGCTTGCGGGTGGGCAGGGTCGCCGACCAAGCGAATCGGTTCGCGGGGAATGCCCAGGCCGATGGCGACTTCGGGGCACAGCGGCACAAAGTCGAAGTAGTCGGCGAGGGTCTGGCTGCACAGCAGGGATTGTTTGTGTCCGCCGTTGAAGCGCACGTTTTCGCCCAACAGGCAGGCGCTGATGGCGATCTTCGGTTTGACGGTGCTGGACATGGCCGAACCTCTGCAAAATTCCTATACAAGCTAGAAAGCTTGTACAACTAAATCTCATCATAGATTTGATGCTGTACAAGTCAAATATTTTGTACAAGTATTTTCAGGGGCACTACTTCCAGCCGATTTTCCAGGCCTCGGCGTTTTGCAGCGTTTGCCAGGCCAGGCGTTCAGCGCGACGCGTCATGACGGCTTGCAGCTCGATTTCGAGCACGGTGCCTTCTTCGTCACGAAACAGTTCGGTGACCAGGAAGTGTTTTTCCTTGTTGCGAGGCGCGGCTGCTGTCCACTTCGACAGCAGCAACTTGGCGGGATTGATGCGGTTCATTGCAGGTGCTCGATCAGGCGTCGCGCGGCTTCCTGGCCGCTGAGCCAGGCGCCTTCGACCCGCCCGGACAGGCACCAGTCGCCACACACGTACAGGCCCAGGTCGGCGTCGGCCAGCACCCCGAATTCATGCGCGCTGGACGGTCGTGCATACAGCCAGCGATGCGCCAGGCTGAAGGACGGTGCGGGCATGGCGCTGTGCAGCAGTTCGGCGAAGGCACCGTGCAGGTGTTCGATCACGGCTTCCTTGGGCAGGTCGAGGTGCGCCTTGCTCCAGGTGCTGGTGGCGTGCAGCACCCAGGTGTCGAGGGTGGTGTCGCGCCCCGGTTTGCTGCGGTTGCGCGCCAGCCAATCCAGAGGGCTGTCTTGTACGAAGCAGCCTTCCATGGGCGTATCCAGGGGCTTGTCGAAGGCCAGGGCGATGGCCCAGGTCGGGTCCATTTTCACCCCGGCGGCGGCACTTGCCAGTTTGGGTGCGGCGGCCAGCAGCGCCGTGGCCTGTGGTGCCGGCGTGGCGATCACCACATGGCTGAACGGGCCGTGATTGCCGCCGTCTGCGTCGAGCAGGTTCCAGTGCTGTTTGCCCTGGAACACTTCGGTAATACGGCAACCGAACTCCACCGGCAAATCATCCAGCAGCGCACGGGTGATCGCACTCATGCGCGGCGTGCCGACCCAGCGAATCTGCTCATCGGGGGAGGGCGTGAGTTGCCCGGACTTGAAGTTGTAGAGCTGAGGCTTCCACTGCTCGACCCAGCCGTTGCTTTGCCAGCGTTGCACTTCGTTGACGAAGCGCCGGTCGCGGGCGGTGAAGTACTGCGCGCCCATATCCAGTGCGCCGGCATCACTGCGCTTGCTGGACATGCGGCCGCCACTGCCGCGGCTTTTATCGAAGAGTTGCACAACGTGCCCCGCGTCTTGTAACGCTCGGGCGGCGGAGAGACCGGCGATGCCGGTGCCGATGATCGCGATGGGAACAGTCATGGGAGGCCTCGTTTTACCGTTGGGTACAGACTACGCCGACGCCCATAGCTGTACAATATTGTTTTTTGGTATAAGTTTTGGCGTACCTGTTCTTACGGCGTGGCCTATGGTTAAACCCTGGGCTTCAACCAAAAACTGCGCCGGATACAAATGATCCCTCTCTATAAAATAGACCAGTGATCGGCCGCGAACGTTACATGAGGAGTGTCCCATGCACATTTTGCTGACCGGCGGTACAGGCTTGATCGGGCGTCAGCTTTGCATGCGCTGGCTTGCCCAAGGGCATCGCCTGACCGTGTGGAGCCGCGAGCCGGACACCGTCGCCCAATGGTGCGGCCCTGAGGTGTTGGGAGTCGGCCGCTTGCAGGACGTGATCGGCCATGTGGACGCGGTGGTCAACCTGGCCGGCGCGCCCATCGCCGATCGCCCGTGGACGAAAAAACGCAAGGCATTGCTGTGGAGCAGCCGCATCAGCCTCACCGAAACCTTGCTTACCTGGATGGAAGGCCTGTCGCAGAAACCGGCGGTGTTGATTTCCGGTTCCGCAGTGGGCTGGTACGGCGACGGCGGCGAGCGTGAATTGACCGAAGCCAGCGGCCCGGTGCAGGACGACTTCCCCAGCCAGCTGTGTATCGCCTGGGAAGAAACCGCCCTGCGCGCCGAAGCCATGGGCATTCGTGTGGTGCAGGTGCGCACGGGGTTGGTGCTGGCGGCCAAGGGCGGCTTTTTGTCGCGGCTGTTGCTGCCGTTCAAACTGGGGCTGGGCGGGCCTATCGGCAATGGTCGGCAGTGGATGCCGTGGGTGCATATAAAAGATCAAATCGCCCTGATTGATTTTCTTCTGCACAAGGAAGACGCCCGCGGTCCTTATAATGCCTGCGCGCCACACCCGGTGCGTAACCGCGACTTTGCCAAGACCTTGGGCCAGGTGCTGCACCGCCCTGCGTTTATGCCGATGCCGGCGTTTGCCTTGAAGGTCGGGCTGGGCGAGTTGTCCGGGTTGTTGCTGGGCGGGCAGAAGGCGGTTCCCGAACGGCTGCTGGCGGCCGGTTTCACTTTTCAGTTCACTGAGTTGCATGCGGCCCTGGAAGACTTGTCCAGCCGCCTCTAGCCATAGGATGTTGCATGACGGATCACGCGTTGTTACTGGTCAACCTGGGTTCACCGGCGTCCACTTCGGTGGCCGATGTGCGCAGTTACCTCAATCAGTTCCTGATGGACCCTTACGTGATCGACCTGCCGTGGCCGGTGCGACGGTTGCTGGTGTCGCTGATCCTGATCAAGCGCCCTGAGCAGTCGGCGCATGCCTATGCGTCCATCTGGTGGGACGAAGGCTCGCCGCTGGTGGTGCTGAGCCGTCGCCTGCAACAGCAAATGACGGCGCAGTGGACGCAGGGCCCGGTGGAATTGGCGATGCGTTACGGCGAACCGTCCCTTGAAACGACGTTGACGCGCCTCGCCGCCCAGGGCATTGAGAACGTCACCTTGGCGCCGTTGTACCCGCAGTTTGCCGACAGCACCGTGACTACCGTAATTGAAGAAGCCCGGCGCGTGGTGCGCGAGAAAAAGCTCAAGGTGCAGTTCTCGATCCTGCAGCCGTTCTACGATCAGCCGGAATACCTGGATGCGCTGGTGGCGAGCGCCCGGCCGTATGTCGAGCAGGAATACGATCATTTACTGCTGAGTTTTCACGGCCTGCCGGAGCGTCATCTGACCAAGCTCGACCCTACCGGCCAGCATTGTTTCAAAGATGCGGACTGCTGCAAGAACGCCTCGCCGGAGGTGCTTGCTACCTGTTATCGCGCGCAATGCTTCAGCGTCGCCCGGAATTTTGCCGCGCGCATGGGCTTGCCGGAGGGTAAATGGTCGGTGGCGTTTCAATCCCGTCTGGGCCGCGCCAAGTGGATCGAACCCTACACCGAGGCGCGCCTTGAGGCCTTGGCCCAGCAAGGCGTGAAAAGGCTGCTGGTGATGTGCCCGGCGTTTGTGGCGGACTGCATCGAGACACTGGAAGAGATTGGTGATCGCGGGCTGGAGCAGTTCCGTGAAGCGGGCGGCGAGGAGTTGGTGCTGGTGCCGTGTCTTAATGATGATCCGCAGTGGGCGGCGGCGCTGAATACGCTGTGCGAGCGCGCGCCGTTGTAACTCTGACCAAGCCAAACGAGGATTAAATGTGGGAGCGGGCTTGCTCGCGAATGCAGTGTGTCAGCACCTAATGTATTGGCTGACCCACCGCCTTCGCGAGCAAGCCCGCTCCCACACTGACTGTGCCCACTCTAGATTTTGGTGTTATTCGTGATGCGGTTCACCGAGGAACGTCAGCGAAGTGAACAACCCGCGCGTCGCCACATCGGCATTGTCTTTGAGCGGGATCTCCACCTGCGCCGCAATCACATTCAACCCTTCATTCCTCACCAGCACCTGGGCGCGGCCATCCTTGTCGGTCTCGGTGCTCAAGGTGTTTGGCGCATTGCGATAGTCGCCCACCAACTTGATCCCCGCCGCCGGCTTGCCATCCAGCAGCACCCGCACCGGCAGTGAATGGCCCGGCCCTACGGTCAGCGGGTCGACTTCCGGCAGGATCAGCAGCTTGATCTGATCCAGTTTCGGCAACTTCGCCTCCGGCTGGTAAATCGCCAGGCTGTACTTGAACGTCTGCGTTGATTGAATGGCTCCCGGTACGTGGCTGCGGCCCTGGTTAATCCACTGCTTGTCCGGCGTTTGCGACCACATGCCGTTATCCAGGGCCACGGCTAACACGGCGGGCGCTTTGAGCGGCTTGAGGCGTGCGTGGTCGGCCAGGCGCTCCACGGTGACCGGGATCATCCTGGCGCTGGCGTCATACGCCCAGGCGCCGCTGATTTTTTGTGCCTTGAAGGCGTTGTCCTCGGCGCCGTGTCCGTAGATCACTTCGATATTGCCGCGCCGTTGTTCGGTCCACAGGCCGTGGGCAGATACGTGGCTGGCAAACAGCAGGCCGAGCACGGCCAGGGATTTCAGGGCTTGCATGGGGTCGTCCTTTTACAGGTTGAGGGTCAGGCTGACGGTGACGTTGCGCGGCTCGCCGGGTGTGACCCAGTAATTGCTGTAGGAGCGCTCGTAGTACTTTTCGTCAAATACGTTGTTGAGGTTCAGGCCCACGGTGACGTTGTCGCTGGCCTTGTAATGCGCCAGCAGGTCGACGGTGTGGTAGGCGGGCAACTCAAACCGGCTGCCGGCTTCGCCGGAACGATCGCCAACGTAGGTGAACGCCGCACCCAGGTCCGAACCGCGAAGCAGGCCATCCTGAAACTCATACACACCCAACAGACTGCCGCTGCGCTTGGCCACGCCAAGAATGCGGCTGCCGGTGGGGATGGCTTTGTCACCCTTGGTCACTTCGGCGTCGATGTAGGCGAAGGCGCCGATGACCCTTACCGCGTCAGTCAATTGCCCGGTCAGTTGCAGGTCGAAACCCTGGCTGCGTGCCTTGCCCATGGCGCGGTTAGTGTCGGTGGCCGGGTCCAGGGCCAGGACGTTTTGCTTGTCGATATGGAAGGCGGCGAGGGTGGTGCTCAAGCGGTCGTCGAACAGCTCGCTCTTGATCCCCACTTCATAGCCCACGCCTTCTTCCGGCTTGAAGGATTTGCCGCCGGCGTCCAGGCCGTTGTTGGGCTTGAACGAGGTTGAGGCGTTGGCGAACACTCCGACTTGCGGGGTGAGCTGGTAGAGCAAACCGGCGCGCTGGGTGAGGGCGTCATGGGTTTGCCGGCTTTTGGCGTGGTTGCGGGCGAAGTCGTCGGTGCTTTGTTCGACGTGCTCGAAGCGCGCACCGAGCATGCCGCGCAGGCGGTCGGTGAAGATGATCTGGTCCTGCAGGTTCAGCGCCTGGCTTTTCGTCTGTTCGAAGAAGTCGGTGCCGGTGCGTGCGCCGTTGGGTTTGGCCTGGCCATAGACCGGCTTATAGATGTCGATGGGGTAGAGGCTGCCGCCGATGGCCGTCACGCGTTCCTTTTTGCGGTAGTCCTCGTACTCGGTGCCGATCAACAGTTCGTGCTGCCAACTGCCGATGTCGAACAACCCGCGCAGTTCCAGTTGGGTAATGCTGTCGTGCCAACCGCTGGAGCGTTCGCGGTAGCGGCGGTTGACGGTATGGCCGTCGGCGTTCAGCGCGCGACTTTCCGAGGCGTCGCCCCACAGGCTGCCCTGTTTGTAGTGGCTGGCGAGGCGCAGTTGCCAGGCGTCGTTGAGGTGATGTTCAAGGGCCGCCTGGAGGCGGTTGTTGTGGTTGCGGATGTTGCCGTCGTTGGGCTCGCCGAGGAAGGTGGAGCGCGACATACCGTGCGGCGCGACAATGCCGCGGTCGAAGGTTGAGCTGTGGCGTACGAATTCGCTTTCCACCAGCAGGCGCGTGTCCGGGCTCAACTGCCAACTGAAGGATGGCGCGACGAAGACGCGCCGGGCATCCACGTGATCGCGAAAGCTGTGGTTGTCTTCCACTGCCAGGTTGACCCGCGACAGCACGCGGCCTTCGCTGTCCAGCGGGGTATTTACGTCCAAGGCGGTGCGATAGCGGTCCCAACTGCCGGCGCTGGTTTGCACGGTGGTGAAGGCTTGCGGTTGGGGTTTCTTGGTGACGATATTGACTGTGCCGCCCGGATCGCCGCGCCCGTACAGGCTGGCAGCGGGGCCTTTGAGCACTTCAATGCGCTCGATATTGGCGGCGTCCGGCGTGCTCGGGTAGCCACGGTTGGCGCTGAAACCGTCCTGGTAGAACTCAGAGGTGGTGAAGCCACGCACGCTGTATTCGTAAAGCGTCAGGCCGCCGAAGTTGTTTTGCTTGGACACGCCGCCAGCAAATTCCAGCGCGCGCTCCACGCTGGTGCTGCCCAGGTCCTTGAGCACTGTGGCGGGAATTACGCTGATCGATTGCGGGATGTCGCGCAGAGCGGTGTCAGTCTTGGTCGCGCTGGCCGAGCGGGTGGCGCGGTAGCCTTTGACCGGGCCGGTGGCGGACTCATAGGCGTCGGAGGTGACGCTGGTGGTGTCCAGTTCTACGGTGTTGTCTTCGGCGTAGGCGGGGTCGAGCAGCAAACCCAAGGCCAGGCCGGCCATGGGGGCAATTCTTCGAGACGGCATGATAGAGCGTTCCAATGTCTATATTGAAACAATATAACATGCCTAATGAGAATGGATTTCTTTTGAAATATTAGGTTACAGGAGCCCGCGAACGGGCTCCCAACACTGTTATTCCTCTTCTTTCACCGGCGCCGGTGGTGGGCGCAAGCCGATTTCCGCCAGCAGTTTGATCTCTTTACCGTTGCGCATCACCTGGATTGCCACCTTGTCGGTCGGCTTGATCCGCGCCACCTGGTTCATCGACTTGCGGCCATCACCGGCCGGTTCGCCATCGATGCTGAGGATCACATCGCCCAACTGCAGGCCGGCTTTCTGCGCCGGGCCGTCGCGGAAGATACCGGCGACCACGATGCCTGGGCGTCCGGTCAAGCCGAACGACTCAGCCAACTCTTTAGTCAGCGGCTGTACTTCAATGCCCAGCCAGCCGCGAATCACCTGGCCGTGCTCGATGATCGACTTCATCACTTCCATCGCCAGCTTCACCGGGATCGCAAAACCGATGCCCTGGGAGCCGCCGGACTTGGAGAAAATCGCGGTGTTGATGCCGGTCAGGTTGCCATTGGCATCCACCAACGCGCCGCCGGAGTTGCCCGGGTTGATCGCCGCGTCGGTCTGGATAAAGTCTTCGTAGCTGTTGAGCCCCAACTGGTTACGCCCGGTGGCGCTGATGATGCCCATGGTCACCGTCTGGCCGACGCCGAACGGGTTGCCGATGGCCAGCGCCACATCACCGACGCGCAGCCCTTCGGAGCGGCCGATGGTGATCGACGGCAGGCTCTTCAAATCGATTTTCAGCACCGCGAGGTCGGTTTCCGGGTCGCTGCCGACCACGCGGGCCAGGGTTTCGCGGCCGTCGCGCAAGGCCACCACAATCTGGTCGGCGCCGGTGGTCACGTGGTTGTTGGTGAGGATGTAGCCTTCCGGGCTCATGATCACCCCGGAACCAAGGCTGGACTCCATGCGGCGCTGCTTGGGCCCGTTGTCGCCGAAATAGCGGCGAAATTGCGGGTCTTCAAACAACGGGTGCGCCGGTTTGTTGATGACTTTGGTGGTGTACAGGTTGACCACCGCGGGCGCGGCGATGACCACGGCGTCGGCGTAGGTCACCGGACCTTGCACCACCGAGCTGCTTTGCGGGGCTTGTTGCAGGTTCACATCCAGGCTGGGTAAGCCCACCCACTGGGGATAACGCTGAATAATCAGCATCGCGATCAGCACGCCAGCCAACAATGGCCATCCAAAAAAACGCAGTGCCTTGAGCATCAAGTAAGTCCTGACAGGTTGCAGGGGGCGGGAGAGCGCCCATAATGTCGCGCATTATACGAGGCTGCGAGCGCCTCGGAACGGGATATTTAGGAGTCTTTTATGGCCGTCCCCCTTACCACCCTCGTCGAGGAAGCGGACCGCTACCTCGGCAGTGCAAAAATTGCCGATTATTGCCCCAATGGCCTGCAGGTCGAGGGTCGCCCGCAGGTGATGCGCATCGTCAGCGGCGTGACCGCAAGCCAAGCCCTGCTGGACGCCGCTGTCGAGGCTCAGGCCGACTTGGTGCTGGTGCACCACGGTTATTTCTGGAAAGGCGAAAACCCGTGCATCACCGGCATGAAGCAGCGCCGCCTGAAAACCCTGCTCAAACACGACATCAGTTTGCTCGCCTACCACCTGCCGCTGGACCTGCACGCCGAGGTGGGCAATAACGTGCAACTGGCCCGCCAGCTGGACATCACCGTCGAAGGCCCGCTGGACCCGAGCAACCCGAAAATCGTCGGCCTGGTCGGCTCCCTCGCCGAGCCGTTGTCGCCTCGCGACTTCGCCCGCCGTGTGCAGGACGTGATGGGCCGCGAGCCACTGCTGATCGAAGGCAGCGAAATGATCCGCCGTGTCGGCTGGTGCACGGGCGGTGGCCAGGGCTACATCGACGACGCGATTGCGGCCGGCGTCGACCTGTATTTGAGCGGCGAAGCCTCCGAGCAAACCTTCCACAGCGCGCGGGAAAACGACATCAGTTTCATCGCCGCCGGGCACCACGCCACTGAGCGCTACGGTGTCCAGGCATTGGGCGATTACCTGGCCCGACGGTTTGCCCTGGAACACCTTTTCATCGATTGCCCCAACCCGATCTAAAGAACACCAAGGATCAAATGTGGGAGCGGGCTTGCTCGCGAAAGCGGTGTGCCAGTTGATACATATGTCGACTGACACTCCGCTTTCGCGAGCAAGCCCGCTCCCACATTCGACCGAGTAGGGCCAAACTCGGAGGCATATTCATATACCGTTTCGATCTAGCCAGCTCCCTGAATAGAAGAAGGTGCTGTGCTAGCATGCCTCGCTCGAACACGGCCCGCTGGCCGTCCATAAGATCGTTTTTCCGTGAGTAGCCATGGTCGACAAACTGACGCATCTGAAACAGCTGGAGGCGGAAAGCATCCACATCATCCGCGAGGTCGCCGCCGAGTTCGACAACCCGGTGATGCTCTACTCGATCGGTAAAGACTCCGCCGTGATGCTGCATCTGGCGCGCAAGGCTTTCTTCCCGGGCAAGCTGCCGTTCCCGGTGATGCACGTCGACACCCGCTGGAAATTCCAGGAGATGTACAAGTTCCGCGACAAAATGGTCGAAGAGCTGGGCCTGGACCTGATCACCCACGTCAACCCGGATGGCGTGGCGCAGGGCATCAACCCGTTCACCCACGGCAGTGCCAAGCACACCGACATCATGAAAACCGAAGGCCTCAAGCAGGCCCTGGACAAGCATGGTTTCGACGCAGCCTTTGGCGGTGCCCGTCGCGATGAAGAAAAATCCCGCGCCAAAGAGCGTGTGTACTCGTTCCGCGACAGCAAGCACCGCTGGGACCCGAAAAACCAGCGCCCGGAGCTGTGGAACGTCTACAACGGCAACGTCAACAAGGGTGAGTCGATCCGTGTGTTCCCGCTGTCCAACTGGACCGAGCTGGACATCTGGCAGTACATCTACCTCGAAGGCATCCCGATTGTGCCGCTGTATTTTGCCGCCGAGCGGGATGTGATCGAAAAGAACGGCACGTTGATCATGATCGACGACGACCGCATCCTCGAGCACTTGTCTGACGAAGACAAAGCCCGAATCGTCAAAAAGAAAGTACGTTTCCGTACCCTTGGCTGCTACCCATTGACGGGCGCGGTGGAGTCCGAAGCCGAGACGCTGACGGACATCATTCAGGAAATGCTCCTGACGCGAACTTCCGAGCGCCAGGGCCGTGTCATCGACCACGATGGTGCAGGCTCGATGGAAGATAAAAAACGTCAAGGCTATTTCTAAGGGGCTGTCATGTCGCACGTATCTGATTTGATCAGCGAGGACATCCTCGCCTACCTGGGCCAGCACGAGCGCAAGGAAATGTTGCGCTTCCTGACCTGCGGCAACGTCGACGACGGCAAGAGCACCCTGATCGGGCGCCTGCTGCACGACTCCAAGATGATCTACGAAGATCACCTGGAAGCCATCACCCGCGATTCGAAGAAGTCCGGCACCACCGGTGACGACATCGACCTGGCCTTGCTGGTCGACGGCCTGCAGGCCGAGCGCGAGCAGGGCATCACCATCGATGTTGCCTACCGCTACTTCTCCACCGCCAAGCGCAAATTCATCATCGCCGACACCCCCGGCCATGAGCAGTACACCCGCAACATGGCCACCGGTGCCTCTACCTGTGACCTGGCGATTATCCTGATCGACGCCCGCTACGGCGTGCAGACCCAGACCCGTCGCCACAGCTTTATTGCTTCGCTGCTGGGTATCAAGCACATCGTGGTGGCCGTGAACAAGATGGACATCAATGGCTTCGACCAAAGCATCTTCGAGCAGATCAAGGCCGATTACCTGAAGTTCGCCGAGGGCATCGCGTTCAAGCCGAGCACCATGGCGTTCGTGCCGATGTCGGCGCTCAAGGGCGACAACGTGGTGAACAAGAGCGAGCGTTCGCCTTGGTACACCGGCCAGTCGCTGATGGAAATTCTCGAAAGCGTCGAGATCGCCAACGACCGCAACTACACCGACCTGCGTTTCCCGGTGCAGTACGTCAACCGTCCGAACCTGAACTTCCGTGGTTTCGCCGGCACCCTGGCCAGCGGCATCGTGCACAAAGGCGACGAAGTCGTGGTGCTGCCGTCAGGCAAGAGCAGCCGCGTCAAATCCATCGTCACCTTTGAAGGTGAGCTGGAACACGCCGGCCCAGGCCAGGCCGTGACCCTGACCATGGAAGACGAGATCGACATCTCCCGTGGCGACCTGCTGGTGCATGCCGACAACGTGCCGCAAGTGACCGACGCCTTCGACGCCATGCTGGTGTGGATGGCCGAAGAACCGATGCTGCCGGGCAAGAAATACGACATCAAGCGCGCCACCAGCTACGTGCCGGGTTCTATCACCAGCATCGTGCACCGCGTGGACGTGAACACCCTGGCCGAAGGCCCGGCGAGTTCGCTGCAATTGAACGAGATCGGCCGGGTCAAGGTCAGCCTCGACGCCGCCATCGCGCTCGACGGCTACGACAGCAACCGCACCACCGGTGCGTTTATCGTCATCGACCGGTTGACCAACGGCACCGTGGCTGCGGGCATGATCATTGCGCCGCCGGTCAATCATGGCGGTTCTGCGCAGCACGGCAGCCTTGCTCATGTCGCCACCGAAGAGCGTGCTCTGCGCTTTGGCCAGCAGCCGGCCACGGTGTTGTTCAGCGGCCTGTCGGGCGCGGGCAAAAGCACCTTGGCCTACGCGGTTGAACGCAAGCTGTTCGACATGGGTCGTGCAGTGTTTGTACTGGATGGCCAGAACCTGCGTCACGACCTGAACAAGGGCTTGCCGCAGGACCGCGCCGGGCGTACCGAGAACTGGCGTCGTGCCGCTCACGTGGCGCGCCAGTTCAACGAAGCCGGCCTGCTGACCCTGGCTGCTTTCGTTGCTCCGGATGCCGAAGGCCGTGAACAGGCCAAGGCGCTGATCGGTGCCGACCGCCTGCTCACCGTTTACGTGCAAGCGTCGCCGCTGGTGTGCGCCGAGCGTGACCCGCAAGGCTTGTACGCTGCCGGCGGGGATAACATCCCTGGCGAATCCTTCCCGTACGACGTGCCGTTGAATGCCGATCTGGTGATCGACACCCAGGCCCTGTCGCTGGAAGACAGCGTCAAGCAAGTGCTGGAACTGTTGCGCCAGCGCGGCGCGCTCTAAACCTCGCCGCCACAAAAAAGCCCGCCACCGATTACTCGGTGGCGGGCTGATCGTTCCCATGCTCTGCGTGGGAATGCCGCTCTGGACGCTCTGCGTCCGCTCTTGAAGTTGTGACGCGGAGCGTCACAGGAAGCATTCCCACGCAGAGCGTGGGAACGATCATCTGGCTGGGTAATCCCTGTGCAGCTTGTCCAGCAACGCATCCTTGTCTTCCCACAGCTGGTTGATCCAGCCCTGAAACGCCAACCGATACTCACCATCCTGCTCGTAATTCTTGCCAATAAACCCGGCCGGAATCTGCACCTCTTCAAAGTGCACCACCACGTCCTTCACATTCCCACAGAGTAAATCCCAATACCCCGGGCGCCCGGCAGGGTAGTGAATCGTCACGTTCACCAGTGATTTCAACTGCTCACCCATGGCATCCAGCACAAACGCGATCCCGCCGGCCTTGGGCTTGAGCAAATAGCGAAATGGGGATTTCTGCTGGGCATGCTTGCCCGGCGTAAACCGTGTGCCTTCGGCAAAGTTGAATATGCCCACCGGGTTGTCGCGAAACTTCGCACAGGTCTTGCGCGTGGTTTCCAGGTCTTTGCCTTTCTTCTCCGGGTGCTTCTCCAAGTAGGCCTTGGTGTAGCGCTTCATGAACGGAAAGCCCAACGCCCACCACGCCAGGCCGATCACCGGCACCCAGATCAACTCCTGCTTAAGGAAGAACTTCAACGGGCGAATGCGTCGATTGAGCACGTACTGCAGCACCATGATGTCCACCCAACTCTGGTGGTTACTGGTCACCAGGTATGAGTGCTGATAGTCCAACCCCTCAAGGCCAGTCAGGTGCCAGCGCGTGCGGCGTACCAGGTTCATCCAGCCCTTGTTGTTGGTGACCCAGGCTTCATGGGTGTGGTTCATCAGCCATTCACTGAAGCGCTTGGCAAACGGCAGCGCCTTGAACAGCGCGACGATAAACAGAAACGAGCACAGCAGGATCGTGTTCAGCGCCAACAACAAGGACGCGATCACCCCGCGCACGGCGGCAGGTAGAAAATCCAGCATTTAGATATCCATAGGTCGGTTGGCGGCTTGAATCGCAGTCAGTGCGATGGTGTAAACGATGTCGTCGACCTGAGCGCCGCGCGGCAGGTCGTTCACCGGTTTGCGCAGGCCTTGCAGCATCGGCCCCAGGCTTACGCAATCGGCGCTGCGTTGCACGGCTTTGTGCGTGGTGTTGCCGGTGTTCAGGTCCGGGAACACAAACACCGTGGCTTTGCCGGCGACCAGGCTGTTGGGCGCCAGCTGCCGTGCGACGGTTTCGTTGGCGGCGGCGTCGTACTGCAACGGCCCGTCGATCAGCAACGAGCTTTGCTGTTCGTGGGCGAGCAGGGTGGCTTCACGAACTTTTTCCACTTCTTCGCCGCTGGCCGAGTCACCGCTGGAATAGCTGATCATTGCCACGCGCGGGGTAATGCCGAACGCGGCGGCCGAGTCGGCGCTTTGCAGGGCGATTTCCGCGAGTTCCGCAGCGCTCGGGTGCGGGTTCATCACGCAGTCGCCGTACACCAGCACCTGCTCGGGGAACAACATGAAGAACACCGACGACACCAGGGTGCAGCCCGGCGCCGTTTTGATCAGTTGCAGGGCAGGGCGGATGGTGTTGGCAGTGGAGTGAATGACGCCGGAGACCAGGCCGTCCACTTCGTCCAACGCGAGCATCATCGTGGCGATCACTACGGTGTCTTCCAGTTGCTGCTCGGCCATCGGCGCGTTGAGGCTCTTGCTCTTGCGCAGCGCGACCATCGGTTCGACATAACGCTGGCGGATCAGGTCCGGGTCGAGAATCTCCAGACCATCAGGCAGCTCGATACCGTGGGCGCGGGCGACCGCTTCTACATCTGCTGGCTTGGCCAGCAACACGCAGCGAGCAATGCCGCGCGCCTGACAGATGGCGGCAGCTTGCACAGTCAGCGGCTCGCTGCCTTCGGGCAACACAATGCGTTTGTTGGCGGCCTGGGCGCGCTGGATCAGTTGATAACGGAATACGGCAGGCGACAGGCGCATCTCCCGTGGCGTGCCGCAGCGTTGGTGCAGCCAGCGCGCATCGAGGTGGCTGGCGACAAAGTCAGTGATGATTTCCGCGCGTTCGCGGTCATCAATCGGGATCTCTTTGTTCAGGCTGTTGAGCTGATTGGCGGTGTCGTAGGAGCCGGTGCTCACGGACAGTACTGGCAGCCCGGCCTGGAACGCGCCACGGCACAGATCCATGATGCGTGGGTCGGGCAGCGTGTCGCTGGTCAGCAACAGCCCGGCCAGCGGTACACCGTTGATTGCGGCCAGGCTGACCGCGAGGATGATATCGTCGCGATCGCCTGGGGTTACCACCAGCACGCCGGGTTTGAGCAGCTCCACGGTGTTACGCATGGTGCGGGCACAGATGATGATCTTGGTCATGCGTCGGCTTTCATAGTCGCCGGCGTTGAGGATCTGTGCGCCCATCAGGTCAGCCACGTCGCGGGTGCGCGGCGCGTTGAGTTCGGGCTGGTAGGGAATGCAGCCGAGCAGGCGGAAGTCACCGCTGCGCAACAGGGGCGAATGCTCTTTGAGGCGCGCCGAGAAGGCTTCCATGCTTTCGTCGGTGCGCACTTTATTGAGGATTACGCCCAGCACTTTCGGGTCTTTGGGGCCGCCGAACAGCTGGGCCTGCAACTCCACGCGGCCGGACAGCTCGGTGAGCACTTCGTTTTCCGGCGCCGAGACCAGGATCACTTCGGCATCGAGGCTCTTGGCCAGGTGCAGGTTGACCCGCGCCGCATAGCTGGCGCTGCGGGTCGGCACCATGCCTTCGACGATCAGCACGTCCTTGCCCACAGCGGCTTGCTGGTAAAGAGTGATGATCTCTTCGAGCAGCTCGTCGAGCTGGCCGTCGCCGAGCATGCGCTCAACATGGGCCAGGCCCAGCGGTTGTGGCGGTTTCAGGCCGTGGGTGCGCGCCACCAGTTCTGTGGAGCGTTCGGGGCCGGTGTCGCCCGGGTGCGGCTGGGCAATCGGTTTGAAGAAGCCGACTTTCAGCCCGGCCCGTTCAAGGGTACGCACCAGCCCAAGGCTGATGGAGGTCAGACCCACACCAAAATCGGTGGGCGCGATAAAAAAAGTCTGCATGCGAATTCTCTGGAGGTGCATGGCTTCGGTGGCGCTCTATGGCTGAGCACCTACCGGGAATCAGACGCCAAGGTTATCGTTATTCGTGCTGTTGCGCACACCAGCCGCACGCAAAGGGTTGGCCTATTTTTTCAAGGCGTTGCGCGGGGTCGAGTACCCAGGCGCGGGACTGCCAGGGCGGCTGGTGGCGCAGGTGTTGGGTGTGGCCGCAGGACAGCTCGGCGACCCAGTGCCCGTCGTCATCCTGTCGAAAGCCGATGATGAAGGATGCCGTTGATCGGCCCCGTCTGTCCGGGTTGTGTTCGCTTTCGGGCAAATCCTTGTTTAGACTTGTCCGTTCTTCATTCTTATGCAAAAGGTCTCGCCCCATGACGATCGCCGCTAACAAGGCTGTCTCCATCGACTATACCCTGACCAACGACGCTGGTGAGGTCATCGACAGCTCCGCCGGCGGCGCGCCGCTGGTCTACCTGCAAGGCGCAGGTAACATCATCCCGGGCCTGGAGAAGGCTCTGGAAGGCAAGAGCGTCGGTGACGAGCTGACCGTCGCCGTAGAACCTGAAGATGCTTACGGCGAATACTCCGCCGAACTGGTCAGCACCTTGAGCCGCAGCATGTTCGAAGGCGTTGACGAGCTGGAAGTGGGCATGCAGTTCCACGCTTCCGCGCCGGACGGCCAAATGCAGATCGTCACCATCCGCGACCTGGACGGCGACGACGTGACTGTCGACGGTAACCACCCTCTGGCTGGCCAGCGCCTGAACTTCCAAGTGAAGATCGTTGCCATCCGTGACGCTTCTCAGGAAGAAGTGGCCCACGGCCACGTTCACGGTGAAGGCGGTCATCACCATTGATTGTGGTTTGATCAATAGGTAGCAAAACGCCCCGACTGGTTCGGGGCGTTTTTTTTTGCCTGCAATACGCCGCGGTCAAGAATGTGGGAGCGGGCTTGCTCGCGAATGCGGTGGGTCAGTCAGCACATGCATTAACTGATGCACCGCATTCGCGAGCAAGCCCGCTCCCACAGGAGACTGTGGTGATTCTGTAGGCAAACAAAAATGCCCCGGACCTTTCGGTACGGGGCATTTCTTAACTGTTACGCAACCTGGGTTACGCGGCAGTTGTTACCACTTAGGCTGCTGCAGCGACGTTCAGAGCCTTGATGTGGCCATTCAGGCGGCTCTTATGACGAGCGGCCTTGTTCTTGTGGATGATGCCTTTATCGGCCATACGGTCGATAACTGGCACGGCCAGAACGTAAGCAGCTTGGGCTTTTTCAGCGTCTTTGGTGTCGATGGCTTTAACTACATTCTTGATGTAGGTACGAACCATGGAACGCAGGCTGGCGTTGTGGCTGCGACGCTTCTCAGCCTGTTTTGCACGTTTTTTGGCGGAAGGTGTGTTGGCCACCGTCGAGCTCCTCGAAAGACTTTTTAGGAAATAGCAAACAAAATAGGCCGCGAATCATGCCGATGACTTGATGGGTTGTCAAGGGCGGCTGATGCGAACTGCTGAGTGGTCGATCTGAAGAGGCGGGTGATTTATTTCCGGCGCTTGACCTGTAAACTCGCGAGCTTTGGCTCTGTGCTGTTGCAGGCGCGCAGTATCGCATAAGTGGGCGCTTTGTTCGCCTGCTCTTTATCTATAGGCGCAAACTCTTTCAATGAATCTGCTCAAATCGTTGGCTGCCGTCAGCTCTATCACGATGATCTCCCGGGTTTTGGGGTTCGTGCGTGACACCCTGCTGGCGCGCATTTTTGGCGCCAGCATGGCCACGGATGCGTTCTTTATTGCCTTTAAATTGCCCAATCTGCTGCGGCGAATCTTTGCCGAAGGCGCATTTTCCCAAGCGTTCGTGCCGATCCTGGCCGAATACAAGACCCAGCAGGGCGAAGAGGCCACCCGCACCTTTATTGCCTATGTATCCGGCCTGCTGACCCTGGTACTGATGCTGGTGACCATCGCCGGCATGCTCGCCGCGCCTTGGGTGATCTGGGCCACCGCCCCCGGTTTCGCC
The DNA here is from genome assembly GCF_013385735.1 of Pseudomonas sp. D2002. Lineage (NCBI taxonomy): Bacteria > Pseudomonadati > Pseudomonadota > Gammaproteobacteria > Pseudomonadales > Pseudomonadaceae > Pseudomonas > Pseudomonas sp. D2002. Next base: position 1,100,119 of record NZ_JACAPL010000003.1, on the reverse strand, counting down.
AATACCCCGGAAAAATTCGCGCTGACCACTGATCTGCTGCGGGTGACCTTTCCTTATATATTGCTGATTTCCCTGTCGTCCCTGGCCGGTGCGATCCTCAACACCTGGAACCGCTTCTCGGTGCCGGCCTTCGTGCCGACATTGCTGAACGTCAGCATGATTATTTTCGCGCTGTTTCTCACGCCGTACTTCGACCCGCCGGTGATGGCCCTGGGCTGGGCGGTGCTGGCCGGTGGCCTGGCGCAATTGCTGTACCAGCTGCCGCACCTGAAAAAGATCGGCATGCTGGTGCTGCCGCGCCTGAACCTCAAGGACACCGGCGTCTGGCGCGTGATGCGCAATATGCTGCCGGCGATCCTTGGCGTCTCAGTCAGCCAGATTTCGCTGATCATCAACACCGCCTTCGCCTCGCTGCTGGTTTCAGGCTCGGTATCGTGGATGTATTACGCCGACCGTCTGATGGAGCTGCCGTCCGGCGTACTTGGCGTAGCGTTGGGCACGATTCTGCTGCCGACCCTGGCGCGCACCTACGCCAGCAAAGACCGTCAGGAATACTCGCGCATTCTCGACTGGGGCCTGCGCCTGTGCTTCATGCTGGTGCTGCCATGCTCCCTCGCGTTGGGGATTCTGGCCGAGCCGTTGACTGTCTCGCTGTTTCAATACGGCCAGTTTGACGCGCATGACGCACTCATGACCCAGCACGCGCTGGTCGCTTATTCCGTCGGGCTGCTCGGTATTATCGTGATCAAAGTGCTGGCCCCAGGCTTTTACGCCCAGCAGAACATCCGCACGCCGGTCAAAATCGCGATTTTCACGCTGATCGTCACGCAACTGCTCAACCTGGTGTTTATCGGCCCGCTGGCCCACGCTGGCCTGGCGTTGGCGATCAGCGCCGGCGCCTGCATCAATGCCGGCCTGCTGTTTTATCAACTGCGCAAGCAGCAGATGTACCAACCGCAGCCGGGCTGGGGCATGTTTGCCCTCAAGTTGCTGGTGGCGGTTGCGGCCATGTCGGCGGTACTGCTCGGCCTGATGCACTTTATGCCAGCCTGGGACCAGGGCCATATGCTGGAGCGCTTCATGCGCCTGGGCGTGTTGGTGGTCGCAGGCGTGTTGGTGTACTTCGGGATGTTGCTGCTGCAGGGTTTCCGACTGCGCGATTTCAATCGCAAGTCGTTGGGATAGAGAGTTTGCCGCGATAAAACGGATGTTTTATCGATTCGATCCATTTGGCCTGCGCTGTTGCCTGTCGTCCGGGGCTGGGTGTGGTTATAATCGACCACTTTATGAGCAAGAAGCGCGTTATGCAGCTGGTTCGAGGTCTCCACAACCTGCGCCCCGAGCATCGGGGCTGCGTCGCCACTATTGGCAACTTTGACGGTGTTCACCGTGGCCACCAGGCTATCCTGGGCCGGCTGCGTGAACGTGCGGTCGAGTTGGGCGTGCCCAGCTGCGTGGTGATTTTTGAGCCGCAGCCACGGGAATTCTTTACCCCTGAAACGGCACCGGCCCGCCTGGCGCGCTTGCGCGACAAGCTGCAGCTGCTGGCGGAAGAGGGCGTAGACCGTGTGCTTTGCCTGGCCTTCAACCAGCGTTTGCAAAGCCTCAGCGCCGCCGAGTTCGTCGACCGTATTCTGGTGGATGGCCTGGGCGTACAGCACCTGGAGGTCGGCGACGACTTCCGTTTCGGTTGCGACCGCGTCGGGGATTTCGACTTTCTGCAACACGCCGGTGTGAATCAAGGTTTTACCGTCGAAGCCGCGCAAACCGTCGAACTGGACGGCCTGCGCGTGAGCAGTACCCAGGTGCGTAACGCCCTGGCCGCTGCCGACTTCGCCTTGGCCGAGCGCTTGCTCGGTCGCCCGTTCCGCATTGCCGGGCGGGTATTGCACGGTCAGAAGCTGGCGCGCCAACTCGGTACGCCAACCGCCAACGTGCAACTCAAGCGCCGTCGTGTGCCACTCACCGGGGTTTACCTGGTGAGCGTCGACATCGACGGCCAATCGTGGCCGGGAGTCGCCAACATAGGCGTCAGACCCACGGTTGCAGGTGATGGCAAGGCCCACCTGGAAGTTCACCTTTTGGATTTTGCCGGTGATTTGTATGACCGGCGTTTGACGGTGGTTTTCCACCAGAAGCTGCGTGAAGAGCAGCGTTTCGCCTCCCTTGAGGCGTTGAAAACGGCGATCAATGCGGATGTCGCCGCCGCCCGTGCACTAGCCGCACCTAGCGCCCATCGCTAACCGAAGAGCCTTAAATGACCGACTATAAAGCCACGCTAAACCTTCCGGACACCGCCTTCCCAATGAAGGCCGGCCTGCCACAGCGCGAACCGCAGATCCTGCAGCGCTGGGACAGTATTGGCCTGTACGGAAAGTTGCGCGAAATTGGCAAGGATCGTCCGAAATTCGTCCTGCACGACGGCCCTCCTTATGCCAACGGCACGATTCACATCGGTCATGCGCTGAACAAAATTCTCAAGGACATGATCCTGCGCTCGAAAACCCTTTCGGGTTTCGACGCACCTTATGTTCCGGGCTGGGACTGCCACGGCCTGCCGATCGAGCACAAAGTCGAAGTGACTTACGGCAAGAACCTGGGCGCGGATAAAACCCGCGAACTGTGCCGTGCCTACGCCACCGAGCAGATCGAAGGGCAGAAGTCCGAGTTCATCCGCCTGGGCGTGTTGGGCGAGTGGGACAACCCCTACAAGACCATGAACTTCAAGAACGAGGCCGGAGAGATCCGCGCCTTGGCCGAAATCGTCAAGGGCGGCTTTGTGTTCAAGGGCCTCAAGCCTGTGAACTGGTGCTTCGACTGCGGTTCGGCCCTGGCCGAAGCGGAAGTCGAGTACGAAGACAAAAAGTCCTCGACCATCGACGTGGCCTTCCCGGTTGCCGATGACGCCAAGCTGGCCGAAGCCTTTGGCCTGGCATCGCTGGCCAAACCGGCCGCCATCGTGATCTGGACCACCACGCCGTGGACCATCCCGGCCAACCAGGCACTGAACGTGCACCCGGAATTCACCTATGCCCTGGTGGACGTCGGTGACCGCCTGCTGGTGCTGGCCGAGGAAATGGTCGAAGCCTGCCTGGCACGCTACGAACTGCAAGGTTCGGTGATCGCCACCACCACCGGCACCGCGCTGGAACTGATCAACTTCCGTCACCCGTTCTATGACCGTCTGTCGCCGGTGTACCTGGCCGACTACGTCGAACTGGGTTCGGGTACGGGTGTGGTTCACTGCTCGCCCGCTTATGGCGTGGACGACTTCGTGATCTGCAAGAAGTACGGCATGGTCAACGATGACATCATCAACCCGGTGCAAAGCAACGGCGTCTACGTGCCTTCGCTGGAGTTCTTCGGCGGCCAGTTCATCTTCAAGGCCGACCAGCCGATCATCGACAAGCTGCGTGAAGTCGGTGCGCTGGTGCAAACCGACACCATCAAGCACAGCTACATGCACTGCTGGCGTCACAAGAGCCCGCTGATCTACCGCGCCACCGCGCAGTGGTTCATCGGCATGGACAAAGAGCCAGTCAATGGCGACACCCTGCGTGTGCGCTCGCTCAAAGCCATCGAAGACACCAAGTTCGTCCCGGCCTGGGGCCAGGCGCGCCTGCACTCGATGATCGCCAACCGTCCGGACTGGTGCATCTCCCGCCAGCGTAACTGGGGCGTGCCGATCCCGTTCTTCCTGAACAAGGAAAGCGGCGAGCTGCACCCGCGCACCGTCGAACTGATGGAAGTCGTGGCCCAGCGTGTTGAGAGCGAAGGCATCGAAGCCTGGTTCAAGCTGGACGCCGCCGAGCTGTTGGGCGACGAAGCGCCGCTGTACGACAAGATCAGCGACACCCTCGACGTGTGGTTCGACTCCGGCACCACCCACTGGCACGTGCTGCGCGGCTCGCACCCGATGGGCCACGAAACCGGCCCGCGTGCCGACCTGTACCTGGAAGGTTCGGACCAGCACCGTGGCTGGTTCCACTCCTCCTTGCTGACCGGCTGCGCCATCGACAACCACGCGCCGTACCGCGAGCTGCTGACCCACGGCTTCACCGTCGACGAGACGGGCCGCAAGATGTCCAAGTCGCTGAAAAACGTGATCGAGCCGAAAAAGATCAACGACACCTTGGGCGCCGACATCATGCGTCTGTGGGTAGCGTCGACCGATTACTCGGGCGAAATCGCCGTGTCGGACCAGATCCTGGCCCGTAGCGCCGATGCCTATCGCCGTATCCGTAATACCGCACGCTTCCTGCTGTCGAACCTGACCGGTTTCAACCCGGCCACCGACATCCTGCCGGCCGAGGACATGCTCGCCCTGGACCGCTGGGCCGTGGACCGTACCCTGTTGCTGCAGCGCGAGTTGCAGGAACACTACGGCGAATACCGGTTCTGGAACGTCTACTCGAAGATCCACAACTTCTGCGTGCAGGAGCTGGGCGGTTTCTACCTCGACATCATCAAGGACCGCCAGTACACCACCGGCGCCAACAGCAAGGCACGCCGTTCGGCGCAGACCGCGCTGTACCACATCTCTGAAGCGCTGGTGCGCTGGATCGCGCCGATCCTGGCCTTCACCGCCGACGAACTGTGGGAATACCTGCCGGGCGAGCGTAACGAATCGGTCATGCTCAACACCTGGTACGAAGGCCTGACCGAACTGCCGGCCGACTTCGAACTGGGTCGCGAGTACTGGGAAGGCGTGATGGCCGTCAAAGTGGCGGTGAACAAGGAGCTGGAAGTTCAGCGTGCGGCCAAGGCCGTCGGTGGCAACCTGCAAGCCGAAGTCACCCTGTTTGCCGAGGAAGGCCTGAGCGCCGACCTGGCCAAGCTGAGCAACGAATTGCGCTTCGTGCTGATCACCTCGACCGCCAGCCTGGCACCGTTTGCCCAGGCGCCAGCGGACGCCGTGGCCACCGAAGTACCGGGCCTCAAGCTGCAAGTGGTCAAGTCGGCCTTCCCTAAGTGCGCCCGTTGCTGGCACTGCCGTGAAGACGTTGGCGTAAACCCTGAGCATCCGGAAATCTGCGGTCGTTGCGTGGACAACATCAGCGGTGCCGGTGAGGTTCGCCACTATGCCTAACACCAGCCGTTTCGGACGTCTGGGCTGGCTCGTACTGAGCGTGCTGGTGCTGGTCATTGACCAGGTCAGCAAAGCTCATTTCGAAGGCGCCCTGGAGATGTTCCAGCAAATCGTGGTGATCCCGGATTACTTCAGCTGGACCCTGGCCTACAACACCGGCGCTGCCTTCAGCTTCCTCGCCGATGGCGGCGGCTGGCAGCGCTGGCTGTTCGCCGTGATCGCCGTGGTGGTCAGTGCCGTGCTGGTGGTCTGGCTCAAACGCCTGGGCCGCGATGACACCTGGCTCGCCATCGCCCTGGCATTGGTGCTGGGCGGCGCGCTGGGTAACCTTTACGACCGCATTGCCCTGGGCCATGTGATCGACTTTATCCTGGTGCATTGGCAGAACCGCTGGTACTTCCCGGCGTTCAACTTTGCCGACAGCGCCATCACCGTCGGTGCAATCATGCTGGCGTTGGACATGTTCAAAAGCAAGAAAACCGGAGAGACCGTCAATGACTGATCAGGTATTGGCTGAGCAACGCATCGGCCAGAACACGGAAGTCACTTTGCATTTCGCACTGCGCCTGGAGAACGGCGACACGGTCGACAGCACGTTCGACAAAGCCCCGGCGACCTTCAAGGTCGGCGATGGCAACCTGCTGCCGGGTTTCGAAGCGGCACTGTTCGGTTTCAAGGCCGGTGACAAGCGCACCCTGCAGATTTTGCCGGAAAATGCTTTTGGCCAGCCCAACCCGCAAAACGTACAGATCATCCCGCGTTCGCAGTTCCAGGACATGGACCTGTCGGAAGGCCTGTTGGTGATTTTCAACGATGCGGCGAATACCGAGCTGCCCGGCGTGGTGAAAACCTTCGATGACGCGCAAGTGACCATCGACTTCAACCACCCGTTGGCCGGTAAAACCTTGACGTTTGACGTCGAAATCATCGACGTTAAAGCGCTCTGATCAACGACGCTGGCTCCTGTGGGGCTGGTTTATGTGGGAGCTGGCTTGCCTGCGATAGCATCACCTCGGTGTACCTGATACACCCAGTCGTCTGCATCGCGGGCAAGCCCGGCTCCCACAGGGGCTCACTCCTGTAGAGTTGAGTCGATCCAATTTCTTGCCCTGCAAGACACGAGGCACAGCATGCAAATCAAACTCGCCAACCCCCGTGGCTTCTGCGCTGGTGTGGACCGGGCGATCGAAATCGTCAACCGCGCCCTGGAAGTCTTCGGGCCGCCGATTTACGTGCGCCATGAAGTTGTCCATAACAAATTTGTGGTTGAAGACCTGCGCGCGCGCGGTGCCATCTTTGTCGAAGAACTCGATCAGGTGCCGGACGACGTCATCGTCATCTTCAGCGCCCACGGCGTTTCCCAGGCCGTGCGCACCGAAGCTGCCGGCCGTGGCCTGAAAGTATTCGATGCCACCTGCCCGTTGGTCACCAAGGTGCACATCGAAGTCGCGCGTTACAGCCGCGACGGCCGTGAATGCATCCTGATCGGCCACGCCGGCCACCCGGAAGTCGAAGGCACCATGGGCCAGTACGACGCCAGTAATGGTGGCGCGATCTACCTGGTGGAAGACGAAAAAGACGTCGCCAACCTGCAAGTGCAAAACCCAGAGCGTCTGGCCTTTGTCACGCAGACCACCTTGTCGATGGACGACACCAGCCGCGTAATCGATGCCCTGCGCACGCGATTCCCAGCCATTGGTGGTCCGCGCAAAGACGACATCTGCTACGCCACGCAAAACCGCCAGGACGCGGTCAAGCAACTGGCGGACGAATGCGATGTGGTACTGGTCGTCGGCAGCCCCAACAGCTCCAACTCCAACCGCCTGCGCGAACTGGCTGAACGCATGGCCACGCCCGCGTACCTGATCGACGGCGCCGAAGACATGCAGCGCAGCTGGTTCGACGGCGTCGAGCGTATCGGCATCACCGCGGGCGCTTCGGCTCCCGAAGTGCTGGTGCGCGGCGTGATCCAGCAACTGCAGGCCTGGGGTGCCACCGGCGCCGATGAGTTGGCCGGTCGTGAAGAGAACATCACGTTCTCGATGCCCAAGGAGCTGCGGGTTCGCTCGCTGCTCTGAGTGCCGAGGTGCCGGAGTCCATCCGGCACAGCGCCTGCTCGGTGGTGTCGCTGCGCAGGCTGATGCGCCCGCTGGGTGCAAGTACTACCTGAAACAGGCTTTGCGCCTGGCCCGTGTCGCACACATGCACGGTGCCTGCACGGAAACCTCCGGCTGAAAATATCGGTTCGCCCAAGCCGCTGAAGCGCACCTGGCTCTTGACCGGCCCATTCCCGACAATCGGTATTTTCCCGCTGTCCTGTCGTTCCAACAGGACTGGGTTGTTGTCGTCCGAGTGGCCGCGTCCGCTTTCGTCCACGATCACTCGCCAGCCCAGGCTCCAGTCCTCCTGCCGTGCATGAATGACCACCGCACGATTGCGCGCAATCGCCTCGGTGCGGGCGTAGCGCAGCCCGCTGGCCAGCGACTGCGCAGCGGTTTGTCGTTGCTGCGACTCAAGCAAACCCCTGAAACCCGGCACTGCCAGGTTCGCCAGGATGCCGCTCAGAAGCAGGCTCAGCAGCAGTTCAATCAGGGTGAAGCCGCGTTGTCTCATGTGCCGTCCCTCCGTGGACGTAGTCAGTGTTTCAGGTGATAGGCCTAGGTATAGCGCCACTCTCTGGGTGTGCAGTGATGGCCTTTATGTCCAAAGTATTTCCCTTTGTTCCGAGAGCAGCGCCGGCCCAAAACCGACGCTAGTCTTGGGCCGCACAGCAGGTTTCTCCTGCTTTTTTTCGGCCTTCGACACGGATGACGACGGTAATGCTTGTTTGCCCCAACACAAACGCTGCCCGTGCTTTGCCCCGGCGCCAATCCGGCATGACGCTGATCGAGGTACTGGTGGCTGTGCTGATTCTTGCCGTTGGCCTGCTGGGCGCGGCGGTTATCCAGCTCAATGCACTCACGTACACCGACAGCTCAAGGATGATCAGCCAGGCCAGCTTCATTGCCTACGACATGCTCGACCGCGTTCGGGCCAACTCGGGCGCCGATTACTCTGGGGGCCGAAACGAAGGGAGCCGAAACGAAGGCGGCCCGCCCAGTACGGCTACCGCCAGCGTACGTGACCTGGACCTGCATGATTTCGAAGCCAATATCATCGGCTTTGCCGGGGCGAGCGCCAAAGGCTCTGTGGTGGTCAGCGGCAGCGAGGTCACCGTGAGTATCAGTTGGGACGATGCCAGGGCAGCGAAAAGCCGCGGCGCGCGGGAAACCTTCACCCTCACCAGCCGCATTGCCGGCGCGCGGGAGGTGGCGCAATGAGTCGCTGTGCGCGGGGTTTCAGCCTGGTGGAGTTGTTGCTGGCGCTGGCTATCGGGTTGGTGCTGATACTCGGGGTCAGCCAGGTCGTCATCAGCGCACGGGCCACCCATGCCAGCCAGCAGGCCGCCATGTTGCTGCAGGATGATGCGCGGTTTGTGCTGGGCAAGATCATTCAGGATGTGCGCCAGGCGGGCATGTTTGGCTGCCTGGCGACGGCCTATATCGATAACGCACCGGCCGCGTTTGAGCGGCCGGTCAGCTGGAGTGCCGCAGGGAGCGCCAGGTCACTGACGCTGGTCACCGCCGATTCGGGAGGCGAGGGCGGCAAGCCCGACTGGACGGTGCTCTCCGATTGCACCGGTACAGCCCAGGCCTATGCGGGCAGCTCGCCAGCACCGGCGCCTGGGCAGATCCGGTTTGCGCTACGCCAGCTCACCTACACCTTTGAAGCCGGGCAGTTGAAGGTCAGTACACCCGCAGCGCCGGCCAGGACGGTGCTGGTGGATAACGTTCAGGCGTTCGACGTCAGTTTTGGTGTAGCGGCCAAGCCCGGCGCCACGCGTGTGGTGCGCTATGACGCCAGCCCGGCGGACGAGTCGCTGATACGCAGCGTGCGCATCCAGATGACGCTGCGAGACCCGGCCGGGCGTGTTCAGGACCAGGTCTACAGCGTCGTGGCCGCGCTGCGCAATCGGCTGGGGTAGGGTGATTATGCTCAGCTATCACGGTTTTTACCTGCGTCAGACCGGCATGGTCCTGGTGATCAGCCTGGTGTTTCTGCTGGTGTTATCACTGATCGGCCTGGCGTCGATGCAAGGGGCTGTGTCCCAGCAAAAGATTGCCGGTGGCATCTGGCATCGTAATCAATCATTTCAGACTGCTGAAAGTGGGCTGAGGCTGGGTGAATTGATCGTGCAACGCACAGGGTCGGTGCTGCCGCTCTGCCAGTCGATCAGCGCCTGCGCGCCCCCGCAGGAGGCGTTTTCGGTGGTGGGTGCCGGGGCGAACCCTGTTTCAGCCGTCAATTGGGCTGCCCTGAAGGGCGGGCTGTATGGCGTTCAATCGCTGGGGCAGGCAGAGGGCGTGGTTGGTCTGCCCGCGCAAACGCCTGTCGCGTTGTTCCGCGTGACGGCTGTCGGGTTCAGTGGTCAGTCGCGCACGGTGCTGGAGACGGTGTATGCGCAGGTCAACGAAGCGCAAGGTCCGAAATTTCGTCGAGTTTTATGGCGTCAACTTCAATAAGGAGCGTATCAATGGGCAAGGATTGCCAAGGTTTTACCCTGATCGAGTTACTGATCGCTGTTGCGATCGTCGCGTTACTGGCCGCAGTCGCCTACCCCGGGTATACCGGCTATGTAAAAAAAGCCTACCGCGCCGAGATCGTTGCGTTGTTGTCTGAGCAAGTCCACTACCTGGAGCGCTTTTACACGCGCAACGGCACTTTTATTGATGCAAGCGGCGTCAGTGTGGGCAATGAACGCTATAGAATCAGCGCAGTATTAAACCCTCAGGAATTTCACCTGGTGGCCGCGCCTGCAGTCGGCTCAGTCATGGCAGGCGACCCTTGCGGTGAGTTCAGCTTGAGCAGTTCCGGCGTGCGCAGCAATCCGGGCGCGGCGCCTGACATGTCGCGCAAGGCGTGCTGGGGGCAATGATGAGAGTGCTGGATGAGTGGGCGCCGAGTGCGCTTTTCCCTTTTTATCGGCTGGATCAAGTGATGGCTAAGCAACAGCAAGTGGTGATTGTCGGTGGCGGAGTAATCGGGTTGTTGACGGCGTACAACCTGGCCACCCAGGGGCAGGCAGTCACACTGCTGGAGCGCGCGGGGCTTGGGCAGGAGTCTTCCTGGGCGGGCGGCGGCATTGTGTCGCCGCTGTACCCGTGGCGCTACAGCCCGGCGGTTACGGCTCTGGCGCATTGGTCCCAGGATTTTTATCCGCAACTGGCGCAACGGTTGTTCGCCGCCACGGGCGTTGATCCAGAGGTGCATACCACGGGTTTGTACTGGCTGGACCTGGACGACGAGGCCGAAGCACTGGCTTGGGCTGCCCGTGAAGGCCGGCCGTTGAGCAAAGTGGATGTGTCGGCTGCCCACGACGCGGTGCCGGTGTTGGGCGGGGGGTATTCCCAGGCGATCTACATGGCGAACGTGGCCAATGTGCGCAACCCGCGCCTGGTCAAATCCCTCAAGGCGGCGCTGTCGGCGTTACCCGGCGTGACTATCCATGAGCAGTGTGAGGTGAACGGTTTTGTCCTCAAGGGCGATAACGTCGTGGGCGTGAACACGGCTGCGGGGCCGATCCTTGGGGATCAGGTCGTGCTGGCGGCCGGTGCCTGGAGCGGGGAACTGCTGGGCAAACTGGGCTTGGCACTTCCCGTAGAGCCGGTCAAAGGCCAGATGATTTTGTACAAGTGCGCGTCAGATTTCTTGTCGAGCATGGTCCTGGCCAAGGGGCGCTATGCGATCCCGCGGCGTGATGGGCACATTCTGATCGGCAGCACGCTTGAACATGAAGGGTTCGACAAGACCCCGACCGACGCTGCGCTGGAAAGCCTCAAGGCTTCTGCGGTGGAATTGATTCCCGCGCTGGCGGACGCCGAGGTCGTGGGGCATTGGGCGGGTCTGCGGCCCGGCTCACCGGAGGGCATTCCCTACATCGGTGAAGTCCCAGGCCTCAAAGGGCTGTGGCTCAATTGCGGGCATTACCGCAATGGCCTGGTGCTCGCGCCAGCATCCTGCCAGTTGTTTTGCGACTTGTTGCTGGGGCGCACACCGATCATCGACCCGGCGCCCTATGCGCCTGAAGGTCGGCTCAACGCTGAATAGACTTCGGGCCTTGCTCCAGGTGTGCCTGGGTGCAGTACCACTGTTGGTTTGAACTCAGTGCGCGATCCTGCGGCAAATGCACGCCGCAGTGGGCGCAGCGCACCATCAAGGCTGCGTCGGGCTCGCCGCTGCGTTGCTGCTTGGCAGCCGGGCTTTTGAATTTGCGCCAGAACCATACCGCGGCAGCAATGACGGCAATCCAGAACAGTAGACGAAGCATGATGGGCAGTTTCTCGACAAGGAATGCGCCAGTTTAGCCAAGGTCGTAGCAGGCGCACAGCGCAATAATGCTGGCCCATAAAAAAGGGAGCCCCGAGGGGCTCCCTTTTTGCGTTGCGTCGAACAATCAGTCGAACACACCGAAGGTCATGTAGCTGAACCACGAACGGTCCTGGTTGTTGCCGAGGGCCTGCGGCTCCTGCTCTTCGATCACGTCGCCGTTTTCGTCGTGCGGCTTGAGCTCCGAAGGAATGGCTTCCTTGGCGTCCTGGTATTGCTTCATCACGTCCTGGTTGGCGCGGGTTTCGCCCGGCGGCAGCGGTGGACGGGATTCGATCAGGCCCAAGGTGTACTTGCTCAGCCACGAACGGTTGTCCGCTTCGGCAACCTGAGGCACGAACTGGCCGTCTTTCAGGCTTGGGTGATCCGGGTAGTTGAGTTTCAGGGTTTCCAGGCTGGTGGCCGCCAGGGCGTCCAGGTGCAGGCGCTGGTAAGCCTCGGTCATCACTGCCAGGCCGTCACCCACGGATGGGGTTTCCTGGAAGTTTTCCACTACATAACGGCCACGGTTGGCGGCTGCCACGTACGCCTGACGGGTCAGGTAGTAGTGGGCCACGTGAATCTCGTAGGACGCCAGCAGGTTGCGCAGGTAGATCATGCGCTGCTTGGCGTCCGGCGCGTAGCGGCTGTTGGGGTAGCGGCTGGTCAGCTGGGCGAACTCGTTGTAGGAGTCGCGGGCAGCGCCTGGGTCACGCTTGGTCATGTCCAGCGGCAGGAAGCGCGCCAGCAGGCCCACGTCCTGGTCGAACGAGGTCAGGCCCTTCATGTAGTAGGCGTAGTCCACGTTCGGATGCTGCGGGTGCAGACGGATAAAACGCTCGGCGGCGGACTTGGCAGCTTCCGGCTCGGCGTTCTTGTAGTTGGCGTAGATCAGCTCGAGCTGTGCCTGGTCGGCGTAGCGCCCGAACGGATAGCGCGACTCCAGGGCCTTCAGCTTCGCTGTGGCGCTGGTGTAGCTATTATTGTCCAAGTCTTTTTGAGCTAATTGATACAGCTCGACTTCGCTCAGGTTTTCGTCGACGACTTCCTTTGTTGACGAGCAAGCAGCAGTCATGGCGAGGATGGCGATCAGCAGCAGGTGTTTCACTTGCATGGCGGCTTGCGTCCCTATGACGGCCGCTGTCTTGGGCGGGGCCGTCCTGTTATGATGAGCGCCCCGTTGAAAGCCTCGGGGCAAAAGACGCCGTATTTAACCACAAGCGCGCAGCCGAAACCAAAGGCTGTGCCACGCCTAGTCTGAGCATGTCCGATAAAATTGAACTTCGCGCAGAGGTGCCGTCCGAATTGGGCGGCCAACGCCTCGATCAAGTCGCCGCACAATTATTCGCTGAGCACTCGCGCTCGCGCCTTTCCGCCTGGATCAAAGACGGCCGCCTGACTGTGGATGGAGCGGTTATCCGCCCGCGAGACATAGTCCATGGCGGTGCGATTCTTGAGCTGACTGCCGAGCAGGAAGCCCAGGGAGAATGGGTCGCCCAGGACATCGAGCTGGACATCGTCTATGAAGACGACGACATCCTGGTCATCAATAAACCCGCAGGCCTGGTGGTTCACCCGGCAGCCGGGCACGCTGATGGCACCTTGCTCAATGCCCTGTTGCACCACGTGCCGGACATCATCAATGTGCCGCGCTGCGGCATCGTGCACCGCCTGGACAAGGACACCACCGGCCTGATGGTGGTGGCCAAGACTATCCAGGCCCAGACGCAGTTGGTCACACAATTGCAGAGTCGCAGCGTCAGCCGCATCTACGAATGCATCGTGATCGGCGTGGTGGTAGCAGGTGGCAAGATCAACGCGCCTATCGGCCGCCACGGCCAGCAGCGCCAGCGTATGGCGGTGATGGAAGGCGGTAAGCAAGCCGTCAGCCACTACCGTGTACTGGAGCGTTTTCGCTCCCACACGCATGTGCGGGTCAAGCTGGAAACCGGTCGTACGCACCAGATTCGCGTGCACATGGCGCACATTAACTTCCCGTTGGTCGGAGATCCGGCCTACGGCGGTCGCTTCCGTATTCCGCCGGCGGCGAGCCAGACCATGGTCGAATCGCTGAAATCCTTCCCGCGCCAGGCACTGCATGCACGTTTCCTGGAGCTGGATCATCCGACGAGCGGTAAGCGGATGAGCTGGGAATCGCCTCTTCCAGACGATTTGGTCTGGTTGTTGTCGCTGCTCAAGCAGGATCGCGAGGCGTTTATCGGATGAGTGACTGGCTGATTCCTGACTGGCCCGCGCCGGCCGGGGTGAAAGCCTGCGTCACCACACGAGCGGGCGGCGTCAGTCTGGCGCCGTTCGACAGCCTCAATTTGGGCGATCATGTCGAGGACAGCCTTGAGGCCGTTCTTGAAAATCGCCGTCGCCTTACCGATGCCTTTGATATTCAGCCTGCGTGGCTGCGCCAAGTCCACGGCACCACGGTGGTCGAAGCTGATCCGTCGCGCACCGCCGAAGCCGATGGCAGTTGGACCAGCACCCCCGGCATTGCCTGCACATCAATGACCGCCGATTGCCTGCCCGCGTTGTTCTGCAACCGTGCCGGCACACGTGTGGCCGCCGCCCATGCCGGTTGGCGTGGCCTGGCGGCAGGCGTGCTCGAAGCGGCGTTCGAACGCCTGGAGTCCGAGCCCGACGATGTGTTGGTCTGGCTCGGCCCGGCCATCGGCCCGCACGCCTTTGAAGTCGGCCCGGAAGTGCGCGAAGCGTTTATGCAGCAGTTGCCCATCACTGCCCAAGCCTTTGTACCAAGCCGTAACCCTGGCAAGTACATGGCCGATATCTATGAGTTGGCGCGCCTGCGCCTGGCCGCTCGCGGTGTCACCGCTGTTTATGGTGGTGGTTTCTGCACCGTGACCGACCCACGTTTCTTTTCTTACCGCCGCAGCGCTCGCACCGGTCGGTTTGCCTCCCTGATCTGGCTTGACCGCTAGACTCTCCTGATCTGCGTCAACTATCCACCGCTTGAATCTCCCAGAATCGACCACATCTATAGGGGTATCTGGCAGGTTTCTTCATTCAGGATGTATTTACAGCTCCGGCCTGCTCAAAAGGAAGGTGACTAATGCGTATTGATCGTTTAACCAGCAAATTGCAGTTAGCTTTATCAGACTCTCAATCCTTGGCGGTGGGCCTCGACCACCCGGCCATCGAGCCTGCGCACTTGATGCAGGCGCTTCTGGAGCAGCAAGGTGGTTCTATCAAACCCTTGCTGATGCAGGTGGGCTTCGACGTCAACAGCTTGCGCAAGGAGTTGAGCAAAGAGCTCGACCAACTGCCGAAAATCCAAAACCCTACCGGCGACGTGAATATGTCGCAGGACTTGGCACGCCTGCTTAACCAGGCGGATCGCCTGGCCCAGCAAAAAGGTGACCAGTTCATCTCCAGCGAACTGGTGTTGCTGGCCGCGATGGACGACAACAGCAAGCTTGGCAAATTGTTGCTGGGCCAGGGCGTGAGCAAAAAGGCCCTGGAGAACGCCATCAACAACCTGCGTGGCGGTGAGGCAGTAAACGACCCGAACCACGAGGAGTCGCGCCAGGCCCTGGACAAATACACCGTCGACCTGACCAAGCGTGCGGAAGAAGGCAAGCTGGACCCGGTGATCGGTCGTGACGATGAGATTCGTCGCACCATTCAAGTGTTGCAACGTCGTACCAAGAACAACCCGGTGCTGATCGGTGAGCCTGGCGTGGGTAAAACCGCGATTGCCGAAGGCCTGGCCCAACGCATCATTAATGGTGAGGTGCCGGACGGCCTTAAAGGCAAGCGCTTGCTGTCTCTGGACATGGGCTCGCTGATCGCCGGTGCCAAGTTCCGCGGCGAGTTCGAGGAGCGTCTGAAATCCCTGCTCAACGAACTGTCGAAGCAGGAAGGGCAGATCATTCTGTTTATCGACGAACTGCACACCATGGTCGGCGCCGGTAAAGGCGAAGGCTCGATGGATGCGGGCAACATGCTCAAGCCGGCACTGGCTCGTGGCGAGTTGCACTGCGTTGGCGCGACCACGCTCAACGAATACCGCCAGTACATTGAAAAGGATGCAGCGCTTGAGCGTCGTTTCCAGAAAGTGCTGGTGGAAGAACCGAGCGAAGAAGACACCATCGCGATCCTGCGTGGCCTGAAAGAGCGCTATGAGGTCCACCACAAGGTGGCGATTACCGACGGCGCGATCATTGCAGCGGCCAAGTTGAGCCATCGCTATATCACTGACCGTCAGTTGCCGGATAAGGCCATTGACCTGATCGACGAAGCGGCCAGCCGCATTCGCATGGAGATCGACTCCAAGCCGGAAGTACTCGACCGCCTGGATCGGCGCCTGATTCAACTGAAAGTTGAATCCCAGGCGTTGAAAAAGGAAGAGGACGAGGCTGCGAAGAAACGCCTGGAAAAACTCCAGGAAGAAATCGTGCGGCTGGAGCGTGAATATTCGGACCTCGAAGAGATCTGGACCTCGGAAAAAGCCGAAGTGCAGGGTTCTGCGCAGATCCAGCAAAAGATCGAGCAGTCGCGCCAGGAGCTGGAAGCCGCGCGCCGTAAAGGCGACCTGAACCGCATGGCCGAGTTGCAGTACGGGGTAATCCCCGACCTGGAGCGCAGCCTGCAAATGGTCGACCAGCACGGCAAGCCCGAGAACCAGCTGCTGCGCAGCAAGGTGACCGAGGAAGAAATCGCCGAAGTCGTCTCGAAATGGACCGGCATCCCCGTGTCGAAAATGCTCGAGGGCGAGCGCGACAAGCTGCTGAAAATGGAAAGCCTGTTGCACCAGCGCGTCATCGGCCAGGAAGAGGCGGTGGTAGCGGTGTCCAACGCGGTACGGCGTTCCCGGGCTGGCTTGTCCGACCCGAACCGTCCGAGCGGCTCGTTCATGTTCCTCGGCCCAACCGGCGTGGGCAAGACCGAGCTGTGCAAGGCTTTGGCCGAGTTCCTCTTTGATACCGAAGAGGCCATGGTGCGGATCGATATGTCCGAATTCATGGAGAAACACTCGGTGGCGCGCTTGATTGGCGCACCACCAGGCTACGTGGGCTACGAGGAGGGCGGTTACCTGACCGAAGCCGTGCGGCGTAAGCCTTACTCGGTGATCCTGCTGGACGAGGTCGAGAAGGCCCACCCGGATGTGTTCAACATCTTGCTGCAGGTGCTGGAAGATGGCCGTCTGACGGACAGCCACGGGCGTACCGTGGATTTCCGCAACACGGTGATCGTGATGACCTCCAACCTGGGCTCGGCGCAGATCCAGGAGCTGGTCGGCGATCGTGAGGCGCAGCGTGCTGCGGTCATGGATGCGCTGACGTCGCACTTCCGCCCGGAATTTATCAACCGGGTCGATGAAGTGGTGATCTTCGAGCCTCTGGCGCGGGATCAGATCGCGGGCATCACCGAGATCCAGTTGGGCCGCCTGCGCAACCGTCTGGCCGAGCGCGAGCTGGACCTGGAGCTGAGCAGCGAGGCGTTGGACAAGCTGATCGCGGTGGGTTACGACCCGGTGTATGGCGCACGGCCGCTTAAACGTGCGATCCAGCGCTGGATCGAGAACCCGCTGGCGCAGTTGATCCTGTCGGGCAGCTTCATGCCGGGGACCAGCGTTGCGGCCACCGTGGACAACGACGAAATCGTCTTCCACTGAGCCCAGCCGGCATGGCTATAAGAGGAGGCCCCGCATTGCGGGGCCTTTTTTTTCGATAGGGCGTTGAACTGTAAGGCAAAGGCTTGTAAAGTGCGCCCCGCAGCAACGTCAGCCCACGGGTTTCTTCTCCCCAAGAAGAAATCAGAAAGAAGCGCAAATCATTGTCTTAAAAGCAATTTAAAGGGTTGACAGGGGTTTTTAAGATTGTAGAATAGCGCGCCTCAGAGACATGAACGTAGCGATACGGACGGGTCGAAGAGAAGGTTACATCGCAGTAAAAGTTGTACATTTGAAATGTGTAGTTCCGTGATAGCTCAGTCGGTAGAGCAAATGACTGTTAATCATTGGGTCCCAGGTTCGAGTCCTGGTCACGGAGCCAATTTCAAAACCGGGGTATAGCGCAGTCCGGTAGCGCGCCTGCTTTGGGAGCAGGATGTCAGGAGTTCGAATCCCCTTACCCCGACCATATTTGGGTCGTTAGCTCAGTTGGTAGAGCAGTTGGCTTTTAACCAATTGGTCGTAGGTTCGAATCCCACACGACCCACCATTTTTGAGACCAGTTAACGCTGGAATCGAATCTTAAGATCAGAGGCCAAAAGCGCTGATCGAAGAAGGCGACTGAGAGGTCGCCTTTTTTTTACCGGGGTATAGCGCAGTCCGGTAGCGCGCCTGCTTTGGGAGCAGGATGTCAGGAGTTCGAATCCCCTTACCCCGACCATATTAAAAATCCTCGTATCGAAAGATACGGGGATTTTTTTTGTCTTTTTTTTTGCTTTATTTGTGCAATTTCCAAACAGGCATTGTGTTCATTGGTGCGTTGGAGTGGTGGGCGCGGCCTCCTAGACTAGGCTTCGTCAATCCAACCAGCCCAAAGGAATTCGCATCATGACACTTGCCATTACCGCTCAACCAACGCGCTCGTTGCCTGCCTTGCTCAAGTCCACGCTGGTGGGGCTCGGCATGCTGATGGGCCTCGGTCAATATGCCGTCGCCGCGGAAACTGCCGCGAACAAGCAGCCGACTATTCGCGCCATGCTGGGCGCCAAGCCGACCGATCAACTCGACCCGAAAACCACCGCCTTGCTGGTCATCGACTTCCAGAACGAATATTTCACCGGCCGCATGCCGATCCCGGACGGCATGAAAGCCCTTGAAAACACCCAGCGCCTGATCCGGTTTGCCGACAAAGAAAAAATCCAGGTCATTCATGTGCAGCACATCGCCCCAGACGATGCGGCGTTATTCGCCAAGAACGGCAAAACCGTTGATTTTCACCCGCTGATGAAGCCTCGCCCGCAAGACATACTCGTGCAGAAGACCACCGTCAGTGTGTTTGCCAGCACCGACCTGGATGCGCAATTGAAGAAAGCCGGCGTCAAGACGCTGATTATCAGTGGCCTGATGACCCACGCGTGTGTCGCAGGCGCCGCTCGGGACGCCGCGCCGTTGGGTTATGACGTTGTGGTAGCATCCGATGCCAGTGCCACCCGGGCGATTACCCGCGCCGATGGCCGTTCGGTCACCAGGGATGAGTTGGACAACTCGGCGCTGGCTGAAATCGAAGACACCTTCGGTTCCGTGCTGACCACTGCGCAAATTATCGCTTTGCCGCTTAACTGATTCCTCAAACCCCATTGGGATCGCCTGTTTTCATGAACCAGCTGTCTGCCATGCGCGCCTTTCGGTGCATCGTCGAAGCCAAAGGCTTTTCTGCCGCAGCAGAGCGCCTGGATACCACGCACTCGACGATATCCCGGCAATTGCAGCAACTGGAGATTGAACTGGGCGCCCAATTGATCAACCGCAATACGCGGCGCTTCAGTCTGACGACGGCCGGGGAGCAGTACTACGCGGCGTGTGTGGATATCCTTGATCGTGTTGACGCCGCATCCCAGGCCATCGCGCATGGGCACCAACGCCCCGCCGGCGTACTGAGAGTCAGTGTGCCGCTGGTGGTGGGGACCCTGGACCTTGCGCACTGGCTGCCGGGCTTTCAGCGACGCTACCCCGATATCGAGTTGCAGTTGTGTTGTGACGATCAGTTCGTCGACCTGGTTGCCGACGGGTTTGATGTCGCGATACGCATCGCCAGCGCCCTGGCGGATACCTCATTGATCGCCCGCACGTTGACGGTTTCCAGCCTGGTGCTGGTGGCGTCAGCAGGGTACAT
The DNA here is from genome assembly GCF_013385735.1 of Pseudomonas sp. D2002. NCBI lineage: Bacteria > Pseudomonadati > Pseudomonadota > Gammaproteobacteria > Pseudomonadales > Pseudomonadaceae > Pseudomonas > Pseudomonas sp. D2002. The sequence continues at coordinate 1,080,811 of NZ_JACAPL010000003.1, read as the reverse complement.
CGGCCGCCATGGTTTGCCGCGTTCGGCCCAGGAGCTCGACAAGCATCGCCTGCTGACGTTTATGGGGGCGTCTTCGGATTGGGCGTTGAGCGCAGCACGTGGCGCGGTGGTCAAGGTCACGCCATCGGGGCGGTTCAGCACCAACACTATCAGTGCGTTGCACGCAGCTACATTGGCCGGGGCTGGCATTGCGTGTTTCACCCAGGCCACCGTGCACAATGATCTGGCGCAGGGCCAGTTGGTGCGCATTCTGCCCAACTACTCATTGGGTGAACGGCATTATTACGCGCTCTATCCACCGTCTCGGCACCTGGCGCCCAAAGTGCGCGCATTTGTCGACTACATGGCCGAGTTCTACCAGCAGAGTTAGCCCAATAAAAAATCCCCCTGTCGTTGGACAGGGGGATTTTTTTGTTGCCATTCAGCCGATCAGTGCAGTTTGAGCCTCGGCTCAGTCCCGCGCCCAATCTTGCTGCCCAGCATCAGCATCGCCGTGCGGAAAAAACCGTACAACGCCATCTGGTGCATGCGGTACAACGACACGTAGAACATCCGCGCCAACCAACCTTCGAGCATCACGCTGCCGGTCAGGTTGCCCATCAAGTTGCCCACCGCCGAGAACCGCGACAGCGAAATCAGCGAACCGTAATCGGTGTACTTGTACGACGGCAGGTCCTTGCCTTCGATGCGCAGTTTCAGCGACTTGGCCAGCAACGACGCCTGCTGGTGAGCCGCCTGGGCGCGCGGTGGTACGTTGCGGTCGGTGCCTGGTTGCGGGCAGGCGGCGCAGTCGCCGAAGGCGAAGATATTTTCGTCGCGGGTGGTCTGCAGTGTCGGCAGCACTTGAAGCTGGTTGATGCGGTTGGTTTCCAGGCCATCGATATCCTTGAGGAAGCCTGGCGCACGAATACCGGCCGCCCACACCTTGAGGCTGGCCGGGATGACCTGGCCGCTGCTGGTGATCAGGGCGTCGGCCGTCACTTCGCTGACCGCCGAGTTGGTCAGCACGGTGACCCCGAGTTTTTCCAGGGTTTTATGCACAGGCCCGCCAATGCGCTCCGGCAGCGCGGGCAATACCCGTGGGCCGGCTTCGATCAGGGTGATGTGCATGTTTTCCGGTTTGATCCGGTCCAGGCCATAGGCCGCCAGCTCATGGGCGGCGTTATGCAGCTCGGCCGCCAGTTCGACGCCGGTGGCACCGGCGCCGACGATGGCGACGCTGATCTGTTCAATGGTATCGGTCTGGCCGGCATGGGCGCGCAGGTAGTGGTTCAGCAACTGCTGGTGGAAACGCTCGGCCTGCTTGCGCGTGTCGAGGAACAGGCAGTGCTGCGCCGCGCCCTCGGTGCCGAAGTCATTGGTGGTGCTGCCGACCGCGATCACCAGGCTGTCATAGCCCAGCACGCGCGCAGGCACCAGTTCGCGGCCCTCTTCATCGAGGGTGGCGGCCAGCTGGATCTTCTTCTGTTCACGGTCGAGCCCGCTCATGCGCCCCAGTTGGAACTCGAAGTGGTTCCATTTGGCCTGGGCGACATAGTTGAGTTCGTCTTCGGAAGAGTTCAGCGAACCGGCCGCCACTTCGTGCAGCAACGGCTTCCAGATATGGGTCAGGTTGGCGTCCACCAGCGTGATGCTGGCGATGCCGCGCTTGCCCAGAGTCTTACCCAGGCGGGTAGCCAACTCCAGGCCGCCGGCGCCGCCGCCGACGATAATAATACGATGGGTCATGGGGATATCTCGCAAGGCTAAAAGAAATCGGAGCAGTTACCCCCGCGAGCGCCAGGCAGCTCATAGCGTCAGGTAACTCAAAAGGCGGCTCAGCAGACCAAGCCCGATCACCGCCACCAGCACCACACCAAGGAGCAGCCACGGCCGGAAAGGCTTGCGCTCGACTCGGTTCTGGGAGAGTTGCAGGTACTCTTCGACATGCTGTTGGTCATCGGGGTTCAGGCGGCTGGTCATAAAGGCCTCGTCAGGTAGACGTTGCGAAAGGGCGCCACGTTACAGTCAGGAGATTGGCGGCATCGCCACAAGCGTAGCCTGTGCCCGCGTCACAGGCTGATGCCCACGTCGAATACTATGCTGCGCCCCAAGTTGTTGCGCAAGAAGTCCGGCGCATCCGGATGGGCGAACAGCACGCGGGCAAAGGTCGGCCCTACCAGCGACAACGAGCGCCAGCCCTGGCGTAAATATTCGGTGGGTGGTGGGAAATGGCTGTTGAGGTCCAGCACTTCGCGCTTGAGGCTGGTGAAGGCGATGAGGTCCAGCTCGCCCAGGTCCATGCCGCGCTCTTTATAGTTGTGCGCTTTTTTGCGCAGGGTCGGCGCCAGGCGCAGCAGGAACTCATGGGCCGGGATGCGCCGCGGCTTGGCCTCGCGCCGTACCAATTGGCTCAGGGAAAACGCACTGCGCCTTCGCAGCAGTTCATCGCGCCATTCGTCGTTCAGGCGGCGCCCTTCATCCAGCACAAAAAACACTTCGAAACTGGCGTCGCGAAACAGCACATCCGGCGGCTCTTGACCGGCGGCATGAAACTCTTCGGCCCGGTAGGGCACATTCAAGCCTTGCAGCAGGCGCTGGCAGACCCAACGCTCACGCTCCCATTTGCGGGCATTGGACAGGAACGCATTGGCTTGTTCGGCCGCTACGGTGAGCAGGCGCAGGTAATCTGAGTCATCCATATTTGCAGCTTAGCGTCCAAATGATGACCGCAGGAAGTCTTGCTTTAAAACGCCGGTGTAGACTGGCGACTCGACTGTCATCCGAACCAAGGAGTACGCGGTGAAGTGTTTTGTGGTGCTGTTTTTGAGCCTTTTGCCCTTGTGGGCCCAAGCCATCGAAGTCGGTGAACGCGTGGCGCCGTGGACCTTGCTCGACCAGTTCGACCAAGCCTACACCCTGGATGACCAAGCGCAGATTCTATTGGTTGCCCGCAGTATGGACGCCGCCAAGCTGGTAGATGCTGCGCTGCAAGGCCAGCCCAAAGGCTATCTCGACGCGCGGCACGCCGTGTTTGTCGCCGATATCCAGCGCATGCCCCGGCTGATCGCCAAGCTGTTCGCCGTGCCGGCCATGCAGGCCTACAACTACCGAGTCATGCTCGACCGCGATGCGCGTGTCGCCCCGCGTTATCCAGGCGCTGTGGATAAGGTGCTGTGGCTGCAACTCGATAACGGCAAGTTGGTCGCGCAACACGAATACAGTTCGGCTGCCGAGTTGCGCCAGGCACTGGAGCAGGTGAAGCCTTGATCAGCGCCGCCGTGCTGGCGCCGCAAACCCTCAGCATCGGCTGGCTGCTGTATGTGCCGGTGGTGATGTGGGCGATCCTGCGCTCGCCATGGGTCGAGCTATTTGCCGACCGTCGGCGTCAGCATTTGCTGTTCGGCACCGTATTCGCGCTGTTTATGTTGTGGCTGGTACGGCGCGATTTCGATACCGGCGTGTCCTACCACTTTATCGGCATGACTGCCGTCACGCTGCTGCTCGATTGGCCATTGGCAATCGTCGGCGGGTTGGCCGCGCAGTTCGGGTTGGTGCTGCTGGGGCGTCAGGATCTGGCCGCTGTCGGCATCAATGGCTTGCTGCTGATCGTGCTGCCGGTGCTGGTGACCGAAGCCTGCGCGGTGCTGGTCGAGCGGGCGCAGCCACGCAATCCCTTCGTGTATATCTTCTGCTCCGGCTTTTTTGCCGCCGCGCTGTCGGCGCTGCTCTGTCTTTTGGCGGCATTGGGGCTGCTGTGGTTCGACGGCCGCTTTGCAATGCCGGAATGGCTGGAAGACTTCGTCGGCTACCTGTGGCTGATTATCTTCCCCGAAGCCTTTATCAACGGCATGGTCGTCAGCGCCCTGGTGGTTTTTTGCCCGGAATGGCTGGAGACGTTCAACCGCACGCGCTATCTCTCGGCGCCCTGGAAGGATGACGATACGCAGCGTTGATCCAGGTCAAATCCCGGGCTGACGCGCACGCCCATGCTCTGCGAAATTCTTCTAGAGGCTTGAATGATGAGTGTGTACGAGTGGGCACGGCAAGAATTGCGCAGAAGCCAGGACGCAGCCCAGGAAATCGGTTTTGACCCAGGCCTTACCCTGCGCGCCATGCTCAGCGCGGTGGTGCAGCAGAGCAAAGGTGTGCGCAGTTTCGAAGACCTGGCCGACGAGCTGCAATACCTTGCAGAGAACCTCGACGACCAGCAGGAATACGCCTTTATGCGGCCTTAGTGTTTAGGCTGAAAGTCTTCGGAGAACAGCTCGTCCTCTGCATCCGGGCTGACCGGAATCTTGTGCTCTTCCGACGCCCAGGCGCCGAGGTCGATGAGTTTGCAACGGTCCGAGCAGAACGGCCGGTTCGGGTTGGTCGCTTTCCATTCCACGGGTGCACCGCAGGTTGGGCAGTCGACGGTCATAGGTTGGCTCATGATCGGCCTCCACGCAAAGTAAGGTAAAAGTGGTGCAGTCGCTCGACCTCGCTGTGCAACCAAGCGAGGTCCTGGTCATTGACCAGCACGTCATCGGCATGGTTCAGGCGGTCTTCACGGCTGGACTGGGCCTTCAGAATCGCCTGCACCTGCTGCTCGCTGATGCCGTCGCGCTGCAGGGTACGCTGAATCTGCAGTGATTGCGGCACGTCGATCACCAGGATGCGCTGGGTCATACTGTACTGGCCGGACTCGATCAGCAGCGGTGATACCAGAATCGCGTAAGGCGACTGCGCGCGTGCCAAGTGGCTGCGAATTTCCTCACCGATCAGCGGGTGCAGCAGGGCTTCCAGCCAGCGACGCTTTTCGGGTACTTCAAAGATCAGCTTGCGCAGCGCGGCGCGGTCCAACTGGCCGTCGGGCTGCAATACGCCCGCACCAAAATGCTCAGCGATCTGCGCCAGTGCCGGCCGGCCGGGCTCTACCACCCAGCGGGCGGCATGGTCGGCGTCGATCAAGTCGATGCCCAGTTCCATAAAGTGCTTGGCCGCCGCGCTTTTACCACTGCCGATGCCGCCAGTGAGGCCAAGAATCCAAGGTGTTGCGACAGAAGTGGTCATCTGAAACCGACAGACTGCAAATAGAAGTCGGTTATTTGACCACCCCAGAGCAATGCAATCCAGCCGGCAATCGCCAGGCATGGACCAAACGGCATCGGAATCGATGCCTGGGGCTTGCGCAAGCGCAACAGAACCAGCCCGGCAGCTACTCCCAGCAGCGACGACATCAGCAGTGTCATCGGCAAAATCTGCCAGCCACCCCAGGCGCCGAGCAAGGCCAATAACTTGAAGTCGCCATAGCCCATGCCGTCCTTGCCGGTAACCACCTTGAACAGCCAGAACACCGTCCACAGGCTCAAGTAACCAATGACCGCGCCCCAGAGCGCATCGGGCAGCGACGTCAGCACGTCAGCGCTGTTGAGGATCAACCCCAGCCATAACAGCGGCAGCACCAGAACGTCGGGCAGCAATTGATGGTCCACGTCGATCAGGCTCATCGCCAGCAAGCCCCAACTCAGCAACATCACCGCGCCGGCTTGCCAGCCGAAGCCGAAATGCCAGGCAACTGTCGCCGAGATCAGCGCGCAGGCCAACTCGGTGAAAGGGTAGCGGGCACTGATAGGTTCCCGACAATGGGCGCAACGGCCCTTGAGCAGCAGGTAGCTGAGCAGCGGAATATTTTCCCAGGCGCGAATCGGTTGATTGCACTGCGGGCAGCACGAACCGGGATGCATCAAGTTATACCTGGCGCCCGCAGGGTCGGCAGGTAAGCCGAGCACTTCCTGGGCCTGGCCGCGCCACTCGCGCTCGAGCATCTTCGGCAGGCGCCACACCAGCACATTGAGGAAACTGCCGACGATCAGCCCAAGCAGCAGCGCTATCGTGACAAAGACCCACGGTTCTTCCTGAAGCAACAGGCTCAAAATGCCGACCCCATTTGGAATACCGGCAAGTACATGGCGATGACCAAGGTGCCGACAATGCCACCCAGTACCACCATGATCAGCGGCTCCATCAGGCTGGTGAGGTTGTCGACCAGGTCGTCCACGTCGGCCTCGTAGTGATTGGCGACTTTTTCCAGCAGGGTGTCGAGGGTGCCGGATTCTTCGCCAATCGCTGTCATCTGGACCGCCATACCGGGAAACAGCCCCTTGCTGGCCATGGATTGATGCAACGGCATGCCTGTGGATACATCGTGACGCATATGCTCGATCGCCTGTTTGAACAACCCATTACCCACCGCGCCTGCCACGGAGTCCAACGCCTGCACCAAGGGCACGCCCGCGGCAAAGGTGGTCGAGAGTGTGCGGGCATAGCGGGCCACGGCGGTTTTTTTCAGCAGTGTGCCTGCCAGCGGCGCGTTCAACAAACCGGTATCCAACCAGTGACGAAAACCTGGCGCTGCGCGGTAGGCCTGGCGCAGGCCCGCCAGGGTGGCGGCCACGCCAAGCGCGAGCATCCACCAGGCGCGCTGGAGGAATTCGGACAGGGCAATCACCGTCAACGTCAGGCCGGGCAGTTGGCCGTCGACCCCGGCAAACAGGTTCTGGAACTGCGGCACCACATGAATCAGCAGGACGCTGCTGACCACGCAGGCGACCACGATGACGGCGATGGGGTAGGTCATGGCCTTCTTGATGCGTGCCTTGAGCTGCTGGCTTTTCTCCAGGTGCACGGCGACCCTTTCCAGCAGGGTTTCCAACGCGCCGGCCTGCTCACCGGCGGCCACCAGGTTGCAATACAGGTCATCGAAGTGACGAGGGTGCTTACGCAGTGCTGCGGCGAGGTTGTTGCCGGCGGCGATCTCCTGTTTCAAGGCCCTGACCAGCTCGCGCATCGGGCGGCTATCGAAGCCTTCGCGGATAATGTCGAAGGCTTGCAGCAACGGAATGCCAGCCTTCAGCAATGTCGCCAACTGGCGCGTGAACAAGGCAATATCGGCGGGTTTTATCGGCGGCGCGAAGCGTGGCAGGCGTGTGGTCTTCTTGCGCACGCGGCCGGGGCAGACCCCTTGCTGGCGCAGCTGCGCCTTGATCAGTGCCAGGTTTTGGCCGACGGTGTGCCCGGACACCCTGCGCCCTTTGCGGTTGATGCCTTCCCAGGCGTAGATCGTTGCAGTGTCATTCATGTCACGTTTCCGCACGCAGCTCGTTGAAGATTTATAGCTTAGTCAGCTGCGGGATTCGGACAGGCTGGCGGCGGGGAGTAAAATGTCAGATTGTGCGTCTTACGCGCGATTGGCTGCTCGCGCATGAGTACACTGGCGCCGCTGCATACTGCGGGGCGCAGGACGCGCCTTGTTATGAGTTCTATATCTGGAGAGTGAAAGTGATGCGTCAGAAAGGCTTTACCTTGATTGAGTTATTGATCGTCGTGGCAATCATCGGCATTTTGGCCACCGTCTGTTTGCCCCTGTACACCAAGCATCAGGCCAAGGCCAAGTTGACGGCGGGTTTGGCCGAAATCTCGGCGCTGAAGGCCGGTTTCGAAGACACCCTCAACCAGGGCACCGTGCCGACCCTTGCCTTGATCGGCGGCATCAGCCCCACCGCCAATTGCAAGATTGACGTGGCCGGTGATGTGGCGACCGGCGCCGGTTCCATCAGCTGTGAAATCCTTGATGCGCCTGCGCCCGTGCTGGGCAAGACCATCACCTTGACGCGCAGCGCCACCACGGGCTGGAAGTGCGCTACCAACGCCGACGCGCAATACGTTGTAAAGGGTTGCGGCGCCGACGGGGCCTGATTGCCGCTGGGCGGTGGGCGAGTTAGTTGCTGCATGCCCAATGCGGTGCTAGCTTTAGCCCACCGCCCGTGTAGCTCAGCCGGTAGAGCAGCGCACTCGTAACGCGAAGGTCGCAGGTTCGATTCCTGTCTCGGGCACAAAGGCAACATTGTTTCAAAGGCAACGTTTCAAAGGCAACGTTTCAAAGGCAGCACTGTTTTCAGATGATCCCAGAATGGTTCTGAAGGCCAGACGAGCCGGCATCCGTGCCCGCTCTTTCGTATCTGCGCAACCTTGATGACCCAGATGCATCCCCATTCCTCGATCTAAGAGAACAACATGACCACACCAGAAATGACCCAGGAACAGCGGCACGAAGCAGCCCTCAAAAAGTACGTCGCGGAGTCGCCGGAACTGCTGGACGAGATCAAGGACCTGAGTGCTGATGATCAGCGCGATCAGATCCAATGGGCATTTGAGGATGAGGCCGAGGCCCAGGGCCTGCAGCCGTGGGAGCTGACGCTCAAGTACACCTCGACTCCGGAAGAATTCGAAGCCGCACGCCTGGCCTTGCACAAGGAGGCCGCCGAGGTGCTGGGTGTCGACTGGAACGAGTATTGCGGGATGAACAACCTCGCGATCTAAGCACCAAGTCTGACGCGAGCTTGTTGTGGAAGGCGCGCTTGGTTGGCGAGTGGGCTTGAACGGGTTAGTGGGTTTGTTGTGGCGAGCGGGCTTGCCCCGCGTTGGGCTGCGAAGCGGCCCCAATACAGGCACCGCGTAGTTCCAGTTAAACCCTGGCGTCTGGTTTCAGGGCCGCTTCGCGCCCCAACGCGGGGCAAGCCCGCTCGCCACGACAGTCCGCTCGCCACGACAGCCCCGCTCAACGCAACAAGCAGCCGCACAATTTTCGGTCATGTGCCTCAGAGACTGAGGCGCATCGACAAATCCACCGCCTTCACATCCTTGGTCATCGCGCCGATGGAGATGTAATCCACCCCGGTTTCAGCGATGGGCAGCAGCGTGGTTTCGTTGATCCCGCCGCTGGCTTCCAATTTGGCCTTGCCGGCGTTCAGGCGCACCGCCTCACGCATGTCATCCAGGCTCAACTCGTCGAGCATGATGATATCGGCGCCCGCCGCCAGGGCTTCGCGCAACTCATCCAAACTTTCCACTTCGATTTCGACCGGCTTGCCCGGGGCGATCTTGTGGGCCGCCGTAATCGCCTGGGCAATGCCGCCACAGGCCGCGATATGGTTTTCCTTGATCAGGAACGCGTCATAAAGGCCGATGCGGTGGTTATGGCAACCGCCGCAGGTCACCGCGTATTTCTGCGCCAGGCGCAGGCCCGGCAGGGTTTTGCGGGTGTCCAGCAGCTTGACCTGGGTGGACGCGACAAAGTCCGCCAGTGACTGAGCGCGGGTGGCGACGCCTGACAACATTTGCAGAAAATTCAGTGCACAGCGTTCACCGCTCAGCAGCGAGCGGGCCGGGCCTTCCAGATGGAACAACGCCTGGTTGGGGCTGACGCGCTCACCGTCGGCCACCTGCCAATGCACCGCAACCCGCGGGTCGAGCTGGCGGAAGACGGCGTCCACCCAGGCGGTGCCGGCAATAACGGCCGAGTCGCGGGTAATGATCGTGGCCTTGGCCAGCCGTTCGGCCGGGATCAGTTGCGCAGTGATGTCGCCGCTGCCGATGTCTTCCAGCAGTGCGCGGCGCACGTTGGCTTCGATTTCGGCGGTGAGGTCGGCAAGACGGAGATTCGGCATAACAGGCTCCACAAACAAAGTGCCTCGATTATAGGGGCAGTGCAGCGATGAACACAGGCTCACCACTCATTTGCAGCGTAATGGCAGAGTTTGCTGGCGCAACTACCCTCATTTGCAAGATAATCTCGCGCCTTGCAATTGGCGTCATAGCTTTGACGTCCTGGTGATAAACGGTTTTTTACAGCTCCAATGGGGCCTGTCGCCGGTATTTCCCCACCCCAACACCGCCGTTTCAGGAGGCCAGGATGCACATTGACGGAAAGGTGGTGCCAATCAACAAGGCACAGGCCACGCCATCGCCGCTCGCGCGCTTGCCGGTGGTGTTGCTGCAAGTGCGTGACAAGGCTGCTCAACAACTGCAACAAGGCTTGCAGGAACTGTTCGATAACGCCGACGACACCCTGTTCGAAATGGCCGACAAGGCTCGCAGCAACGTTGACCATCACATTTTCTTTGAAGCCATGCGCGACTTGCGCCTCAAGCGCAAGAATTTCGAACGCGTGTTCATGGAGCAGCTGTTCGCCGCGTTCGCCAACCTGGGGCAAGCCGGGCGGGGCGATCCGCACTTGGTGCCGGTGTTCTCCTTTGACGCGGCGCCCGGTACGTCCAGCGATGAGCTGGAAAAAGCCGTGGCGCTGGAGGCCATGCTTGGTCGGGTGCGGCATCGCGATGGCCTGGCGCTGGGGCAATTGACCGCGCGCTTGAGCGTGTTGCTCGGCAAGCCCCTGGATGAGCGTGACAACCCGCTGGGACCGGCACTGCTGTGTGAGTTCTTTTTGCGTGCAGGACGCAGCCTGGGGGTGGAGATCCGCGTCAAGCTGATCATGCTCAAGCTGTTTGAAAAGTATGTGCTCAGTGACGCTGACCAGTTGTTCGGCGAAGCCAACCAGTTACTGGTTGCCACCGGGGTGTTGCCTGAGCTCAAGGCGGTGCCGTCACGTCGACCCGGCGGGCGGGCGGCGCGCGAACAACAGCATGAGGGCGGCTCGCCCAGCGTCGACCAGCCCCTTGATGAAACCGGCCAGGAAGCCTTCGCCGCCCTGCAGAAATTGCTGGCTGCCGTGCGTGGCAGCGTAGCGCCGACCCTGGAAGCCAGCGCCGAGCCGCAACCCATTGCCACGCGTGACCTGTTGCGGTTGCTCTCGCACCTGCAGCAATACGTGCCGGAACCCGAGGTTGAGGATGATTTCGACCTGCGCAACCAGCTTGGGCAGTTGTTGACCCGGGTCAGCGTCAAGAGTGGTAAATCCCGCGTCGTGGAAGAAGCGGACGAGGACGTGATCAACCTGATCGCCTTGCTGTTCGAGTTCATCCTTAACGACCGCACCGTGCCTGCGGCCTTCAAGGGCCTGATCGCGCGCTTGCAGATCCCGATGTTGAAAGTCGCGGTGCTGGACAAGAGTTTCTTCAGCCGTACCAGCCACCCGGCGCGGCGACTGCTTAATGAGATCGCTTCAGCCGCCATGGGCTGGAGCCCGCACGCTGACTACCAGCATGACGGCCTGTACCTGCAGATTGAGCAGGTGGTGCAGTGCCTGTTGAATGATTTTGTCGAAGACCCGGCGATTTTTTCCCAACTGCTCGCGCAGTTCACGGCGTTTACCTCGGATGAGCGTCGCCGTAGCGAGCTGCTTGAACAGCACACCCGTGAGGCCGAAGAAGGGCGCGTGCGCACGCAAGCTGCCCGTGAGCGTGTAGCCGGCCTGCTTAACCGGCGTTTGCTGGGCAAGGTATTGCCACAATCGGTGGTGCAGTTTCTCCAGCAGGCCTGGAGCCAGGTGTTGTTGCTGGCCAGCCTCAAGCACGACGAACAGTCGGTGCAATGGCAGGCGGCGGTGCGCACCATGGACGAGTTGATCTGGAGTGTGGGCCTGCAGAAAGACACGCAAGCGGGCCGGCACCTGCTGGAGCAACTGCCTGGGCTGCTCGCGGCATTGCGCAACGGCTTGACCAACGCGGCATTCGATCCCTTCAGCACGCGTGAATTTTTTGTGCGGTTACAGGCCATGCACCTTCAGTCTTGCGAAGGCGAGGGCATCGACGCGTTGATCAAGGTGCGCGAGCCCTTTTCATTCAGTGCCGGGGTGCCTGACCCCGTCGAAGAGCTGCCGAGCGATGATCCGGACCTGCTCAAGGCCCACCAACTGCGCATCGGCGGCTGGTTTGAGTATCGGCAAGGCGCAGGCACCTGCTTGCGGTGCAAGCTGACGGCGATCATGGCACCGGCCAATAGCTATATTTTTGTCAGCCGTACCGGGCTCAAAGTCCTGGAGAAAAGCGCCGGCCAACTGGCCATGGCGTTCAAACGCGACGCGCTGCGCACCTTGGACGATAAACCGCTGTTCGACCGTGCGCTGGCGTGCGTGGTGGGCAACCTGCGTCAACTCAATCGCGGCAAGTGATCGCAACCGCAGGGCTGAACGCGGCATACTGGTAACACCTCGTCTCATTCAAGGAACCTGTATGCAGTTGGACCCCACCAGTGGTTGGTGCCAGGGCATTCGACATTGCCCTTCGCCCAACTTCAACGAGCGCCCCGCAGGCGAAATCTCACTGTTGGTGGTGCATAACATCAGTTTGCCACCGGCGCAATTTTCCACGGGCAAGGTGCATGAGTTTTTCCAGAATCGCCTGGATGTCACGGAGCATCCTTACTTTGAAGGGATTAGCGACTTACGGGTGTCTGCGCATTTTCTGATTGAACGCGACGGCGCGGTGACGCAATTTGTATCGTGCCTGGACCGCGCCTGGCATGCGGGCGTGTCCAGTTTCGCAGGACGTGAAGTCTGCAATGATTTTTCCTTGGGGATCGAGCTGGAAGGGACGGACGAGCTACCGTTTACCGATGCTCAATATACGTCGCTGATCGACCTGACGCGTCAGTTGCTGGCCGCCTACCCGGACATTACCCAGCAACGTATTTGTGGTCACAGTGATATCGCCCCGGGGCGCAAGACCGACCCGGGCCCGGCTTTTGATTGGTTGCGCTTTCGCAGCGCCCTGCAGGATGGAGGACACGCACGATGAGTTTCCTGGTGTTGGTGCTGGCAGTCTGGATCGAGAAATTCTCGGCCCTGCGTCGGCGATTGCAGCGCGACGGCGGATGGTTGCGAGAGCTGGCCAAACTGGAGTCGAGCCCACGCCTGGGCAAGCGGCCGTGGTTGATTCTTGTGCTGCTGGTGTTGTTGCCGGTGGCCCTGCTGGCGCTGTTGCTGGTGGTGCTGGAGCCGGTGGCTTATGGGTTGCTGGCGCTGCCGGTGCACTTGCTGGTGGTGATTTACAGCCTGGGCCGTGGCGACTTGTTGGCCGAGCTTGGGCCGTTTCGCGATGCCTGGCGGCGCGGCGATCTGCAAGCCGCCGAGCATGTGGCCGAACGCGACCTGAAGATTGCGGCCGACACTGGCGAGCAATTGCTGGAGCGTGTGCAAGGCCATCTGCTCTGGCAGGCGTACCAAAGTTTTTTCGCGGTGATTTTCTGGTATTTCTTGCTGGGGCCGGTCGCGGCGCTGGCCTATCGCTTGTTGGCGTTGGCCAGCGAGCATAGCCAGAACCCCTTGGTCGCTGAGCGTGCCGGGCAGTTGCGCCATGCATTCGACTGGTTACCGGTGCGCCTGCTGGCGGCGAGTTTTGCCTTGGTGGGTAACTTTGTCGCGGTCAGCCGAGTGATGCTGCATGAACTGCTGAGCTGGGACATCAGCGCTGCGCAACTGATGGAAAAAGTCGGTTTGGTGGCCGCTGAAATCCCACCGCCGGTGGTGGGGGCTGACGGTATCAACAGCCTCGATCGCCTGTGGGAACTGCTGCTGCGTGCGGCGGTGCTGTGGTACGCCGGGTTTGCGATCTGGACGGTGTTGCCGTAAACGGCTGAACGCGTTTAAAAATGTGGGAGCGGGCTTGCTCGCGAATACGGTAGCTCAGGCACAAATTTGTTGACTGATATTCCGCCTTCGCGAGCAAGCCCGCTCCCACATTTGGTGTGTGGTGGACCTGAGGTCCGTTAACCTTACGTTACAAAACTCCCTTTCAAATTGAGCTATACAGACAGAGCGCCAAATAGTGGCTATCTGCCGTATTTCCCTGCGCCTCAATAAAAATAATAGAAAGGGAGTTCACCTGTGAAGAGCTTGCTCTATCCCGCCGTCGCGCTGATGAACCGCCTGAGTTTCGGCATGAAATTCAGCCTGATCAGTGTGCTGTTCCTGCTGCCGATGTTGGCGACCAACTACTTCCTGGTGCGCGACTCCTGGTCTGAATTCCAGGGCACGCGGATCGAACTGCAAAGCCTCGACCTGCTGGGCAGCAGCCTGGCGCTGCGCCGCGACCTGGAAACCCTCAATAACCAGGTTCAGATCAACGCGGTGCTCGGCCAATCCGGCAAGGCCGGTGAGCTGGAAGGCAGCATCACCACCCTGGAACAGAGCGTACTGAGCCGCCTGCAAAGCCTTGAAGCAATGGCCGGCGACCCGGAACGCGTCAGCGCGTTTAACGGCAAGCGCGACGAGATGATTACCGCGTTCAAAGCCCAGCAACAGGAAACCTCGCTGCTGAGCAAAAGCGCGTTGATCGGCAAATTGCTTAACCAGGCGCAGATGCTCAGCCAGATCATCGCCAGCCAAGCCGGCTTGAGCCGCGACGCCCAGAGCGATGTGCGGCAACTCAGCGAGTTGGTCACCAGCGTCACCCCGCAGGTCACTCAAACCTTGGGTGAAGGGCGGGCCATGGGCGCGTATTCCCTGGGCCAGGGCTTTCTCAATTCAGCCTCCAGCACGCGCTTTGACGAACTGTTGCAACAGTTGGAAAAACTCCAGGCTGAGTACGCCTTGAAGTTGCAGGATGCACTGGGTGCCAGCCAGGCCGCGCATGCGGCGCTCGACAACCTGGCCAAAGCCAGCAGTGCGAGCCTCAAAAAAGGCAGTGAAGTGTTTGAAGAGCAGGTCGTGATGGTCGATACCCTCGATGCGCCTTGGCAGCCCTTTTACGAAGACGTCAGCAAGTTGATGGCCCAGACCTATCAGCTCAACGAAGCCACCCTGATGTTCATCCAGCAGCAACTCGAGCAACGCCTGGCGCAAAACCGCACGCACATGCTGGTGCTGGTCTGTGCCCTGGCGGCGGTGTTTTTTCTGATCTTCTATTTGTATGCCGGGTTCTATGCCTCCACCCGCACCACCTTGCGCCGCCTGGGGGCGACGATGGACAAGGTCGCGGCCGGCGACATGACCGTGACCTTTGTTGCTCACAGCCGCGATGAACTCGGGGATTTGGGCCAGGTGTTCAACGCCACCGTGGCCAAGATTCATGACTTGATCGAACGTGTCGGGCATACCGTCAGCCAGGTAGAACAGCAGGCCGGGCAGGTGCAGACGGTGTCGGCGCACAGCAATCAGGCGGTGGCCGGGCAGCGCAGCCAGATCGAACAGGTGGCGACGGCCATGAACCAGATGTCATCCACGGCCCAGGAAGTGGCGCGCAGCGCGGCGGCGGCGGTCAGCAGTGCCCACAGCGTGAATGATGAAACCGTGAGCGGCCGTGGCCTGGTGCAGTCCCAGCAGGGCAGCATCGCGCGCCTCGCCACCGAGATTGATGAGTCGGTGCGCGTCATCAATCAATTGGCCATCGACAGCCAGTCGATCAGCAGTGTGCTGGAAGTGATCAAGAGCATCGCCGAACAGACCAACCTGCTGGCGCTGAACGCTGCGATCGAGGCGGCGCGCGCGGGTGAGCAAGGCCGGGGTTTTGCGGTGGTCGCCGACGAGGTGCGCACCCTGGCCCGGCGCACCCAGCATTCCACCGAAGAAATCGAACAGATGATCAGCCGGCTGCACAGCGGAGTCGGCGCAGCGGTAAAAGCCATGGGCACCAGCCATGCCATGGCAAACGGTACGGTTGGGCAGTCGGAGAAGGTCCAGCAGGCCCTGGAAAATATCCTCGGCGCCGTCGGCATGATCGTCGACCAGAACCAGCAGATTGCCGCGGCCGTGGAGCAGCAGACCGCTGTGGCCCACGATATCGACCAGAACATCGTGGCGATCAACCGCGCGGGCGAGCATGCAGCCCAAGGCGCGCATCAGACCGAAACGGCCAGCCGCTTGCTGTCGATGCAGGTCATCGAGTTGAAGCAATTGATCGGAGCGTTTCGCGTGTAGGCCGGGCGCGTAGGAATTTACCCTGGCGTGATGTGGTGCCTGTCCTGATTTACCTGTGGATCTTTTCTGAGTACGTGAATGGGGGAGAATTTGTTTCAACCAGTCACGGACCCGGAGAGGCACGGCGATGACCGCTGTTATCGGCATCAAAGGGCACTGCGCCCATTGCGACATCACGTTTTCACTCAAGCCTTGGCAGCTGAACGCCATTGCCATCCATGAGCCCTTTGGTTGCACGTACTGTCAGCGCATCTTGCAGTTGAGCTGCCCACGACAGCTGCGCCAATTCAAGTCGCTGGACCACTGGGCCATGGTGCACCCGAGCATGATGGTGCTGACCAGTGTGGTGTTGATTGTGGCGATGGTGGCCGAATGGCTTGGGCTGCTCAGCGTGATAGGGCAACTCAATGTGTCACTGGTGGTCGTGCTGGTGCACTTTCTGGTGCTGCGTTATGCCCGGCATCGGCAGCGACTCACCTTGGACTTGCAGGCCGTCAACCCACTACCAATTGAACAA
This sequence comes from Pseudomonas sp. D2002, assembly GCF_013385735.1. Taxonomy (NCBI): domain Bacteria; kingdom Pseudomonadati; phylum Pseudomonadota; class Gammaproteobacteria; order Pseudomonadales; family Pseudomonadaceae; genus Pseudomonas; species Pseudomonas sp. D2002. The sequence continues at coordinate 1,064,678 of NZ_JACAPL010000003.1, read as the reverse complement.
CTCGCACGCATTGCGTGTGCTCGCCTCAGCCAATAGCAACGGGCTGATACCCATGCGTTCGGCCAGGGCGGTGCAGATGTCCGGCAAGTGTTGCGGGCTGTTGCGCTGGCCGGGGTACATGGCGGGCGCCATGTCCGGCGAATCGGTTTCCAGCACCACCGCATCAAGGGGCAATTGGGCGAGCACCTTGTGCATGCGCAGCGCCTGGGGCCAGGTGGCAGCGCCGCCCAGGCCCAGCTTGAAGCCGAGCTTGATGTACTCGCGGGCCTCTTCAACGCTGCCGGCGAATGCGTGGATGATGCCGCCGCGCGGCAGGCGGATGCGCTTGAGCGTGGCGATCACCGCTGCGTGGCTGCGGCGCACGTGCAGCAGCGCGGGGAGCTGGAAGTCCACCGCCAGTTTCAGTTGAGCCTCAAACAGGCTTTGCTGGCGCTCGCGGTCCAGATGTTCAAGAAAGTAGTCCAGGCCGATCTCACCCACAGCGCACAGTTGCCGGTGCCCGTGCAGGCGGGTCAGCCAGTCGCCCAACTCAGTCAGGTCGGCGGGGCGATGGTCATCGAGGTACACCGGGTGCAGGCCGAAGGCGGCGAACAAGCCTTCATCGTCTTGCACCAGGTCCCACAGCCGTTGCCAATTTTGCTGATACACGCCCAGCACCACCATGCGCCGCACGCCGAGTTGGCGGCTGTTGGTGAGGACTTCCCAGCGATCATCATCGAAGTCCGGGAAGTCCAGGTGGGTGTGGGTGTCGATCAGCTCCACGCTCAGGCCTCGTGAATACGCCGCTTGAAGGTCCGGCCAATGGCATGCACGCCCGGTTGGTACTGTTCTTCCTCGATGGCGGCCAAGGCCAGGCGCAGGGCGGTGTCGGCAATCAGTTGATGTTGCTGGGCCATGGCGTTGACCGGCAGCGGCAGGAAGTCCAGCAGCTGGGTGTCGCCAAAGGTGCCCAGGCGCAACGGCCGGGACTTGAGCGGGAAGTCATGCAGCGCGTCAAACACGCCCTGCAGCAGCACGTAGGATGTAGTCACCAGGGCGTCAGGCAAATGCCCTAGTTGCTGCAGAAGTTGCTCCATCAGCTGTCGGCCGCAATCACGGCTGAAGGCTTCACCCTGTTCAATGATGACGTCGCCCGTGAAGCCTTGCAGGGCTTCACGGAAACCCGCCGCACGCTCCTGGCTGATGCTCAGCTCAGGCCGTGCGCCGATCAGCACGATCTGCTTGGGCAACGGCTGCAACAGGCTGCTGGTCAGTTGCTGGCAGGCCTGGCGGTCATCGCTGACCACCGAGCAGAATTGCCCAGGCTCCATGACCCGGTCGATGGCGATCACCGGCAGGCCTTTGGCTTGCAGCTCGCGGTAGCTGTCATCGCTGGCCGGCAGGCAGCTGGCGACAAACAACGCATCGCAGCGCCGCGCGCGAAACAGCTGCAGCAACTGGCGCTCGCTGTCGGCCTCGTCGTCGGAGCTGGCAATCAGCAACTGATAGCCGCGCGCTCGTGCACCTTGCTCCAGCAGCTTGGCGATGCGTGCATAACTGGGGTTTTCCAGGTCCGGCAGGATGAAACCCAACGTACGCGTATGCCGGCTGCGCAGCCCGGCTGCCTGAGGGTTGGGCGTAAAACCATGGGCTTCGACCACCGCACGCACCCGCTCGACGGTGGCGTTGCTGATGCGTTGCTGTTCGGCCTTGCCATTGATGACGTAGCTTGCGGTGGTTACGGACACACCGGCCAGACGTGCGATATCACTGAGTTTCAAACCGGGATTTCCTTGTTTTTTAGAGCGTGCCCCGACATTTTGTCCAATCGTAACCGATTCCTGCACACGACTATTGTCTGAGCTCAAGCGCCGAGTGGTTCTTCAAGCTTGCATAATTAGCGCGTAATCTGCCATAAATTCTAGATTAAACGTTTCAGCAGGCGTATTTTTGCGATGTTCGCCACTGAGTGGCTACTGCCAATTGACCACTCGGTCAGTTATTTTTGAACACCGCCACGCTGATTTATTCAAAACAATACCTAGTGCGCACACCGCACTAACTAGGAGAACGGCATGCTTGAGCTCACTGTAGAGCAGATTTCCATGGGCCAGAGGGCTGTGGATAAATCTGCTGCCTTGCACCTGCTCGCTGACAAATTGGTGGCCGATGGCCTGGTCGCCGAGGGTTACCTCAGTGGCTTGCAAGCCCGTGAAGCCCAAGGCTCGACCTTTCTCGGCCAAGGTATTGCCATCCCCCACGGCACCCCGGAAACCCGCGACCAAGTCTTTTCTACCGGCGTGCGTCTGCTGCAGTTCCCCGAAGGCGTGGACTGGGGCGACGGCCAGATCGTCTACCTGGCCATCGGCATTGCCGCCAAATCCGATGAACACTTGCGCCTGCTGCAACTGCTCACCCGCGCCCTCGGCGAAACCGACCTGGGCCAGGCCCTGCGCCGTGCCGGTTCCGCCGAAGCCTTGCTGAAACTGCTGCAAGGCGCGCCGCAGGAACTGGCGCTGGATGCGCAGATGATCAGCCTTGGTGTGTCCGCCGATGATTTTGAAGAGCTGGTCTGGCGTGGCGCTCGCCTGTTGCGCCAGGCCGATTGTGTGAGCAATGGTTTCGCTGCCGTATTGCAGCAAGTCGACGCGCTGCCGCTAGGCGATGGCCTTTGGTGGCTGCACAGCGAGCAGACGGTGAAGCGCCCCGGCCTGGCTTTTGTAACGCCGGATAAACCCATGCGTTACCTCGGCCAGCCCCTCAACGGTTTGTTCTGCCTGGCCAGCCTCGGCGAAGCGCACCAGACCTTGCTGGAACGCCTGTGCGCATTGCTGATTGAGGGCCGCGGCCAGGAGCTCGGCCGCGCCACCAGCAGCCGTGCCGTGCTTGAAGTGCTCGGTGGCGAACTGCCGCCGGACTGGCCGAGTGCGCGCATCACGTTGGCCAACGCCCATGGGTTACATGCGCGGCCGGCGAAGATCCTTGCGCAATTGGCGAAAAGTTTTGACGGCGATATTCGCGTGCGCATCGTCGATGGCCCGGTGGGCGCGGTGTCGGTAAAAAGCCTGAGCAAGTTGCTGAGCCTCGGCGCGCGGCGTGGCCAGGTGCTGGAGTTCGTCGCGGAACCGACGATTGCCGGCGATGCATTGCCGGCTTTATTGGCGGCGGTGGAAGAAGGTCTCGGCGAAGAGGTCGAGCCGCTGCCGACCGTCAGTGCCCAGCCCGCAGCCGTCGACATCGAGCCGGTGATCAGCGCCCCCGCCTCCGGCAGCCAGATCCAGGCCATCGCCGCCGCGCCGGGCATTGCCATCGGTCCGGCGCATATTCAGGTTCAGCAGGTCTTCGATTACCCACTGCGTGGCGAATCCTCAGGCGTTGAACGCCAGCGTCTGCACGCAGCACTCAGCGATGTACGCGGGGATATCCAAGGCCTGATCGAACGCAGTAAATCCAAAGCCATCCGCGAGATTTTCATCACCCACCAGGAAATGCTCGACGACCCGGAACTGACCGACGAAGTCGACACCCGCCTCAAGCAGGGCGAGAGCGCCGAAGCCGCGTGGATGAGCGTGATCGAAGCCGCCGCCAAGCAGCAGGAGTCGCTGCAGGACGCCTTGCTCGCCGAGCGCGCCGCCGACCTGCGCGACATCGGCCGCCGGGTGCTGGCGCAACTGTGCGGCGTCGACACCGCCGAGGAACCGAGCGAACCTTACATTTTGGTGATGGACGAAGTTGGCCCTTCCGACGTTGCGCGTCTGGACCCGGCGCGCGTCGCCGGCATCCTCACCGCGCGTGGCGGCGCCACCGCACACAGCGCCATCGTCGCGCGTGCCCTGGGCATTCCGGCGTTGGTGGGCGCAGGTGCAGCAGTGTTGCTGTTGGCCGCCGGCACGCCGTTGTTGCTCGATGGCCAGCGCGGCCGCCTGCACGTCGACCCCGACGCCGCCACCTTGCAGCGCGCCAGCGTCGAGCGCGACACCCGCGAACAACGCCTGCAAGCCGCCTCGGCCCAGCGCCACGAGCCCGCCCTGACCCGTGACGGTCACGCCGTGGAAGTGTTCGCCAATATCGGCGAAAGCGCCGGTGTTGCCGCGGCGGTGGAGCAGGGCGCGGAAGGCATCGGCCTGCTGCGCACCGAGCTGATTTTCATGGCCCACCCGCAAGCGCCGGATGAAGCCACCCAGGAAGCCGAATACCGCCGCGTGCTCGACGGCCTCGGCGGCCGTCCGCTGGTGGTGCGCACCCTTGACGTCGGTGGCGATAAACCGCTGCCGTATTGGCCGATTGCCGAGGAAGAGAACCCCTTCCTTGGCGTGCGCGGTATCCGCCTGACCTTGCAACGCCCGCAGATCATGGAAGCGCAATTGCGTGCGCTGCTGCGCTCGGCGGATAACCGGCCGCTGCGCATCATGTTTCCCATGGTCGGCAGCGTCGATGAGTGGCGCGCGGCCCGCGATATGACCGAGCGCCTGCGCCTGGAAATCCCGGTGGCCGACTTGCAGCTGGGCATCATGATCGAAGTGCCGTCCGCTGCCCTGCTCGCGCCGGTGCTGGCCAAGGAAGTCGACTTTTTCAGCGTCGGCACCAACGACCTGACCCAGTACACCCTGGCCATCGACCGTGGCCATCCGACCTTGTCGGCCCAGGCTGATGGCCTGCACCCAGCCGTGCTGCAACTGATCGACATCACCGTGCGCGCCGCCCATGCCCATGGCAAATGGGTCGGTGTGTGTGGCGAGTTGGCGGCGGACCCGCTGGCGGTGCCGGTGCTGGTCGGCCTGGGTGTGGATGAGTTGAGTGTGTCGGCCCGCAGCATTCCTGAAGTGAAGGCGCGGGTGCGTGAATTCAGTCTGAGCGAGGCCCAGGGCCTGGCGCAAAAGGCCCTTGCGGTGGGTTCGCCCGCGCAAGTGCGAGCCCTAGTGGAGGCCGTGTAAATGGCGAAGATTCTGACCCTGACGCTGAACCCGGCGTTGGACCTCACCGTACGTCTGGCGCACTTGGAGCCCGGCGCGGTGAACCGTAGCGAAACCCTGCTGACCCACGCCGCCGGCAAGGGCGTGAACGTGGCACAGGTGTTGGCCGATCTCGGCCATTACGTGAGCGTGGGCGGTTTTCTCGGTGGCGCAAACCCCGAGGCTTTTGAAGCATTGATCGCCAGCCGTGGGTTTGGCGACGCGTTCGTCCGCGTGCCCGGCGAAACCCGCAGCAATATCAAGATTGCCGAACAGGATGGCCGGGTCACCGACATCAACGCGCCGGGGCCGGTGGTGAGCGAGCAGGCGCAAAAACAACTGCTGAAGCTGCTGGCGGTGATCGCGCCTGAATTCGATGTGGTGGTGGTCGCCGGCAGCTTGCCGCGTGGCGTCAGCGTGCAGTGGTTCCAGGCATTGCTGGAGCAACTTAAATCGCTCGGTTTGAAAATCGCCCTCGACACCAGCGGCGAAGCCTTGCGTGCAGGCCTCAAGGTGGGCCCGTGGCTGATCAAACCCAACGCTGAAGAACTCGCCGAAGCCCTGGATTGCCCCACCGATTCCATCGCACAACAGGCCCTGGCTGCCGAGCGCTTGCACGCTCAAGGCGTGGAGCATGTGGTGATCTCCCACGGCGCTGACGGTGTGAACTGGTTCAGCCCGGGCACGGCGCTGCATGCCACGCCGCCCAAAGTCAGCGTCGCCAGTACCGTGGGCGCGGGCGACTCGTTGCTGGCCGGGATGCTCCACGGTTTGCTCAGTGCTGATCTGCCGGAAACCACCCTGCGCCGCGCCACGGCGATTGCCGCGATGGCGGTCACGCAAATTGGCTTCGGTATCAGCGATGACGCGCAATTAGCGCGTCTCGAAAGCGGCGTTCACGTGCGCGCGCTGACAGAACAATAAGAGGGTTTGTGATGAAGTTAGCCATTGTTACCGCCTGCCCGAACGGCATGGTCACCAGTGTGCTGTGCGCCCGCTTGTTGGACGCCGCCGCGCAACGCCAAGGCTGGAGCACCAGCGTCGAAGTGGTGGACGTGCAGCGCCCGGAACGCCAGTTGTCCCAGGCCACGCTCGATGACGCCGAATGGGTGTTGCTGGTCAGCAGCACGCCGGTGGACATGCAGCGGTTTGTCGGCAAGCGCGTGTTCCAGAGCACGCCGGCCCAGGCGCTGGCGGATGTCGAAGCCGTGCTGCGTCGGGGCGCTGAAGAGGCTGCGGTGTATGCAGCAACTGAACAGGCGGTGAAAAACGCTCCGCGTATCGTCGCGATCACGGCCTGCCCAACGGGCGTCGCCCACACCTTCATGGCCGCCGAAGCCTTGCAGCAAACCGCCAAGCGCCTGGGCTATGACTTGCAGGTCGAGACCCAAGGCTCGGTCGGCGCACGCACGCCGTTGAGCCCGCAAGCGATTGCCGAGGCCGACGTGGTGTTGCTGGCGGCCGACATTGAAGTCGCCACCGAGCGCTTCGCCGGCAAGAAGATCTACCGTTGCGGCACCGGCATTGCGCTCAAGCAATCCGAAGCCACGCTCAACAAGGCCCTGGCCGAAGGCGCGGTGGAAAGCGCAGCCAGTGGTACGACGGCCAGGAAGTCGGAAAAAACCGGCGTGTACAAACACCTGCTCACTGGCGTGTCGTTCATGTTGCCGATGGTGGTGGCGGGCGGGTTATTGATCGCCTTGTCGTTTGTGTTCGGCATTCACGCCTTTGAAGAAAAAGGCACCCTGGCGGCGGCCCTCAAAACCGTCGGCGACCAGGCCTTTATGCTGATGGTGCCGCTGCTGGCGGGTTACATCGCCTACTCGATTGCTGATCGGCCTGGGCTGGCGCCCGGCATGATCGGCGGGTTGTTGGCGGGTACATTGGGGGCGGGTTTTATCGGCGGCATCCTCGCCGGTTTTCTCGCCGGTTACTGCGTCAAGCTGATCACTCGCGCGGTGAAACTGCCGCAGAGCCTGGAGGCGCTCAAGCCGATCCTGATCATTCCGTTGCTGGCGAGTTTGTTCACGGGCCTGGCGATGATCTACCTGGTCGGCCCACCGGTTGCGCGGTTGCTCACCAGCCTCACGGACTTTCTCAGCACCATGGGCACCACCAACGCGGTGCTGCTGGGCATTCTGTTGGGCGGCATGATGTGCGTCGACTTGGGCGGGCCGATCAACAAAGCGGCGTACGCGTTTTCGGTCGGCTTGCTGGCGGCTTCCAGCGGTGCGCCGATGGCCGCGACCATGGCCGCTGGCATGGTGCCGCCGATTGGCATGGGCATCGCCACGTTTCTGGCGCGCCGCAAGTTTGCGCAGACCGAGCGCGAAGCCGGCAAGGCTGCGATGATTTTGGGGCTGTGCTTTATCTCCGAGGGCGCGATTCCGTTTGCGGCCAAAGACCCGCTGCGCGTCATCCCGGCCAGCATCGCCGGTGGTGCGCTGACCGGCGCATTATCGATGTACTTCGGCTGCAAACTCGCCGCGCCGCACGGTGGCTTGTTTGTGCTGGTGATCCCGAATGCGATGAACCATGCGTTGCTGTACTTGCTGGCGATTGTCGCCGGTAGCCTGTTGACGGGGTTGGTGTATGCGCTGATCAAGCGTCCGGACGCAGTGGAGTTGGCAGTGACGCCAACTCACGCCTGACACCGTTCAAAAATGTGGGAGCGGGCTTGCTCGCGAATGCAATCTGTCAGTCACTCTATTCGGTGACTGACACTGCGCTTTCGCGAGCAAGCCCGCTCCCACATTTGGATCTCCACGGTTGCTGAAACGGGTGTCATCACTGCTTCATCCCGCCATGCTTTAGTTGTCCTTTTGATCCTCAAGAGGGCACCTGCATGAGCCACTTCGATCTCGGCCGTCGCCGTGTGATGCAAGCCGTCGGCGCCGGGTTGTTACTGCCGGGCCTGGCGCCGGCGGTGATCGCCTCGGTCAAGGACCGGCCGCAACTCACCGACGGCGTGCAGTCCGGCGACCTGCTGGGCGACCGCGCGATGATCTGGAGCCGCAGCGACCGCCCGGCAAAAATGGTGGTGGAGTGGGACACTCGCAGCGTATTCAGCAACCCGCGCAAATTCATCTCGCCACTGGCCGACAGCCGCACCGACTTTACCGCCCGCGTCGAACTCACCGGGCTGCCCGTCGACCAGGCGATTTTCTACCGCGTGCATTTCGAAGATGCCCAGACCGGCGTCGCCAGCGAGCCGTGGTTCGGCCACTTGCGCAGCGTGCCGCAGCAACGGCGCGACATCCGTTTTGTGTGGAGCGGCGACACCGTCGGCCAGGGCTTCGGCATCAACCCGGACATCGGCGGCATGCGCATCTACGAAGCCATGCGCCTGCGCCTGCCGGACTTTTTTATCCACAGCGGCGACACCATCTACGCCGACGGCCCGGTGCCGGCCCAGTTGACCGTTGAAGACGGGAGGATTTGGCGCAACATCACCACCGAGGCCAAGAGCAAAGTCGCCGAAACCCTGGACGACTATCGCGGCAATTACCGCTACAACCTGCTTGACGAAAACGTGCGCCGCTTTAATGCCGAGGTGCCGCAGATCTGGCAGTGGGACGACCACGAGGTGGTGAATAACTGGTCGCCGAGCAAGCAGCTTGATGAGCGTTATCAGACCAAAGACATCAACACCCTGGTCGGCCGTGCGCGCCAGGCCTGGCTGGAATATTCACCGATGCGCCGGCAAAGCGCCGACGGCGGCGGGCGGATTTATCGCAAGCTCAGCTACGGGCCATTGCTGGATGTGTTTGTGCTGGATATGCGCAGCTATCGCGGCCCCAACGATGACAACCTGGGCGGCGAAAAGCCCTTTCTCGGTCGTGAGCAATTGGACTGGCTCAAGCGCGAACTCAAGGCCTCCCAGGCGCAATGGAAAGTGATCGCCGCCGACATGCCCATCGGCCTTGGCGTGCCCGACGGTGAGGTCAGCCCCGGCGTGCCGCGCTGGGAAGCCATCGCCAACAATGACCCAGGTCCGGCGCAAGGCCGCGAATTGGAAATTGCCGAGCTGTTGGGCTTTTTGCGTGCCCAGCAGGTGCGCAACCATGTGTGGCTGACGGCGGATGTGCACTACTGCGCGGCGCATCACTACCACCCGGATCGGGCGGCGTTTCAGGATTTCGAGCCGTTCTGGGAGTTTGTGGCCGGGCCGTTGAATGCCGGCAGTTTCGGGCCTAATCCACTGGACAAGACGTTTGGCCCTGAAGTGGTGTTCGAGAAGGCGCCACCTGCGCAAAACACTTCACCGTTCGCCGGATTTCAGTTTTTTGGTGAGGTGCAGATTGATGGGCAGACGGCGGAGATGACCGTGATATTGCGCGACTTGGATGGGGTCTCCGTGTTCGAGCAAAAACTGCAGCCCGTCTGACCTGAAATGCATTCAAACCTGTGGGAGCTGGCTTGCCTGCGAATGCGGTGTGAGACGATCGTTCCCACGCTCTGCGTGGGAATGCCGCTATGGACGCTCTGCGTCCGCTTTTAAAGTCGTGACGCGGAGCGTCACAAGATGCATTCCCACGCAGAGCGTGGGAACGATCAATCAGTAGACGTCGCGACGATAACGCCCTTGCTCGATCAACCGCTCCACCGCCTCGCTGCCCAGCACCTCGTGCAACACCTGATCCACGCCGGTCGCCATGCCCTGCAAACTGCCGCAGACATAAATCGCGGCGCCTTCCGCCAGCCATCGGCGCAGCACGTCCGCCGACTCGCGCAGGCGATCCTGCACATAGATCTTCTCTTCCTGATCCCGCGAAAACGCCAGGTCCAGCAGGGCCAGATCGCCGCTGGCCAGCCAGCCTTGCAGTTCGTCCTGGCACAAGTAGTCATGGGCGATATTGCGCTCGCCGAACAGCAACCAGTTGCGCTGCTGGCCATCGGCAATGCGCGCCTTGAGCAAGCTGCGCAGGCCGGCAAGGCCGGTGCCGTTGCCCAGCAGGATCAGCGGCATCGGCGCGTCCGGCAAATGGAAGCCGCTGTTGCGGCGCAGGCGCAGGCTGATGCTGGAGCCGAGGGCGGCGTGTTCCGTCAGCCAGCCCGAACCCAGGCCCAGGCTGCCGTCGGGGTGCCGTTCCTGGCGCACGATCAGCTCCAGAATGCCGTCGCTGGCAATCGAGGCGATGGAGTATTCGCGCATGCCCAAGGGTACCAAGGCGTCCACCAGTGCTTGGGCATGCAGGCCGACCAAGTGCGCGCGGTTTTCCGGCAGTTGGCGGGTGGCCAGGGCTTGGCTGAGGGTTTGCGCCAGGCCGTCGATCAGCACGCCATCGCTGCCGGCCAGGCCCAGGCCTTCGAGGAAGTGTTCGATGGCCCAGGGGCAATTGCGCGGCAGCACTTCGACCAGGTCACCGGCCAGCCAGCTGTGCGGCGAGGGCGGGGTTAGGCCGAGCAAGTAAATATCTGAACCGACACTGCCACGGTTGAGCAAGCGGCGCTGAGTCAGGGTCCAGTTTTCATACTGGGCGCTCTGCCACGCCGCTGCTGGCGCGTGACCGGTGAGCTGGCCCAGTTGCTGTTGCCAGGTGAGCAAGGCGTCGGTGTCACCGCTGTCGACTTCCACCGGCGCGAACAACGGGTTGCCGCCTTGGTGAGTCAGCCAGAAATGCAGGCGCCGGGCAAAGCCGCAAAAGTGTTGGTATTGGCGATCACCCAGGGCCAGTACCGAGTAGTTCAGGCCTTTGAGCGACAGGTCTTGGCCGAGCACACTGCGCTCAAACCCACGGGCGCTGTCGGGGGCTTCACCGTCGCCGAACGTGCTGACCACGAACAGCGCGTTTTCTGATTGGCGCAGGTCGTCCTGGCTGACAGTGCCCAAGGGCTGCACCTTCACCGGCAAGCCGGCGGCCTGTAATTGCCCTGCCGTCTGCCACGCCAGTTGCTCGGCAAAACCACTCTGGCTGGCAAAGCCGATCAGCCAGGCCGGGGCATCGCCGGGGTTGGCGCCGAGGCCTTTGCGTGCATCGCGTACCTGGCGTTTTTTGCGTCGACGGTCGAGGTACAGCAGCCAGCCGGTGATAAAAAACAGCGGCATGCACAGCGCGCTGACGGTGAGAACGATGCGCCCGATCAGGCCGAAATAACTGCCGGTGTGCAGCGCATAAATACTGGTCAGCCATTGCGACTTGAGGGTCTTGCTGGCGTAGCGGTCGTGGAAGTTGACCTCGCCGGTGGCCGGGTCGAGGTTGATCTGGTTCAGCGCGCGGTCGTGAGGCGAGGTTTTGAGCAGGTAATAGACAATCGCCGGTTGCCCGGCGACGGCCGGCATGCGGATGTTGTAAGCGCTCAAGCCGGGGCCGGCGTTGGCGTAGATGCTGCTCCAGATGGCGTCGTAATTGGCCACCGGCGCAGGGCCTGCGGGTGGTGGGCCGCGTTTGCGCATGCGCTCGTTGTTCGGGGCGTCGGACAACAGCTTGGTCAGGCCCTGGTTGTACCAATCGTAGGACCACGACAAGCCGGTCAGCGCCGCGAACAGATAGAACAGCAGGCACCAGGTGCCGAACACCGAGTGCAAATCCCAGTTGAAGCTGCGGCCCTTTTTGCGCCAGTCCAGGGTCAGCCAGGCGCGCCAGCTTGCCACTTGGCGCGGCCAGCGCAGGTACAGGCCCGAGAGGCAGAAAAACACCAGGATCAGCGTGCAGGCGCCGGTGATTTGCCGGCCGGTGTCGCCCATGGCCAGGAAGCGGTGCAGTTGCAGCACAAAACCGAAGAAGTCCTGGCCGACGGCGTCGCCCAGGTAGTCGCCGGTGTAGGGGTCGAAGTAGCGCATCTGGCCACGACGCTCGCCGGGCGGTGCGGTGAAGAACACGCGCGCGGCGTTGCCGCTTTCGCTTTCCACCCACAGCATTGACACGGTCTTGCCTTCGGTGGCTTCCAGCTTGCGCACCAGCTCCGCAGGCGGCAGCACGCCGGCTTCGCGTTTTTCGACATGCAGTACCGTGGGGTTGAGTGCGCGCAGAATTTCATCCTGAAACGAGACCGTGGCCCCGGTGATCCCCATCAATGCCAACACCAGCCCGGCGGTAATGCCGAAGAACCAGTGCAACTGGAACAGGGTTTTCTTCAACACGTCGGACGGCCTCGCTGAGCTGGATAGTAGGTCACGGCGCGCATTATGCCGTGGGTTAACGAGAAATATTCTGTTTTACATGTAAATCTCTCGCGCATCCGATGCGTGGGTTTGGGCCGGGCGTTTTTGCGCGCGTCTGTCTGCTGTGTTTTACACAGCGGATAGGAATCAATACCATTGGCGCCTCTCTGATTTCAGGTGACGCCCCATGCTGCTGCACATTCCCGGCCTGTTCTCTCGCGAGGAGGTGCTGCGCATTCGCCAAGCCCTGGAAACCACCGAGTGGGCCGACGGTAAAATCACCGCCGGGCACCAGTCCGCCAAAGCCAAACACAACCTGCAATTGCCCGAAGGCCACCCGCTGGCCAAGGAAATCGGCGCGGCGATGCTCGAACGGTTGTGGAAAAACCCCTTGTTCATGTCAGCGGCGCTGCCGCACAAAGTCTTCCCGCCGCTGCTTAATTGCTACACGGCGGGCGGCAGTTTCGACTTCCATATCGATAATGCCGTGCGCCAGGCGCGAGGCAGCCATGAGCGGGTGCGCACTGATCTGTCGTCCACATTGTTTTTCAGCGACCCGGATGAATACGACGGCGGCGAGCTGGAGATCCAGGACACTTTCGGCCTGCAGCGGGTAAAACTGCCGGCCGGCGACATGGTGCTGTACCCAGGCTCCAGCTTGCATAAGGTCAACGCCGTAACCCGCGGTGCGCGCTACGCCTCGTTCTTCTGGACCCAAAGCCTGGTGCGCGAAGACAGCCAGCGCACCTTGCTGTTCGAGATGGACGGCGCGATCCAGCAACTGACTCGCGATGTGCCGGACCACCCGGCGCTGATCCAGCTCACCGGCACCTACCACAACCTGCTGCGCCGCTGGGTTGAGGTCTGACGTGGGCTTTTTATTGCGCCGTGAAGAAGTGCTCAACGTCGAACAATTGCAGTCCATGCTCGACGACTCGCCGGTGCGCGCCGCCCAGGCGATCCTGATGGCGGCGAAGGAGGGCGTGATCGACGCCCAGGCCTTGCTCGGGCAAATCCTGCTGGAAGGGCGCGGCATTGCGCGTGATCAAGCGCTGGCATTGCGCTGGTTCCAGATTGCGGCCCAAGGCGGGCATTTAATTGCGCGCAATATGGCGGGGCGTTGCCTGGAACATGGCTGGGGTTGCGCAGTGGACGAAGCGGCAGCGGCGCGCGAGTTTCGCCTGGCGGCAGAGGCTGGGCTGGATTGGGCGCAATACAACTACGCCAATTTGCTCGCGGCCGGTCGCGGTGTCGCTGAAGACCGACCGCAGGCGCTGGCGCTGTACCGCCAGGCGGCCGAGCAGGGCCACGCCAAGTCGATGAACCTGCTGGGTCGTTATTTGGACGACGGTCAGTATTGCCCAAGGGATCTGGATGCGGCTGTGCAGTGGTACCGACGTTCAGCCGAAGGTGGGGATTTTCGCGGGCAGTTCAGTTATGCGGCGGTGCTGGCCGATAAAGGGCAGGTCGACGATGCCCTGGAGTGGTTGCGCAAAGCCCTGGCAGGCGGGAATTTGAAGTTTTTGCGAACAGCGTATACCGCGCTGGCGGCGGCGGGTGATCCGCAGATTCGGGCAATGGCCGCGGTGTACCAGCAGCGTGCTACCGAACTTGATCGTTCCCACGCTCTGCGTGGGAATGCCGGTCTGGACGCTCTGCGTCCGTACTTGAAGGCGTGACGCGGAGCGTCACCGGATGCGTTCCCACGCAGAGCGTGGGAACGATCACTCAGCGTTAAACGTAGTAGGACTTCAACGGTGGGAAGCCATTGAACTCAACTGCGCTGTAGCTGGTGGTGTAGGCACCGGTCGACAACCAGTACAAACGATCACCAATCGCCAGGTTCAGCGGCAGGCCGTACTTGTAGTTTTCGTACATGATATCGGCGCTGTCGCAGGTTGGGCCGGCGATGACCACTTCTTCCATCTCGCCTTTCTTCTCGGTCCAGATCGGGAACTTGATGGCTTCGTCCATGGTTTCGATCAGGCCGGAGAATTTGCCCACATCGGTGTACACCCAACGCTCGACAGCGGTACGGGATTTACGCGCAACCAATACCACTTCACTGACCAGGATGCCGGCGTTGGCGATCAACGAACGGCCCGGCTCCAGGATGATTTCCGGCAGGTCGTCGCCGAAATCTTCCTTGAGGAAGCGGATGATTTCTTCGGCGTAGGTTTCCAGGCTGTTGGTGCGGGTGATGTAGTTGGCCGGGAAGCCGCCGCCCATGTTGATCAGCTTCAGATGAATGCCATCTTCTTCTTTCAGGCGCTCGAAGATCACTTTGACCTTGGCGATCGCCGCGTCCCACACGCTGATGTCGCGCTGCTGCGAGCCGACGTGGAAGGAGATGCCGTACGGCACCAGGCCCAGGTCGCGGGCAAGGATCAGCAGGTCCATGGCCATGTCGGTCTGGCAACCGAATTTGCGCGACAAAGGCCAGTCAGCCGTGGTCGAGCCTTCGGTGAGGATACGCACGTAGACTTTCGAGCCTGGCGCAGCCTTGGCGATGTTGCGCAGGTCGGCTTCGGAGTCGGTGGAGAACAGACGCACGCCCTTCTCATAGAAGTAGCGGATGTCCTTGGATTTCTTGATGGTGTTGCCGTAGCTGATACGGTCGGGGCTGACGCCGCGATCCATGACCTTGTCCAGCTCGTAGATCGAGGCGATGTCGAAGCTCGAACCCTTGTCTTTCAACAGGTCGATGATCTCGACGGCCGGGTTGGCCTTGACCGCGTAATAGACTTTGGCGAATTCGAAACCGGCGCGCAGGTCATCGTAGGCCTGGCTGATCATCGCGGTGTCGATCACCACGAACGGGGTTTCTTGCTTGTCGGCGAACGCCTTCATTTTGTCAAAAGTGGCGCGCGCGAAATAATCTTCGACGTTGATCGACATGCTGGGAACTCCTAAGGGCAAACTGAATTGATCAATGGGTGCAAATGAACGTCCTCCGTATCCCCACTTTGGTTCGCCTACTTCCCAAGGCATGTCGCCGAAAGCAAAAAGGCCATGGGAATAGACGCTTCCCTTGGCCTTGCTGTCTCGTCGTCAGTACTTGAGCCGGATGGATCGTTTCCAGCATGGACGTTCGGCGCGAACTTTAGGACGTGAGGGGCCATAGATCAACTAAAAATGTCGCGTTTTTGCACGCGTTCGTCGCGGAGCCGCGTGCAGCTACTTATGTAACCGACCGGTGTGACGGATTGATGTTCCCCAGGAGGGGCAAGAATGATCGTTCCCACGCTCTGCGTGGGAACGTATGCGGTGACGCTCTGCGTCACGAAAGGCGGGACGCGGAGCGTCCCAGGCGGCATTCCCACGCGGAGCGCGGGAACGATCATTGGTCAGGCCAGCGCGGTTTCGGCGGGCGAAACGATGCTGGTCTTGCCGCCACGCGACTTACCGGAGCTCAGGTACTCGGCAATCGACTCCTGGGTCACTTCACCCAGGAACACCCGCTCAGCGTCCATCACCGGCAACCACGAGCGGTTGAACTCGTACATGCGCGACAGCAGGATGCGCAAGTGCTCGTCGTACGCCGCCGTGGCGTTGAATTCGCGCAAGTACTGGCCGCAAGTACCGGTCTGACGGTGCAGGTCGCGACGTCGTACATAACCCAGCGCCTTGTTCTCGGCGCAGGTGACCACCACGTAACGACGGTCGGTTTCGTCCATCAGCTCCAGCGCCTCGGCCACTGGGGTTTCCGGGCTCACCGACGGGGCGTTGTCTGCGGCGTCTTCGGCTCTCACCAGCAGCAGGCGCTTGAGGGTGCTGTCCTGGCCGACGAAATTGCTCACAAATTCATCCGCCGGATGCGCCAGCAGCGTGTCCGGGTGGTCAATCTGCAGCAGTTTGCCGGCGCGGAAGATGGCGATTTTGTCGCCCAGCTTGATGGCTTCGTCGATGTCGTGGCTGACCATGATCACGGTCTTGTTCAGCGCGCGCTGCATTTCGAAGAACTCGTTCTGGATCATCTCGCGGTTGATCGGGTCGACTGCGCCGAACGGTTCGTCCATCAACAGCAGCGGCGCATCGGCGGCCAGTGCGCGGATCACACCGATCCGCTGCTGCTGGCCACCCGACAGTTCACGCGGGTAGCGATGCAGGTATTGCTTGGGTTCCAGCTTGATCATGCTCATCAACTCGCGGGCGCGGTCGTGGCATTTCTGTTTGTCCCAACCGAGCAGCTTGGGCACCACCACGATGTTTTCCTCGATGGTCATGTTCGGGAACAGACCAATCTGCTGGATCACATAACCGATGTTGCGACGCAGGGTCACCTCATCCAGGTCGGTGGTGTCTTCGCCGTTGATCAGGATCTTGCCCGAGGTGGGCTTGATCAGGCGGTTGATCATTTTCAGCGTGGTGCTCTTGCCGCAACCCGATGGGCCGAGGAATACGCAAATCTCGCCTTCGTTGACGGTCAGGCTTACGTCGTTCACGGCGGAGACTGTTTTGCCGTTGCTTTGAAAAGTCTTGGTCAGGTTTTGAAGTTCGATCATTTGAGCAGTCCTTTTGGAGTCAGCGAGCGTTGCAGCCATTGCAGAAGCAGGTCGGCGAAGATGGCCAGGAGACTGACCAGCACGGCGCCGACGATCAGCATCGACATGTCGCTGCGGCTGATGGAAGCCAGAATAAGTACACCCAGGCCACCGGCGCCGATGGTGGCGGCGATGGTCATCACACCAATGTTCATCACCACGGCGGTGCGCACACCGGCGAGGATCACCGGTACGGCGATGGGCAGCTCGACCATGCGCAGGCGCTGGCCGAAGGTCATGCCGATGCCTTTGGCGGCTTCGCGAATGCCCGGTTCCACGCCGGTGAGGGCGAGGTAGGTGTTACGCATGATCGGCAGCAGGGAGTAGAGGAACACGGCGGTAATCGCCGGCATCGGCCCCAGGCCCTGGCCGAACTTGGAGTAGAACGGCAGCAGCAGGCCGAATAGGGCGATGGACGGCACGGTCAGCAACACCGTGGCGCTGGCTTGCAACGGGCCGGCGAGCGTTGGGAAGCGCGTCATCAGTACGCCCAGGGGCACGCCGACGACGATTGCCAGGATGACTGCAATGCCGACCAGGGTGATGTGCTGCCAGGTCAGGTGCAGGACTTGTGCCCAATCAAGATGGGAAAAGGCGTTCAGAAATTCCATGTCTTCTCCTCTTATGGGTTGATCGGATGTTGGCGCAGGAAATCTGCGGCCACGGCGGACGGGCTCTCATGGTCGACGTCGACCCGCGCATTGAGCTGGCGCATGGTTGCATCGTCGAACAGCGCGGCCAGAGGCTTGAGGTCAGCTTCCAGCTGCGGGTGAGCATCCAGATAAACCTGACGCACCACGGGCGCGGCGGTGTAGTCCGGGAAGTAATGCTTGTCGTCTTCGAGCAGCTTCAATTTGAAGGCGTTCAAGCGACCGTCGGTGGTGTAGACCAAACCGGCAAACACCTGGCCATTACGCAGCGCGGTGTAGACCAGGCCGGCGTCCATCTGCCGAGTGTTTTTGCGTGTGAGGTTCATGTCGTACAGCTTGACCATGCCGGCCATGCCGTCGGAACGGTTGGCGAACTCGGTGTCCAGGGCCACCAGGCGGGTGCCTTTGGTTTTTTCCGCCAGGGCTTGGGTCAGGTCGCTGATGCTGTTGACCTGCGGGAATTCCTTGGCCACGTTCTCCGGCAATGCCAGCGCATAGGTGTTGCTGAACTTCGACGGGGAGAGCCAGACCAGGCCTTTTTTCGCGTCGAGTTCTTTCACTCGGGCGTAGGACTGTTCACTGTCGAGCTTCTCGTCCACATGGTTGTAGGCCACCAGCGACACACCGGTGTATTCCCAGATCAGGTCCAGTTGCCCGCTTTCCTGGGCACTGCGCGCCAGGTTGCTGCCCAGGCCGCCGGTCACACGGGTGTCGTAACCCTTGGCGCGCAGGTACTGGGAAGTGATTTCGGCGAGCAGGGTCTGTTCGGTGAACACCCGGGCGCCGATGCGGATGACCGGTTTTTCGGCGGCTTGCGCAATGCCTGCAAACAGCAGGACGCAGCTCAATATCAACGTCAGTTTTTTCATGTGATTTCCTTTGCCAAGCCTTAAGACGGACGCAACCCGCGTTCCAGCCAGAGGCGGCTGGCCATGGTCACCAGACCGTCGAGCAGCAATGCCAGCAACGCGGTGCACGCGGCGCCGAGCAGCAATTGCGGCTGATTGTTCAGGGCGATGCCGGGGAAAATCAGGCTGCCCAGGCTGTTGGCGCCAATCAGGAACGCCAGCGGTGCGGTGCCGACGTTGATCGCCAGGGCCACGCGCACGCCGCCGATGATGATCGGCACGGCGTTGGGCAATTCCACGCGAAACAGCACCTGGCGCGGCGTCATGCCGATGCCGGTGGCGGCTTCTTTCAGCGAGCCTTGAACGTTTTTGAGGCCTTCGTAGGTGTTGCGCACGATGGGCAGCAACGAGGCGAGGAACAACGCGAAGATGGCCGGGCCACTGCCAATGCCGAGGACGCCGAGGGCGATGGCCAGTACGGCCAGGGGAGGGACGGTGTTGCCGATGTTGAAGATCTGCATGAAGCGTTCTGCGCGCCCGACCATATTCGGTCGGCTGAGCAGGATACCGGCGGGGATCCCTACAACAAGGGCGGCCAGCATGGAGACTAGAACGAGGATCAGGTGTGCTTGCAGGTAAAACAACAAATCGTCGCGGTACAGTTCGATCGTGTTGATGCCGATCCAGTGGACCAGCAGGGCCAGGAGAGCGACGACAACCGCTCCTCCTATCAGCCCTTTGCCATAGCGAATAGCCACAGGCGGACTCCTTTTTTTCTTTTGTCGGCGAACACATTTCCGAGCGGCAATGCCATTCCTGGCTGTCGGCAAATATGGTCGCGAAATGCAGCTTGTCGATACCGGCAATGCGGTATGCGATCAAGCCATGAGCGCAGCCTCGTCAGGCTAACTTGCTGATTTATCAGCCCCTGTTCCGAGTGCGGTAGCAGGGGAGTGGACGTCTCGACCTTTTAAAAGGTTCCACACTTGGCAGCATTTAGCCACCCCCAATCGGGTGAACGGTGGTCTGGCTCCCTGGGTTTGCGCTATACTCGCCGCCCTTTTTTGACTCACCTGCCAGGCGATTTCCCATGACCCACCAGGCCGCCGAAGTCGCGAAACGCCGCACTTTCGCCATTATTTCCCACCCCGATGCCGGTAAAACTACCATCACCGAGAAGCTCCTGCTGATGGGCAAGGCAATCGCTGTGGCCGGCACGGTGAAATCCCGCAAATCCGACCGCCATGCCACCTCCGACTGGATGGAAATGGAAAAACAACGGGGTATTTCCATTACCACGTCGGTCATGCAGTTCCCGTATCGCGACCACATGGTCAACCTGCTCGACACCCCGGGTCACGAGGACTTCTCCGAAGATACCTACCGCACCCTGACTGCGGTGGACTCGGCCCTGATGGTCCTCGACGGCGGTAAAGGCGTTGAGCCACGCACCATCGCGTTGATGGACGTGTGCCGCCTGCGCGACACGCCCATCGTCAGCTTCATCAACAAACTCGACCGCGATATCCGCGACCCCATCGAGTTGCTGGATGAAATCGAAGCGGTCCTGAAGATCAAGGCTGCGCCGATCACTTGGCCAATCGGTTGCTACCGCGACTTCAAGGGCGTGTACCACCTGGCCGACGACTACATCATTGTCTACACCGCCGGTCACGGCCACGAGCGTACCGACGTCAAGATCATCGAGAAGCTCGATTCCGACGAAGCCCGCGCCCACCTGGGTGACGAGTACGACCGCTTCGTCGATCAGCTGGAACTGGTGCAGGGCGCCTGCCATGAGTTCAACCAGCAGGAATTCCGCGACGGCCAGCTGACGCCGGTGTTCTTCGGTACTGCGCTGGGCAACTTCGGTGTCGACCACGTACTCGACGCCGTCGTGAACTGGGCGCCGAAGCCGTTGGCCCGCGTCGCCAACGAGCGTACGGTGGAACCGGTCGAAGAGAAATTCACCGGTTTCGTGTTCAAGATCCAGGCAAACATGGACCCTAAACACCGCGACCGTATCGCCTTCATGCGTATCTGCTCGGGCAAATACGAAAAAGGCATGAAGATGCGCCACGTGCGCACCGGCAAGGACGTGCGCATCGGCGACGCCCTGACGTTCTTCTCCTCCGAGCGTGAACAGCTCGAAGAAGCCTACGCCGGCGACATCATCGGCCTGCACAACCACGGCACCATCCAGATCGGTGACACCTTCACCGAAGGCGAAGTGCTGGGCTTTACCGGTATCCCGCACTTCGCCCCGGAACTGTTCCGCCGCGTGCGCCTGCGGGACCCGCTCAAGTCCAAGCAACTGCGCCAAGGCCTGCAGCAATTGGCGGAAGAGGGCGCCACCCAGGTGTTCTTCCCCGAGCGCAGCAACGACATCATCCTCGGCGCCGTCGGTGTTCTGCAGTTCGACGTAGTCGCCAGCCGCTTGAAAGAGGAATACAAGGTCGAATGCTCCTACGAGCCGATCACCGTGTACTCCGCGCGCTGGATCGATTGCAGCGATAAGAAGAAGTTGGAGGAGTTCTCCAACAAGGCCGTGGAAAACCTCGCGGTGGACGGCGGCGGTCACCTGACCTACCTGGCGCCGACGCGGGTGAACCTGGCATTGATGGAAGAGCGCTGGCCGGATGTTAAATTCCGCGCGACGCGTGAGCACCATTAAGGTCTGAGCGGTATAAAAAGGGCGAAGCTGTGATGGCTTCGCCCTTTTTTGTGGGCGTATACCGCCGACTATTGTGGGAGCTGGCTTGCCTGCGATTGCGGTGGGCCAGTCACTGATAGGTTGGCTGACGGGCCGCTATCGCAGGCAAGCCAGCTCCCACATGTTGATCTTCATCCGCCTGGGAAATTGGCGCTAACCCAGCATCCGGTCTAGCGTTTCGAATAGTTCACCCTTTCACCGACGGAATAGGAGGCCACCGTGCGTATAACTCAACGTGCCAGCCATTTGCTGCTGGGGGCACTGGCGTTGTCCATCGCCATGGCGCATACGTTGGCGCTGGCTGACACCGGCACACCCCAATGGAAAGACACCGGCCCCGTCACCAAGAAAAAGCACAACGAGGTCAACTCCGGCAGTTGGCAACCCCAAGCCCAACCCGCGCCGAAGGAGGATGCGGAAAACCCCTATAACGAAGGGGAAGACAGTGAAACCTATGACGACGGTGACACCTGAGGCCTGGCGCAAACCGGGCATTGGGACTAGCTTCTAACCTGGCGACGGTAAACGGCTGTCGTGCAGGATTCATCTACTGACTGGACGGAAATCGACCATGAGTATTTTTCAACGTGTAGTGCTGTTGATAAAAGTGCTGGTGCTGTTGTCGTTGGGGATGTCGACGGCCTGGGCGCATAACCCGGTGCAGGGCAGCCAGGCAGGGTTTGTGGCAGCGAAAACGGTACAAACGGGTGGGCTGCAACTGGCCAAGAGCGAGTCGGAAGCCGGTGATGAAGATCAGGGTGGCTCCAAGGATGACGATGACCAGCAAGCCCCGCCAGACGACGATGACAACGAAGGCGACAGCGATACCTGAGTGATCAAAAAGCCCCTTGCACCAGACGCGTGTACCGTTTGGTGGGAGGGGCTGTAGAACACTCACTACGCCCGTCAGCCAATATCTTTAAAGTAGTCGCTGCTCAGGATGTGTTCGATTGAAAGCCCCGCCTCCGGGCTGTAGTCGGCACTGGTAGCTGCAGTAAATTTAATATCCTTACTGCCTTTGGTAATGCTGCGCTCACCTGCCGTTTGCGTACTGGTGGTGTACACCGTACTGCGCATTTTTACATACCCGCCCAGGTCAGCTTTTATCTTCGCGAGCTGTTCATTAATGTGTGCTGGCGAAAGATTAAGTTTCTTTTCCAGGCGCACACCCCAACGCGTCAGGCACACCTCTGCAAAGTGGCGAACAATCTGGCCCGGTTCTGCATAGACCTTTGCACCCTGGTCGCCGTTGGCGGCAGCATTGCCGACTAAGGTCGCGTGGCGGCCGGGCATGGGATAGATATGAACTTTGGTGGTTTTATCACATTCAGGAACCACACACGCGAAGCCCAGTGAGCGTTCATCTCTGGCGTAAAAAGCCACGTATTCTTTGACGTTACAGCCGAGCTTTACCCGACTGTCCTGGAAGTTCAAGAGCCCGGGAACCGGGTCGACGGCGAAGATGTTAACGGGCACTGTCTTTAAGACGCTGTCATTCAACATGGCATTGGCGAGCATATGGCAGCTGATCCCGCCGCGACTCCAACCGACCAGGTTGACCTGGGTCGGAATGATGCCGTCTTTGCGAAAGGTCTTGATGATCTGCTCTTGCAGCGCTTGTTGCGTGACTTTGCGCGTACCGTAATCGTAGGTGCGCCAGTACCAACTGCCGGTGATCTTGACCTCTTCAATGGGCACACCGGCTTTCTGCAGTTGGTTGTAGTTTTCCTCGGTCAGTTTCTCTCGCTGCCAGGTAAACGTGCCTTTCATGATGTTGGCGGCGTGAGTAACGTTGTCTTCCCAGCCGGAACCCAAGGCTGTGCCCTTGAGTTGAGAGTAATTGCCGGACTTCGTGGACATCTCGTCGGCTTGCAGGTTGCCGCTGCCGGGGCCGTCGATAACGATCCATTCGGCAAACTCTTTACTGAGGCTTTGGGTGTTTTGCGCCAGGGTGGAAATCAGCTCGCCGTTCCAGTAATTGGCGTTGCTGTCATCGAATTTAGTTGAGCCGGTGCCACAGAAAAACACAGTGAAGGTTGTCATGAGCGCTTACCCGTCCATTGGATAAAGTGTGTAAGCCCATGAAAGTTTAAATAGGCATGGCTGACTACTGTGAGAACTCACAGGTCGTTAGATTGCTTTCGAATACTCAACGGGAGTTATTAACAAAACCCGTTGCTGGGCGCCCAGAAAAAGAAAGCCCCTCCCGCCAGGCTGATGCGCAACCTGATGGGAAGGGCTGTAGAACGCATGTAATGCCCCGGAGTGAACAACCGGGGCATTTTTATTGCTGGCTCAAGCCACAAACTGCTCCGCGTAGTGGCAAGCCACCTGACGGTTATCCAACGCACGCAACTGCGGCTCTTCGCTGCTGCACCGCGCGGTCGCGTAGGGGCAGCGCTTGTGGAAAGCGCAGCCAGGCGGCGGGTTCAGCGGGTTGGGCAGCTCGCCGACGATCTTGATCTTCGGCTTGTTCGGGTCCGGGTGAATGGTCGGGGTGGCCGACAGCAGCGCCTGGGTGTACGGGTGCAGAGGGCGGGCGTAGATGTCGTCCTTGGGGCCGACTTCCACCGGGCGACCGAGGTACATCACCATCACGTCATCGGCGACGTGTTGCACCACCGCCAGGTTGTGGGAGATGAACACGTAGGCCGTGTTGAATTCCTGCTGCAGGTCCATGAACAGGTTGAGCACCTGAGCCTGGATCGACACGTCGAGTGCAGAAGTAGGCTCATCCGCCACCAGCACTTTGGGTTGCAGCATCATCGCGCGGGCCAGTGCAATACGCTGGCGTTGGCCACCGGAAAACATGTGCGGGTAGCGCTGATAATGCTCAGGGCGCAGGCCCACTTGCTTCATCATTGCCTGCACTTTCTCGCGGCGTTCGGCGGCGGACAGGTTGGTGTTGATCAGCAGCGGCTCGCCGAGTTGATCACCGACCTTCTGGCGCGGGTTCAGCGAGGCATACGGGCTCTGGAACACCATCTGCACGTCTTTGCGCAATTGCTTGCGCTGGGCCTTGTCGGCGCCAGCGACTTCCTGACCGGCGATTTTCAAGGAGCCCGAAGACGGTTCTTCAATCAGCGTCAGCGCGCGGGCCAGGGTGGATTTGCCGCAACCCGATTCGCCAACCACGGCGAGGGTTTTGCCGGCTTCCAGTTCAAACGACACACCATTAAGCGCGCGTACCAGCGCATGGCCCTTGAACAGGCCACGGGACACTTCGTAGTGACGGGTGAGGTCGCGGGCGGTAAGAACGACGGCCATTACGCCACCTCCTGGTTCAAGGGGTAGAAGCAGCGCGCGAGGCTGTTGGTTTTCGGGTCAAGGCCGGGGCGCTGGGCACGGCAGGATTCCTGCACATACGGGCAGCGCGGCGACAGCAGGCAACCCTGCGGGCGGTCGTAGCGACCGGGCACGATGCCCGGCAACGTGGCCAGGCGCGTGGCGCCCAGGCTGTGCTCGGGGATCGCCTTGAGCAGCGCTTCGCTGTACGGGTGCGCCGGGATGTCGAACAACTGCGGCACCTGGCCGACTTCCACGGCTTGGCCGGCGTACATCACGCACACGCGCTGGGCGGTTTCGGCTACCACGGCCAGGTCGTGGGTGATCAGCACCAGGCCCATGTTCTGCTCTTTCTGCAGGGCCAGCAGCAGTTCCATGATCTGCGCCTGGATGGTCACGTCCAAGGCCGTGGTCGGCTCGTCGGCGATCAGCAGTTTCGGTTCGCCGGCAATCGCCATGGCGATTGCAACACGCTGGCTCATACCGCCGGACAGTTGGTGCGGGTAGGCGTCCATACGGCTGGCAGCGCCTGGGATTTCAACCTTTTCGAGCAGTTCGATCGCACGTTTACGCGCTTGCTTGCCGGACATTTTCAGGTGCAGGCGCAGCACTTCTTCAATCTGGAAGCCCACGGTGTAGCTGGGGTTCAACGCGGTCATCGGGTCCTGGAACACCATCGCCAGGTCTTTGCCGACGATTTGGCGGCGCTGACGGTTGCTCAGCTTGAGCATGTCCTTGCCGTCGAAGTTCAGCGCGTCGGCGGTGACAATGCCGGGATGCTCGATAAGGCCCATCAGCGCCATCATGGTCACGGATTTACCCGAGCCCGACTCGCCAACGATGGCCAATACTTCGCCTTTGTCGACGGAAATGTCGAGGCCATCGACCACCGGCACGGCGGTCTTGTCGCCGAAGCGGACGTTGAGATTCTTGATTTCTAACAGTGACATGGGAATCTCCTCAGGCGGCGTTCTTGAGTTTCGGGTCCAGCGCGTCGCGCAGGCCGTCACCCATCAAGTTGATTGCCAGCACGCTGAGCAAAATGGTCAAACCAGGCAAGCTCACCACCCACCAGGCGCGTTCGATGTAGTCACGGGCCGAAGCCAGCATGGTGCCCCACTCAGGGGTTGGCGGTTGTACGCCAAGGCCCAGGAAGCCCAGGGCCGCGGCATCGAGAATCGCCGACGAGAAGCTCAAGGTGGCCTGTACGATCAGCGGCGCCATGCAGTTAGGCAGCACGGTGATGAACATCAGACGCGGCAGGCCGGCGCCGGCAAGGCGGGCGGCGGTCACGTAGTCGCGGTTCAGTTCGCCCATCACCGCCGCGCGGGTCAAACGCACGTAGGACGGCAAGGACACGATGGCGATGGCGATTACGGTGTTGATCAGGCCAGGGCCGAGGATCGCGACAATGGCGACAGCCAGCAGCAGCGACGGCAGGGCCAGCATGATGTCCATCAAACGCATGATGGTTGGGCCAAGCACGCGCGGGAAGAACCCGGCGAACAAGCCGAGCAGGATGCCCGGAATCAGCGACATCACCACCGACGACAAACCGATCAGCAAGGACAGGCGCGAGCCCTGGATCAGGCGCGAGAGCAGGTCACGGCCGAGTTCGTCGGTGCCGAGCAGGAATTGCATCTGCCCACCTTCCAGCCAGGCTGGCGGGGTGAGCAGGAAGTCACGGTATTGCTCGCTGGGGTTATGCGGTGCAACCCACGGGGCGAAGATCGCGCAGAACACGATCAGCAACATGAACAGCAGGCCGGCAACCGCGCCTTTGTTCTTGGAGAAGGCTTGCCAGAATTCTTTGTACGGGGACGGATACAGCAGGCTTTGATCGACTGCTACCGCTTGAGTAGGTGTGCTCATGGTCATGATCTCAGCGCTGGTGACGGATGCGTGGGTTGGCGAAGCCGTAGAGGATATCCACCACGAAGTTCACCAGGATCACCAGGCAGGCGATCAGCAGGATGCCGTTTTGCACCACCGGGTAGTCCCGCGCGCCAATGGCTTCGATCAGCCATTTGCCGATGCCGGGCCACGAGAAGATGGTTTCGGTCAGCACCGCACCGGCCAGCAGGGTGCCGACTTGCAGGCCGACCACGGTGAGTACCGGAATCAGCGCGTTACGCAGGCCGTGTACGAAGACCACGCGCGCCGGCGACAGGCCTTTGGCCTTGGCGGTACGGATGTAGTCTTCGCGCAGCACTTCGAGCATCGACGAACGGGTCATCCGCGCAATAACGGCCAGCGGGATGGTGCCGAGCACGATGGCCGGCAGGATCAGGTGGTGCAGGGCGTCGAAGAAGGCGTCCGGCTCGTCAGCCAGCAGGGTGTCGATCAGCATGAAGCCGGTGCGCGGCTCGATGTCGTAGAGCAGGTCGATACGCCCGGAAACCGGGGTCCAGCCCAGGCTTACGGAGAAGAACATGATCAGGATCAGGCCCCACCAGAAGATCGGCATCGAATATCCCGCGAGGGAGATGCCCATCACCCCATGGTCGAACAGGGATCCTCGTTTCAAGGCCGCGATCACCCCGGCCAACAGGCCCAGGATACCGGCGAACAGCAGGGCGGCCATGGACAGTTCCAGGGTCGCGGGGAAGAGGGCGGTGAATTCGGTCCACACGCTGGTGCGCGTGCGCAGGGATTCGCCGAGGTCGCCGTGGGCGAGCTTGCCTACATAGTCAAAGTATTGCGCGTACAGCGGCTTGTTAAGGCCGAGGCGTTCCATTGCCTGTGCGTGCATCTCGGGGTCGACTCGTCGTTCGCCCATCATGACTTCGACGGGGTCGCCGGGGATCATGCGAATCAACGCAAACGTCAGCAACGTGATGCCGAAAAACGTGGGGATCAATAACCCCAATCGGCGGGCAATAAAACTAAACATCTTGTTGTGTACCTCAATCAGCCGGTTAGGCAGGTTCGGCACCGTCAATGGCGACGGTGCCGAGCGTCTTCTCTTATTACTTCACCTGGGTGGTGGCGAAGTTATTGGTGGTCAGAGGGCTTTGGGTAAAACCCTCGACGTTTTTGCGCATGGCGGTGAACAATTTCGGGTAAGCCATGGGAATCCATGGTTGGTCTTTGTCGAAAACGTCCATGGCTTGTTCATAGAGTGCAGCGCGCTGGGCGGGTTCAGCGAGCGCGCGCGCCTTGTCGATCAAGTCTTGAAACTCTTTGTTACACCAGCGGGCGTAGTTTTCGCCGTTTTTGGCTGCATCGCAACTCAGGTTTGGCGTGAGGAAGTTATCCGGGTCGCCGTTATCGCCTGCCCAGCCGGCGGAAACCATGTCGTGCTCGCCGTTTTTAGCACGCTTGAGCATCTCGCCCCATTCCATAACTTTGATATTGACCTTCAGGCCAATCTGCGCCAGATCCGCCTGCATGCGCTGGGCGCCGAGCATCGGGTTCGGGTTGGTCGGGCCGCCGCCGTTACGGGTGAACAGGGTGAACTCGGTGCCTTCCGGTACACCGGCTTCCTTGAGCAGGGCGCGGGCTTTATCCAGGTCACGCGCCGGGTTTTTCAGTTTGTCGCTGAAGCCCAGCAGTGTTGGCGGATACGGGCCGGTGGCATCGATGGCGTTGCCTTTGCCGTACAGGGACTCGTTGTAGCCTTTTTTGTCGAACGCGATGTTGATCGCGTGACGCACGCGTGCATCGCTCATGTACTTGTGCGTGGTGTTCAGCGCGGTGTAAGCGGTGGTCATCGCCGCCAGTTCCGTGACTTTCAGGTTCGGGTCGGCCTTCATGCTCGGCACGTCATCCGGTTTCGGATACAGCGCGATCTGGCACTCGTTGGCCTTGAGCTTTTGCAGGCGCACGTTGTTGTCGACGGTAATCGCCAGGATCAGCGGGTCAGCTGGCGGCTTGCCACGGAAGTACTCCGGGTTGGCCTTGAAGCGCACTTGGGCGTCTTTGGCGTAGCGGGTGAAGATGAACGGCCCGGTACCGATTGGCTTGGCGTTCAGGTCATCGGTCTTGCCGGACTTGAGCAACTGGTCGGCGTATTCGGCGGAGTGGATCGAGGAAAACGCCATGGCCAGGTCGGCCAGGAATGGGGCTTCAGGACGGGTCAGCGTGAAGACAACGGTGTGGTCGTCGGTCTTCGTGACGCTTTTGAGCAGTTCCTTGAAACCCATGCTTTCAAAGTACGGGTAGCCCACGTTGGACTTTTTGTGCCAAGGGTGATTCGGGTCCAGCTGGCGCTGGAAGCTCCAAAGCACGTCGTCGGCATTCATGTTGCGCGTGGGTTTGAAGTAGTCGGTGGTGTGGAACTTGATGTCGTCACGCAGGTGGAACGTGTAGGTCAACCCATCGGCGCTGATTTGTGGCAGGTCTTTGGCCAGTGCAGGCACGACTTCGGTGGTGCCGGGCTTGAAGTCCACCAGGCGGTTGAACAGGGTCTCGGCGGCGGCGTCAGCGGTGACGGCCGTGGTGTACAGGACCGGGTCGAAACCCTCCGGGCTGGCTTCGGTGCAGACCACCAGCGGTTTGGCCGAAACGCCGATCGCGACGCTCAACAGCGCAGCGGCAATGGCGGCTTGTAGCGGGAGCATTTTCATTCAGAGCCCTCTGCAATCGATTGAACCAGACAAGCGTAGACGGCGGGCTCGTGATGAGCCCGCCGTCTACCTGGCGCTAATTAAAGAATGTTGAACGGGATGGTGGTCACCAGGCGGAACTCACGGATGTTGCCGTCAGCCTGGTTGGCGCTGGCGCGGTGAGTCACGTAAGTACCACGAATAGTGGTGGCCTTGAGTGGACCGCTTTGCAGGGCGTACGACGTGCCGATGCCGTATTCCTGGTGGGTCTCGCCGTCCATCAGGCGCAGGTCACTGCGTGCCACGTTAGCTTCGCCGTAGGCGGTGCCGGTGTAGTGAGTACCGTCGATGCCCCAGCCGCGAGCCGAGTACACGTTGAACTTCAGGCCTGGCACGCCGTATTCGGCCATGTTGAGGCCGTAGGCGATCTGGAAGGACTTCTCGTTCGGTCCGTTAAAGTCGGACGTCAGGGAGTTGGCCAGGTAGATGCCGTTGGTTTCGTGCAGGTAGTCGAAGTACTCGTCACCGTTGATGGCCTGGTAGGAGAAGGTCAGGCTGTGGGCTTGGTGAGTCAGGCCCAGAGACAACGAGTAAGTATCGTTGTCGATTTTGCCCATCTTCTTGCTGCCGGTGTCGGTGGTTTTGTAGTAGTTCAGGCCGGTGGTCAGTGCCAGGGTCTGAGCATCACCCAACTCGTGGGTCGCGCCGACGTAGTACTGGTTCCAGAAGTCTTCGACGTTTGCGGCGAATACGCTGGTTTTCAGGCTCTTGAACGGCTGGTAGTTGAAGCCCAGGGTTTTGACCTTGTCGGTGGTCTGGCCATTACCGTATTCGGAGCGGAATTTCGACAGGCTCTGTTCGGTCCGTGGCGAAACACGGTCGAAGATACCGCCCTGGAACGACAGGTTGCTGAGTTCTTCGCTGTTGAAGCTCACACCCTCAAAGCTCGACGGCAGGGCACGGTTGCCGATGGTGTCGACGATGCCGCTGCTGAAGTTCTGGCGACCGGCGGTCAAGGTGGTGTTCGACACACGGAACTTAACGTTGGCCAGGCCCAGTTTGCTCCACTGATCAACAGCATCGCCGTTGGAGTCGGCCAGTGTGCGGTTAGAACCGCCCTTGATATCGCGCTTGCTGCGGTCCAGAACCAAAGCGTTGTAGACGGCCACTTCAGTGCTCACGCCAACGGTGCCTTGGGTGAAACCCGAGGTCGCGTTGAGGATAGTGCCCTGCACCCAGTTGGTACGGTTGGCGTCAGTTTCTTTCACGCCGTGTTTTTCGTAAGAGAAACGCTGGCCACGGAATTTCTTCTCGGTGGAGTACCAGTTACGGGTCGTACCGCCCAGGCTGAATCCATCGATAAAGCCTTTGGCCTCGCTTTGGGCGCTGGTGCCGGCCAAGGTGGTTGGAACGAAGTCCTGGCTTTGGGTTTCAGCGAAGGCGGTTGCCGTGATGCTGCTGATGGCCAAGGCCAGAAGCGCTTTGCTGCTCAGTTTCATGGGTGGAGCTCCTTTGGTTCTCTTTTTAATGCCGGTCTTTTTAGGTGAACCGGCTATTGGGTGTGTAACTCGTTCAAGCCTTTGCAAACGTTTGCCGTAGGAAATTTCCCAACAAAAGGCTGCACGTTTGCCAGGAAGCCGATTTGGCTCCCTGCAATCCGGTTATAATTTTATGGGGTGATACTGACGCCCGAGAACACGTTGCGGCCGAAGGGGCTCACTTTGAAACCTTCGACTTTGGCGCTTAACGGCTGGTTGACCGTCGAGTGGGCGACTGGCGTGATCGGCACCTGTGCTTTAAGCAGTTGCTGCGCCTGTTTGTACAGAACAGTCCTTTGTTCGCGGTCGGTGACGACCTTGGCTTGCTTGATCAGCTTGTCGTACGCCGGGTCACACCACATGGAGTAGTTGTTCCCGCCGATGGCGTCGCAGCTATAAAGAGTGCCCAGCCAGTTGTCCGGGTCACCGTTGTCGCCGGTCCAGCCGATCAGGCTGATGTCGTGCTCACCGTTCTTGGTGCGCTTGATGTATTCGCCCCACTCGTAGCTGACGATCTTGACCTTGAGGCCGATCTTGGCCCAGTCACTTTGCAGCATCTCGGCCATCAGCTTGGCGTTGGGGTTATACGGACGTTGCACCGGCATCGCCCACAGGGTGATCTCGGTGCCTTCCTTCACGCCTGCCGCCTTGAGCAACTCTTTGGCTTTTTCCGGGTTGTAGGCGGCGTCCTTGATGGTGTCGTCGTAGGACCACTGGGTCGGCGGCATGGCGTTGACTGCCAGCTGGCCGGCGCCCTGGTAGACGGCATTGAGGATGCTTTGCTTGTTCACCGCCATGTCCAGCGCCTGGCGCACTTCGAGCTGGTCGAAGGGCTTGTGGCGCACGTTGTAGGCGATGTAGCCGAGGTTGAAGCCTGGCTTGGTCAGCAGTTGCAGGTTGGGGTCGGCCTTGAGGGCGTCGACGTCGGCCGGGCGTGGGTGCAGGGTTACCTGGCACTCGCCGGCTTTGAGTTTTTGCACCCGCACCGAGGCGTCGGTGTTGATGGCGAAGATCAGTTGGTCCAGCTTGACCCGGCTCGGGTCCCAGTACTGTTTGTTGCCCACATAACGGATCTGCGAGTCTTTCTGGTAGCGCTGGAACACAAACGGGCCAGTGCCGATGGGCTTCTGGTTGATGTCGCTGGGTTTGCCTTCTTTAAGCAATTGCTCGGCGTATTCGGCCGACAGAATCGAGGCAAAGCTCATGGCGATGTTTTGCACGAACGCGGCGTCGACCGTGTTCAGGGTGATCACCACGGTGTGCGGGTCGGTTTTTTCGACCTTGGCAATGTTCTTGTTCAGGCTCATCCCGTTGAAGTACGGAAACTCGGTGGGGTAGGCCTTGCGAAACGGATGGTCGGGGTCAAGCATGCGGTTGAAGGTGAACAGCACGTCGTCGGCGTTGAAGTCGCGCGTCGGCTTGAACTCCTTGTTGCTGTGGAATTTCACCCCTTCACGCAGGTGAAAGGTGTAGGTCAGGCCGTCTTCGGAAATATCCCACTTGGTTGCAAGCCCAGGCACCACATTGGTCGCGCCCTTTTCGAACTCAACCAGTCGGTTGTACAGCGGCTCGGCCGCATCGTTGTCGGTGGCGGTGGTGTATTGCGCGGTGTCAAACCCTGCCGGGCTGCCTTCAGAGCAGAACACCAGGCTCTTCTTGTCGGCGGCTTGGCCCATCGTGGCCACAGCCAGCAGGCTGGTGCCAAAAATTGCGGATAGAACGGTGGTATGGCGCATGACGATCCCGATCCTTGTTTGTAATTGTCATCAGCGAGCAATCACCCAGGCTTTTGCCTGGGAGACATCACTGATCCCACACGCAGCAAGTGCCTTTCCGAGATTGGAGCCTCTGCTGTCCTACGACGTTATGGGTCGCGGACCTCGCAGTAAATGCGCCAAAACGGATTGACCTTGTAGGTAACGGAGCTGTACGTCGCGGCTCATTGCTGTAAGACGCAATGAGTACGGTCGTGGTCTGTTTCCTACGGTCTGGGCGGATGCAATAACGGCGACGTTGTGAAACGTCGCCGTTATCAATCCTTACTTGCCGCTTACGCTCACGCCGTAGAAGGAGTTCAAGCCAAACGGGCTGATCTTGAAGTCCTGCACGGTGTTGCGCATGGGTTGATACACCGTCGAGTGCGCGATAGGTGTCATCGGGACTGCATCTTTGAGGATATGTTGCGCCTGCTTGTACAGCTCGGTGCGTTTGGCGACATCCGATGTGGCCTTGGCTTCTTTCACGATGCCATCGAATTTTTTGTCGCACCATTTGGAGAAGTTGTTACCGGCCAGCGAGTCGCAGCCGAACAGTACGTTCAGCCAGTTGTCCGGGTCACCATTGTCGCCGCTCCAGCCAATGATCATGGCCTGGTTCTCGCCGCCTTTGGAGCGCTTGATGTACTCGCCCCACTCGTAGCTGACGATGTTGACCTTCAGGCCGATCTGTTTCCAGTCGTTCTGCAGCATCTCAGCCATCAGCTTGGCGTTCGGGTTGTACGGACGTTGAACCGGCATCGCCCACAGGGTGATTTCGGTGCCTTCCTTGACGCCTGCTTCCTTGAGCAAAGCCTTGGCTTTGGTCACGTCGTGCGGGGCATCCTTGATGGTGGTGTCGTAGGACCATTGGGTCGGCGGCATGGCGTTGACGGCCAGTTGACCGGCGCCTTGGTACACGGAGTCGATGATCTGCTGCTTGTTCACCGACATGTCCAGGGCTTCACGCACCCGCAGGTCCGACAGCGGGTTAGGCGCGGTCTGGCCTTTGAGTACCGGCATGACGTTGTAGGCGATGTAGCCCAGGTTGAAACCGGCCTGGTGCGGCAGTTTCAGGTCCTTGTCTTCACCCAGCGCCTTGAGGTCGGCCGGACGTGGGAACAGGGTGACCTGGCATTCGTTTTTCTTCAGCTTCTGGATACGCACCGACGGGTCGGTGGTGATGGCGAAGATCAGGTTGTCGATCTTCACGTCCTCAGGCTTCCAGTAATCCTTGTTGCCGGTGTAACGGATGTTGGAGTCTTTCTGGTAGCTCTTGAACACGAACGGGCCAGTGCCGATTGGCTTCTGGTTGATGTCCTGTGCCTTGCCTTCTTTCAACAGTTGGGCGGCGTATTCAGCCGACTGGATCGAGGCGAAGCTCATCGCCAGGTTCTGGATGAACGCTGCGTCCACGGTGCCAAGGGTGAACTTGACGGTGTGGTCATCGACTTTCTCGATGTTCTTGATGTTGGTGTCCATCCCCATGTCCGTGAAGTACGGGAACTCGGTGGGGTAGGCTTTGCGGAACGGATCGTCCTTGTTGATCATGCGGTTGAACGTGAACAGCACGTCATCGGCATTGAAGGTACGGGTCGGCTTGAAGTACGAGGTGGTGTGGAACTTGACGCCGTCACGCAAGTGGAAGGTGTACGTCAGGCCATCCGGGGACACGTCCCAGCTGGTGGCCAGCCCAGGAATCACAGCGGTGCCGCCGCGTTCGAACTGGGTCAGACGGTTGAACATGGTTTCGGCCGAAGCATCGAAGTCTGTTCCGGTGGTGTACTGGCCTGGGTCAAAACCGGCCGGGCTCCCTTCGGAGCAGAACACCAGGTTAGTCGCCGCTTGGGCGAAAGGGGCTGCGGCCATAAGGCCAGCACTAACTAAAAGCGGAATGACTGCGTGTTTAAGCATGTTGGCCTCATGATTTGTTGTCATTTTTGGTGGTGAGGGCGACCTCGTGAGTCGGCCTGCGGATACTTATGCAGGGGCCATACCCATTGCAAGATGCTGAACGGCTACGAAGGGAAAACTGTGGTACGAACGTACAGGAATGTCGCATTTATGAAAGTTTGTACATAAATGCATATATATAGAGGTTTTTTTCGGTGCATTGAGCGCACCAAAAACGCCCAACCGAGCGGTCTAGCGCACTCGGTTGGGGCGTAGCTGTTACTTATCTAGACTGACACCATAAAACGGCGTCAGACCAAAAGGGCTGATCTTGAAGTCCTTTACTTCCTTTCGCAGTGGCTGGAAAACCGTCGAGTTTGCAATAGGCGTTATAGGTACTTGTTCCTTAAGTATTTTCTGCGCCTGTTGATACCACTTGATGCGCTGCTCACGGTCGCTGCTGACCTTCGCCTGCTGCACGAGTTTGTCGTAGGCCGGGTTACACCATTTGGCGTAGTTGCTGCCTTTGACCGCGGCACAACTGTAGAGCACACCGAGCCAGTTATCCGGGTCGCCATTGTCGCCGGTCCAGCCATAAATCATCGCGTCGTGCTCGCCATTTTTGGCGCGCTTGATGTACTCGCCCCACTCATAGCTGACGATGTTGGCTTTGATACCGATTTTTTCCCAATCCTGTTGGATCATTTGCCCCGACATCCGCGCGTTAGGGTTGGAAGCGCGCTGCACGGTCATCGCCCACAAGTTGATGGTGGTACCTGGTGCAACCCCTGCTTCTTTTAGTAGCGCCCGAGCCTTGGCCGGGTCGTACGGCGCGTCCTTGATCGTGGGGTCATAAGACCACTGCGCCGGAGGCAGGGCGTTCTGCGCCAATTGCCCGGCGCTTTGGTACACGGCTTTGATAATTGCCGGTTTGTCGATGGCCATGTCCAGTGCCTGACGCACCTTGAGTTGATCCAGCGGCGGGTGGGTCACGTTGTAGGCGAGAAAGCCCAGGTTGAAGCCCGCTTGTTGCAACACGCGCAGGTTCGGGTCCTGTTTCATCACCTCGATATCGGCCGGGCGCGGGTAACCGCTGACCTGGCATTCGCCGGCCTTGAGTTTCTGCAAGCGCGAGGCGGCGTCCGGGGTGATGGCGAACACCAGGTTGTCGAGCTTCACATCCTCCGGTTTCCAATACTGCTTATTGGCCGCGTAGCGAATCTGCGAGTCTTTCTGGTAACGCTTGAACACAAACGGCCCGGTGCCCACGGGTTTCTGGTTGATCTCCTCGGCCTTGCCTTCTTTTAAAAGTTGGGCGGCGTATTCGGCCGATTGCACCGAGGCGAAGCTCATCGCCAGGTTCTGCACGAACGAGGCATCGACGTTGTTCAGGTTGAAACGCACGGTGTGCTCGTCGAGTTTTTCGACGTTTTTGATCGTGGTGTTCAAGCCCATGTCGGTGAAGTACGGCGACTCGGACGGGTAAGCCTTGCGGAACGGACTGTCGGCATCCAGCAGGCGGTTGAAGGTGAACAGCACGTCATCCGCGTTGAAGTCGCGGGTAGGGGTGAAGTAGTCGGTGGTGTGAAACTTGACGCCATCGCGCAGATGGAAAGTGTAGGTCAGGCCGTCATTGGATACATCCCAGCTCGTCGCCAGGCCGGGTTCGACTTCGGTGCCGCCACGCTTGAACTGGGTCAGGCGATTGAACACGGTTTCGGCGGAGGCATCGAAATCGGTGCCGCTGGTGTACTGGCTGGGGTCGAAACCGGCTGGGCTGGCTTCGGAGCAGTAGACCAGGGTGCTGGCGGCGTGGGCAGCCGGCATTAAGGCCAGGAGGCTTGCGGCGAGCAGCATTGGTTTAAACGCGATTCTTTCCATGGAGTCTCCTGAAGTAGCAGGCATAAAAGGTGCCCAAACGAAAACGGCGGTCACCGAGGTTACCGCCGTTCAAGAGGGGCAGATAGAGGGGCCGTAGTGATCAGTCCAGGTTAGGCGTGATCTCTATACGGATAGGCGCTGATGGGTTTATGACATAAGCGTTGCCGTCAATTTCATTGCTGGCTGTAATAGTTATGGACCTTGACGCTTTGGTATGTATGTCAGTCAGTGTTTCAAGTTCGCCATTACTTTCGTCTAATCGGGTAAGTATAAAGTCAGATTTTCCTGTGACGGTCGTTGTCTCTTTTGCCGGGTCATAATCGATAATGTAGTGAGGGTCTCGACCGCTACCAAATATAGTGCCCTTAAATCGAGATGTCTGAAATTCATCGGGAGCAGCGCCGAGCAACCATTGATTGGCTACTTCAGAAATTCGGGCTCTTAACGCGGGATTCGGTATAGCCGTCTCAAATTTTTCAATATTTTGTTGTATGACGCTATTGAGTTCGGCGGTTGACAACTTGGCGCCTTTTTGCTGCTCAAGCAGTTTCACCTGTTTGGGGATGTCGATTTCCAGCGTGATGCCTTCCGGCGTGTTTATTGTGAACCTGCTGCGGTTAATATCTTTAGTAAATTGCTCACTGTATTCACTCGTACCGAACGTTGATTTTTCAGCCGTCGGGTGTGCTGTGGCGTTTTTTGGGTTCTCGTCAACTGTCCAGGAAATTTGCGGTGTGCTCTCACCTTTATCGTTAATGGCGACACCGTAGGTATATGAGTGCTCCTCACTGTTGAGGTATTTATCCAACGTCGTGGAACCCTTCATTTTTGTCCCGTCTATTTCTAGAAACTGATCCGACATTAACGGGATTTTGGGTTCGATACTTGGGGTTGGCGATTCGGGGCGTTGCCATGGCCAAAGTCGAACGCCGCCATCTCCCGGTGCGCGCGCCCATTCGCCCTCGCGACCGGGTGTGACGACCACCAGCCCTGCACCCTCGCGGTTAATGATTTTGGCAAAGGTATCGCCAGTCCGGTAGCGGCCGGATATCTCAAAGACCCTGCTTGTCCCGGTTTCATCGGTAAGGCGCACGAATTGGCGGAACGCCCCCGTGGCGTCGGTCATTCGATACACCCCCAGTGCGTCACGGGTGGCATTTTTTATCAATGTCTCACCGTTGGGCACGGCATGTTGCGCCAAGGGGATGAGTGACTGGGATTTAGGCTGGGGCAGTGGTACAGGTTCGTTGAGTACGGAAGGTTTACCGGAGGAAGGGTCAGGTTTTGCTTTCTCTATTTCAGTGGGTTTGGGCGGCGCAGGCAACTCCGTGGCGGGTAATTCTGTTTCTGGAGGGCGTGCAAAAGGGTCTTCAGGGATCGCACTGGCCCCGACCGAGAATAGCGTATTCAGCAAGCCGTCAAAAGCCTTGGAAGCACCGTCATTGCGTTCCGCTTCAGTGTCGCCGGAGGCTGATTTTTCCACACCTAGCGCCACCTCGGTCACTCCAGCAATTATCGCAGCGGCGGCAACCGGCGCAGCGATTGGTGCAAGCTTGGCCAGCAACCCGGCGGCGGTGGTGACGTCGTTCAGCCAGGTATCCCGATTCACCTCGGAGTTGGACTTGATAACAACGTCGGCATCACTGTTCATCCGCTCTTTACTGGCCGCTGTTATTTCTTGAAACACGTCCCCTTCAATTTTCGAGTGTTTGTCATTGACCACCGGGTCTTTCAATTTACCGGCGGCCATTTTGTCGAAAAGGGTGTTCAGGCCTTCCTTCTTTTCCCCAACGTGGGTGAACCACAACACCGGGATAATTACTTTTTCCAGGCGTGAAAGAAAGTTGGCGGTTTGGTCCTGGTGATACAGCAACGGAAAACGTGCCAGTAATGCGTCCCGTTTTTTTGGATCTTTGGTTTGGTCAATAACCCATTGATCGAGTTTCTCAAGAGAGTCAAACCTGAGAAAGGCGGGCACGGCTCCAGGAATGTAAAGAGCTTGCCAGCCACCGTCGCCAGCACTGAAACGCATGATGTCGCTGGAGGTATAGCCATGGATGTTGAGGGCGTTCACTTGAACGTTGCCTTTCATCTGCGTCCGGGTTTTGAGTTGTTCGACGGTGAGCGGCGCATTTTCGTCGAGCGGGAGGTTGGACACTGCCCCCATAACCCGTTTGTAGTCTTCGCGGGTGAAGCGCTCCTCGGGTGGTTGCAGCGCGCGCTCAGCCGGTGATCGGGCTTCATTCGCTTTTAATTGCTTGCGAGCCTGGTAGACGAACTCGCCTTTGATGGCGGTCTCGTAGTTACCCGCATGAGTGTTCCAGAAATTGTCGATCTTCTGGGTCATCTGGGCTTGAAAGTCAGTCTTCCAGCTGGCGTGCATGAGCTTGGACGGCTCGAGAGGGAATTCGTTATGGGCGCCGTACCCGCCCTTTGTGCTTTCACCTGCGCCGACGGTGTACAAACCGGCTTGTGCATCCAGGGTGCCCGGTATCCCATCGTGTTCGGAGAAGTTTTTCAGCAGGGCATCCGGCAGGCGTAACGAAGAGTAGGGCTCTTCACCGGGGTGCTCCCAGCCGGTAATCGGTCTCGGGTCACCGGTTGGCGGGGTGTTATAGCTATGGAAGCGGTTAAAATAAATGGTGTCAGCGTCGACGACTTTGCCGGTCAGTTTGAAAATCAGCGCTTCGGCCCACTTTTTGGCTTCTGCCCGCGTGTTAGGCAGGTTGGTGGCAACCTCAACGGCCAAGTGTTTGTAAGCCAATGTTTGGGGGGCGGCACTGTAATACGTGGCAGCATTCTCTTTATGCACTTGCAAGGCATCGGCGGAACGACTGCCGACAGGCCGTAAGCGGTCATCGGGGGAGATGGGGTCGAAGGCAACTTTATGTTCCATCTGCCTGATTTGCGCCCGCCCCTCGGCGAGGGTGGCAGGCAGTGGTACGCCCGCGAAGTTTGCCACTACCTGTGCGCTGACTTGTACGTAGCCATCACGCAAGCTCACTTGCAGTACGCCACTGTCTCCCGGTGCGATGACTTTGGCTGCCGCCAACAGTGGCCCTGAAATCTGCCCCCATCCCGTGGTGTCCGTGAGACTGAAGGTTTTCTCTTCGCCTCTCACCGTGGCCCGTAATGTACCTGTAGAGGGGTTGATCGAGAGCAGGCTGTCGGGGTCGATTTTCTGTTCACGCATCCAGCCTTGAACAACCGGATGCTCCAGTTGGGCTCTATACAGTGCAAGCCACTGGCCTAATGTGCTCTCAGGGGGAACGGTTACCAGTTTGGGGGGCCGGCCCAGTACGATGCTTTGTACCGCTCCCAAGTAAGACTTGAGCAACTCTGTTTCTTCGGGCCGGACCATTTCGCCGGCTGGCGGTTCAGGCGCTTGTGTCTTTGATAGTTGGGGTGGGGAGGCAGAATCGGCAGGAAGGCCGGTCTCTTGTGGCACCTGCACAGAGAGTCTTGGATTAAGCGCTAAGGTCATGATTTCGGTTCTCAGGAAGTGATTGTTGCCTGCGTGTCCCTCCCTGGTGGCGGTGGTAACAGTGAGTTGTGAGAACCGAGTGTTTGATTCCGTAGTGATATGTCACGAAGTAATACATGTGTATGTGACGGCATCTACAAAAAAAAACGGCGCAAACCTACAGGTTGCGCCGTTTTTTCGCTCTTGAAGGGCTTATTGCAGTACTTCAATGACCCCGTCAGCACTCATGTTGACCTGGCTGGTGCCGGCTTCGACTTCAGGCGTCGGTGCGGAATCCGCCATGGCCGCTTTCATCATCATGCCGGCACCGCGCGCGTAAGGCATCGGGTAGCCATTGGTGTTGAAGTTCAGGTTGACGATCTTGTAACCCTTGCCACCGAGCGCATCGGTGGCCAGTTGGGCGCGGGCCTTGAATGCGGTGACGGCGTCTTTGAGCAACGCGTCTTCGCTGGACTTGCGCGTGCTGTCGGCGATGGCGAAGTCCATGTTTTCCATTTTCAGCGTGTTCAGCAGGTCGCCAGTGAGCTTGGACAGGGCCGGGAAGTCGGCGCTTTCCAGGCGCAGCTCGGCGCGCTCACGCCAGCCGGTGATCTTCTGGTTCTTGTTGTCGTAGATCGGGTAGCTGTTACGGCTGCCCTGGCGCAGGGTCACGCCTTTGACTTCGCGCGCCTCGCCCAGGGCCTTGTTCATCGTGTTGGTGATTTCGGCGGCGAGCTTGGCCGGGTCGGTGTTCTGCGACTCGGTGTAGAGGGTGACGATCATCTTGTCGCGAGCCACTTCCTGGCTGACTTCGGCACGCAGGGAAATCTGGTTGTAGTGCAGCTCATCGGCAGCCATCGCCGGAAGGCTGGCCAGGGCGCTGGCGCTGAGGGTCAGAACGGCGGCACTGCGAGTGAAACGAGACATGGAAGCTCCTTGGAATGTTCGTGTTCGGTATGACTGTAGACGGTGCTATCGGGTTCTTCGGGTTTACACATTCGCTACAAGTTGTGGCGACGCCGACGAACGGTTATTTGCCAGGCCTGCGGCAAAGAGCCACACGCGCCGTGCCAGCAGGTCGGCTTCGTTTATACTCCTGCCGATCCGCCTGCAGCGCTCACCGGGAGAGCTCATGCTCGCCGCCGTAAAACTGACTTCCGCCACCCGCCAGAACCTCTGGCGCCTGACGTTTATCCGCACCCTGGTACTGGCCGCACAGGCCGGCTCCGTCGGGCTCGCGTATTGGTTCGACCTGCTGCCGTTGCCGTGGCTGCAACTGGCCGTGACCCTCTGCTTCTCCATCGTCTTGTGTGTGTTCACGGCCATTCGGCTGCGCACCACGTGGCCGGTGACCGAGCTGGAATACGCCCTGCAACTGGCCTGCGACCTGTTTATCCACAGCGTGTTGCTGTATTTCTCCGGTGGTTCCACCAACCCATTCGTTTCGTATTACCTGGTGCCACTGACCATCGCAGCCGTGACGTTGCCGTGGCGCTATTCGGTGGTGCTGTCGGGTATCGCGCTGACCCTGTACACCTTGCTGTTGGCACAGTTCTACCCGTTGCAGACATTCCCCATCGCTCGGGAAAATCTGCAGATCTACGGGATGTGGCTGAGTTTCGCCCTGTCTGCCGCCGTGATCACCTTCTTTGCTGCACGCATGGCCGAAGAGCTGCGCCGCCAGGAAGAACTGCGCGCCATTCGCCGCGAAGAAGGCCTGCGTGACCAGCAATTGCTCGCCGTCGCCACCCAGGCTGCCGGCGCCGCCCATGAATTGGGCACGCCGCTGGCGACCATGAGCGTGCTGCTTAATGAAATGGTCCAGGACCATCACGACCCGGCCCTGCAAGATGACTTGAGTGTGTTGCAGGAACAGGTCAAGCAATGCAAGCAGACCTTGCAGCAACTGGTGCGTGCCGCCGAAGCCAATCGCCGCCTGGCCGTCGAGATGCAGGACGTGACCCAGTGGCTCGATGAAGCCCTGAACCGCTGGCACCTGATGCGCCCCGAGGCCAGCTATCGCTTCAACCTGCTGGGCCAGGGCACGGTGCCGCGCATGGCGCCGCCGCCGGACCTGACCCAAGCCCTGCTCAACCTGCTGAACAACGCCGCCGACGCCTGCCCCGAAGGCCTGGGCGTGCAGTTGGACTGGGACGCGGAAAACGTGACCATCAGCATTCGTGACCACGGCGCGGGCGTGCCGCTGGCGATTGCCGAGCAAATCGGCAAACCCTTCTTTACCACCAAGGGCAAAGGCTTCGGCCTCGGCCTGTTTTTGAGCAAGGCCAGCGTGACCCGCGCGGGCGGCTCAGTGAAGCTCTATAGTCATGAGGAAGGCGGCACGCTCACCGAGCTGCGCCTGCCCCGTGTCGCACGAGGAGATATCGATGAGTGACGAGATCCAAGTCGAAGGCGAAGAACTGCCGCACCTGTTGCTGGTAGATGACGACGCCACCTTTACCCGCGTGATGGCCCGCGCCATGAGCCGCCGTGGTTTCCGCGTCAGCACCGCAGGCTCGGCCGAAGAAGGCCTGACCATCGCCCAGGCCGATCTGCCGGACTACGCCGCGCTCGACCTGAAAATGGACGGCGACTCCGGCCTGGTGCTGCTGCCCAAGCTGCTCGAGCTTGACCCGGAAATGCGCGTGGTGATCCTCACCGGTTACTCCAGCATCGCCACCGCCGTCGAGGCGATCAAGCGCGGCGCCTGCAACTACCTGTGCAAACCGGCGGACGCCGACGACGTGCTGGCCGCCTTGCTGTCCGAGCACGCTGACCTGGATACGCTGGTGCCGGAAAACCCGATGTCGGTGGACCGCCTGCAGTGGGAACACATCCAGCGCGTGCTGACCGAACACGAAGGCAACATCTCCGCCACCGCCCGCGCCCTGGGCATGCACCGGCGTACCTTGCAGCGCAAGCTGCAGAAGCGCCCGGTACGGCGCTGAACAAAGTCTGAACAATCCGCTTCAGGCCGCACGGAGCCCTGAACCGATCGTCTATGATCGGTTCAAACGCCTGTCACATTTTCTTACAGAGCCTGAACGATGAA
The DNA here is from genome assembly GCF_013385735.1 of Pseudomonas sp. D2002. Classification (NCBI taxonomy): domain Bacteria; kingdom Pseudomonadati; phylum Pseudomonadota; class Gammaproteobacteria; order Pseudomonadales; family Pseudomonadaceae; genus Pseudomonas; species Pseudomonas sp. D2002. The sequence goes on along the minus strand of NZ_JACAPL010000003.1, from coordinate 1,022,474 downwards.
TCAGAACGCTGAGTATTCCGCGGTCAACGACGCGGTGCGTGGGCAATTCTTCCGTCGCACCTGGGCGCTGATCGCGCCCTATTGGCGCAGTGAAGAGAAGGGCAAGGCCTGGTTGTTGCTGGCCGCGGTGATTGGTTTGTCGCTGTTCAGCGTGGCCTTTTCCGTTTGGATCAACCATTGGTACAAGGACTTCTACAACGCCCTTGAGAAGAAGGACACGGCGGCTTTCTGGCAACTGATCGGCTATTTCTGCGTACTTGCCGCCGTGGCCATTGTGGGGGCGGTCTACCGCTTGTACCTGACGCAAATGCTGACCATCCGCTGGCGCGCCTGGCTCACCGAAAAGTATTTTGCGCGCTGGCTCAGCCACAAGAACTACTACCAGCTGGAACAGGGCGGCTACACCGACAACCCGGACCAGCGCATTTCCGAAGACCTCAATAACTTCACCTCCACGACGTTGAGCCTCAGCCTGGGGCTGCTGCGTAACGTGGTCAGCCTGGTGTCGTTCTCCATCATCCTGTGGGGCGTGTCGGGCAGCATCGAAGTCTTTGGCATCTCCATCCCCGGTTACATGTTCTGGTGTGCGCTGCTGTATGCCGCCGTCGGCAGTTGGCTGACGCACCTGATCGGCCGACGCTTGATCGGCTTGAGCAACCAACAACAACGTTTCGAAGCGGACCTGCGTTTCTCCATGATTCGGGTGCGGGAGAATGCCGAGAGCATCGCCCTGTATAACGGCGAGTCAAACGAGAATCAGCGTTTGAGCACGCGGTTCGGCAGGGTCTGGCACAACTACTGGGACATTATGCGAGTGTCCAAGCGCCTGACGTTCTTCACCGCCGGTTACGAGCAGATCGCCATCGTCTTCGCGTTTATCGTGGCTGCACCGCGCTACTTCGCCGGCAAAATCGAGCTCGGCGAGCTGATGCAAATCAACTCGGCGTTCGGCAACGTACAGGGCAACTTCAGTTGGTTTATCACCGCTTACTCCGACCTGGCCAGCTGGCGCGCCACCAGTGATCGTCTGCTGAGTTTCCATCAAGCCATGAGCGAAAACGAGCAGCGTGCGCCAGCCATTGATGTGCGCCCGGAAGGCGAACGTTTGGTGGTGAGCGACTTGGGCATGGACCTGGCCGACGGCCGTCACTTGCTCACCGATGCCGACATGACCGTAGAGCCGGGGCAGCGTGTGATGCTCAGCGGGCGTTCCGGCAGTGGCAAAAGTACGCTGCTGCGGGCGATGGGGCACTTGTGGCCGGCGGGTCATGGCAGCATTCGTTTGCCGGCGGCGCGTTACCTGTTCCTGCCGCAAAAGCCTTATTTGCCGATTGGTACGTTGAAGGCGGTGTTGAGTTATCCACAGGATGACAGCGTTTACCCGGCAGAACGTTATGCACAGGTCCTGGAAACCTTCCGCTTGCCGCATCTGGTCGCGCGTCTGGATGAAGCCAACCACTGGCAACGCTTGCTCTCGCCGGGTGAGCAGCAGCGCCTGGCGTTTGCCCGTGCGTTATTGTTTGCGCCGCAATGGCTGTACATGGACGAAGCCACCTCGGCGATGGATGAAGAGGATGAGGCGACGTTGTATCAGGCGTTGATCGATGAGTTGCCGGGGTTGAGCATCGTCAGCGTCGGCCATCGCAGTAGCCTCAAGCGCTTCCATGGGCGGCATGTGCGGATTGAGGGTGGGGTGTTGCAGGAACAAGCCGTCTCCTGAGGGAACTCGATCAAAATGTGGGAGCGGGCTTGCTCGCGAATGCGGTCTGTCAGTTGTAGATGCATTGCCTGACCCGCCGCTTTCGCGAGCAAGCCCGCTCCCACAGTGGATCTGCAGTGTCCGGGAAAGTGAGCACCCACAAAAAAGCCCGGCTGATCATCGATCAGCCGGGCTTTTTAGTGCTTGAAAATAACTTACTTCTTCAAGCCGTAATGCTCATCCAGCATGCCTGGGGCGTTTGGCGTTTTTGGCGCGTAGTCCCGTGGTGGCTCCTGGTTTTCCCGCGGTGGGGTCAAGCGTTCCCGCGGAGTTTGCGGCGCATCGGAATGCAGCGCAGCCAGCAGACGCTGACGGGTGATGTCGTCGAGGGCCAGGCGGTTGGCGCCATCGGCGAGGTGATCCTGTACTTCCTGGTAGCTCTGGGTGAGCTTCTTGACCAGGGTCGCGGTGCTGTTGAAGTGGGTAACAACCTCGTTCTGATAACTGTCAAAACGTTCCTGAATGTCATCCAGCTGACGTTGCGTGCGGTTAGGCGCGGCATTCGGCAGCAGGCGGGCAACCAGGAATCCAATGGCGACACCGGCAACCAAGGCGAGAGTCGGCAACAACCAAACTAAGAGCGAGTGTTCCACGAGTCCTTCCTCTATAAACGGCTTTGCTTTACGTTAACGGCTCGGACCTGCGCTGTATACCGCGATTAAGCTCGCAATCATGCCAAGCACAGACTTTTAGCTAGACGAGTCGACCCTTTGAGAGGTCACGGAGTTCATTCCTTGCTCATGCGTGAAACCCCCGTTTTGATCGATGGCCCGGTTGGCCAATTGGAAGCCCTGTACCTTGATCACCCCGAGCCACGTGGCCTGGCGCTGATCTGCCACCCGAACCCGGTGCAGGGCGGGACCATGCTTAATAAAGTCGTTTCGACCCTGCAACGCACCGCCCGCGATGCCGGTTTGATTACTTTACGTTTTAACTACCGTGGCGTCGGTGCCAGCGCCGGTACTCACGACATGGCCACGGGTGAAGTGGACGATGCCGAAGCGGCCGCCACCTGGCTGCGGGAAAAACACCCCGACTTGCCAATCACTCTGCTCGGGTTCTCATTCGGCGGTTACGTGGCCGCCAGCCTCGGCGGGCGCCTGGAAGCAAAGGGCGAACAGCTGGCGCACCTGTTCATGGTCGCTGCCGCCGTGATGCGCCTGCGCGATACCGACGTGCTGCCCCAAGGCTGCCCATTGACCCTGATCCAGCCGGAAACCGACGAGGTGGTCGACCCGCAAGTGGTCTACGACTGGTCCGCGGCCCTGAAACGCCCCCATGAGCTGCTGAAAGTGGCAGAATGCGGACACTTTTTTCATGGCAAGCTGACCGATCTCAAGGATCTGGTGCTGCCGCGCCTCTCGAATTGATAGCAGTCTGATAAGCGATTACCCATGACGACTCGTACCCGTATCCTCACCGGCATCACCACCACCGGCACGCCGCACCTGGGCAACTACGCCGGCGCGATCCGCCCGGCGATCCTTGCCAGCCAGGACGCGAATGCCGATTCCTTCTACTTCCTGGCCGACTACCACGCCTTGATCAAGTGCGATGACCCGCAGCGCATTCAGCGCTCGCGCATGGAAATCGCCGCGACCTGGCTGGCCGGTGGCCTGGATGTGAACCGAGTAACCTTCTACCGTCAGTCGGACATCCCGGAAATCCCCGAGCTGACCTGGCTGCTGACCTGCGTTGCCGCCAAGGGCCTGCTTAACCGCGCCCACGCCTACAAGGCCTCGGTGGACAAGAACGTCGAAACCGGCGAAGACCCGGACGCGGGTATCACCATGGGCTTGTACAGCTACCCGGTGCTGATGGCCGCGGACATCCTGATGTTCAACGCGCACAAGGTGCCGGTCGGCCGCGACCAGATCCAGCACGTGGAAATGGCCCGCGACATCGGCCAGCGTTTCAACCATCTGTTCGGCAACGGTAAAGAATTCTTCACCATGCCCGAGGCGTTGATTGAAGAAAGCGTCGCCACCTTGCCGGGCCTGGATGGCCGCAAGATGTCGAAAAGCTACGACAACACCATCCCGTTGTTCACCAGCGCCAAGGACATGAAGGACGCGATCTCGCGGATCGTCACCGATTCGCGCGCGCCTGGCGAAGCCAAAGACCCGGACAATTCGCACCTGTTCACCTTGTTCCAGGCGTTTGCCACCAAAGCCCAGGAAGAAGAGTTCCGCGCCGAATTGCTGCAAGGCCTGGGTTGGGGCGAGGCGAAGAGCCGTCTGTTCCAACTGCTGGACGGCCAGTTGGGTGAGGCGCGCGAGCGTTATCACCAGTTGATGTCGCGCCCGTCGGACATGGAAGACCTGCTGCTGATCGGCGCCAAGAAAGCCCGTGCGGTCGCGGCGCCGTTCCTGGCCGAGTTGCGTGAGGCTGTTGGCCTGCGCTCGTTCGTCAACCAGGCCGCCGCGCCGGTGGCTGCCAAGAAGAAAGCCGCCAAAGCCGCACGCTTTGTGAGCTTCCGCGAAGACGACGGCAGCTTCCGCTTCCGCCTGCTGTCGGCCGAGGGCGAGCAACTGCTGCTGTCGCGCAACTTTGCCGACGGCAAAACGGCGGGCGCGGTGACCAAGCAATTGCAAAACGGTGACGCGCTGGATGTACGCCCCGAGGCCCTGAGCTTCAGCGTATGGCTGGATGGCGCTGTGGTAGCTGACAGTGCCGCGTTCGCCGACGAAACGTCGCGTGACGCCGCCATCGCCGCTCTGCGGGTGGCGTTGACGCCAATCGAGGATTAACCCGACCAAGGGTTGATTGCCATTATCCGGGGCCGTCGTTACAGTGGCGGCCCGTTTTTGTTGCCTTGCTAACGAAATTATGACGCCCCTAGAACGATATCAAGCTGATCTGAAACGCCCTGAATTCTTCCATGACGCCGCCCAGGAAAACGCCGTGCGTCATTTGCAGCGCCTGTACGACGACCTGATCGCGGCCTCGCACAACAAGCCAGGGATGTTCAGCAAGCTGTTTGGCAAGAAAGACCACACACCGGTCAAAGGCCTGTACTTCTGGGGTGGCGTGGGCCGGGGCAAGACTTACCTGGTCGACACCTTCTTCGAAGCGTTGCCGTTCAAGGAAAAGGTCCGTACGCACTTCCACCGCTTCATGAAGCGCGTGCACGAAGAAATGAAGACCCTGCCGGGCGAGAAAAACCCGCTGACCATCATTGCCAAGCGCTTCTCCGAAGAAGCGCGGGTGATCTGCTTCGATGAATTCTTCGTTTCCGACATCACCGACGCCATGATCCTGGGCACGCTGATGGAAGAGCTGTTCAAGAACGGCGTAACCCTGGTCGCCACCTCGAACATCGTGCCCGACGGCCTGTACAAGGACGGCCTGCAGCGCGCACGCTTCCTGCCCGCCATCGCGCTGATCAAGCAGAACACCGAGATCGTCAACGTCGACAGCGGCGTCGACTACCGCCTGCGTCACCTTGAGCAAGCCGAGCTGTTCCACTTCCCGCTGAACGAAGCGGCGCATGAAAGCCTGAAAAAGAGCTTCCGCGCGCTCACGCCGGAATGCACAAAGGCGGTGGAAAACGACAAGCTGATGATCGAGAACCGCGAAATCATCGCGCTGCGCACGTGCGATGACGTGGCCTGGTTCGAGTTCCGCCAACTGTGCGACGGCCCGCGCAGCCAGAATGACTACATCGAACTGGGCAAGATCTTCCACGCGGTGATCTTGAGCGGCGTAGAGCAGATGAGCGTCACCACCGACGACATCGCGCGACGTTTCATCAACATGGTCGACGAGTTCTACGACCGTAACGTGAAGCTGATCATCTCGGCGGAAGTCGAACTCAAGGACCTCTACACCGGCGGTCGCTTGAACTTCGAATTCCAGCGTACGCTGAGCCGCTTGCTGGAAATGCAATCCCACGAGTTCCTGTCGCGCGGGCATAAGCCGTAAGTGAAGTGATCGAACTGTAAAAGGCCCGCAGTCATTACGGGTCTTTTATAGGGTTGGCGCAGGTTAAAAAGTGATCTGGTCGTCGCGCGGCGGCGGCGGTGTCACGGGGATCGTGAGGCCGTCTGGGGTAATCAAATTAACTGCGCCGTCTGGCTCGATCTGGAGTTTGGCCTCCTTCGGTTGATCCTTTGCACCCTTTTTCTTCTTGTTCTTCTCTTCGTCGTTCTGATCGTTCTGCAGCGACTCAGCCTGATTCGCGTCTGGTTTATCGGCGCTGGATGTCTGGTTCAACTGTACAGCCGGGTTGAGCGAGCTGCTTGATATGGATGACATGGTGGAATCTCCGCTCTGGTTTAAGCCAAATGAATTTAGAAAAAGCCTTTCGCGAGTCTGAATTCAATCCGACAGAAACAGCCGACTTCTTCTAGCGCTTAACATGCCAGCCGCACTGGGCGCAGGGGATTCGTCTTCGTCCTGTACTGCTGTAGGAAATGGAGGCCTTGCTTGAGGTGTGGGTAGGGCTCAACGGGTTTTTGGTTCGACCCTGCACCATTGCGGTATGGCAGGGTCGCTTGCATCGTCAGGGGCGGATCTATGCGGCTTGCTGAAATTGCTGCCGGTACTGGTTCGGCGACAACTCCGTGTGCTGCCTGAACAACCGTGCAAAGAAGCTCGCATCGTCGTAACCCACCTCATAACTGATGGTCTTGATGCTCTTGCGGCTGCCCGAAAGCAAGCCCTTGGCGGTCTCGATGCGCAACCGTTGCAGGTAATGCAGCGGCTTGTCGCCGGTGGCGGTCTGGAAGCGTCGCATGAAGTTGCGAATGCTCATGCCGTGCTCCCGCGCGACGTCTTCAAAGCGGAACTTGTCGGCAAAATGCTCTTCGAGCCAGTGCTGGATCTGCAGGATGATCACGTCCTGGTGCAGCTTCTGGCCGCCAAAACCGATGCGCCCCGGCGCGTAGCTGCGCTGCACTTCGTAAAGAATGTCGCGGGCCACGGCCTGGGCGATGTTGGCGCCGCAGAAACGTTCGATCAAATAGATGTAGAGGTCGCAGGCCGAGGTGGTGCCGCCGGCGCAATACAGGTTGTCGGCGTCGGTCAGGTGCTTGTCCTGGTTGAGCTGCACCTTGGGGAAGCGTTCGCTGAAGGCCGTGAAGAATCGCCAATAGGTGGTCGCCTCCTTGCCATCCAGCAGGCCGGCTTCGGCCAACCAGAACACGCCGGTGGCTTCGCCGCAGAGCACTGCGCCACGCGCATGTTGGGCGCGCAACCACGGCAGCACTTGCGGATAGCGTGTGCACAGCGCGTCGAAGTCGTCCCAGAAGGCCGGCAGCACGATGATGTCGGCGTCTTCGAGGCCGCCGTCCACCGGCATGATCACATCACTGAAGCTGCGCACCGATTGCCCGTCGGGGCTGACCAGGCGTGTTTCAAACGCTGGGGTCAGGCCCAGGCCTTGTTGTTTGCCATACCGCAGGCTGGCGAGATGGAAGAAATCCTTGGCTTGCATGAGGGTTGAAGCGAATACCCGATCAATGGCCAAAATGCTGACGCGCCGCAACGGCGTGGAGATTTGGTTAGACATAATTTCATTTATTCTTATAGGGGAAAGTGGTCACCAGACGGCTGGATCGTCTTATTTTTTGTCGCATGTGTCCAGTGTCCTGTGACGCCTTCGCGGCATAGGCTCTGGGGTCTGGCTTTTGTCCGACAATCCACGCAGGTGACCCATGATCCCCAGAACCTTGTTCAGCTCGGAGCACGAACTCTTCCGCGAGAGCGTGCGCACCTTCCTCGAAAAACACGCCGCGCCGTTCCATGCGCAATGGGAGAAACAGGGCTACATCGACCGTGGACTGTGGAGCAAGGCGGGGGAGGCGGGCATGTTGTGTTCGCATCTGCCGGAGGAATATGGCGGCCTGGGCGCGGACTTTTTGTACAGCGCGGTGGTGATCGAAGAGATCAGCCGCCTCGGTTTGACCGGCATCGGGTTTTCCCTGCATTCGGACATCGTCGCGCCGTACATCCTGCATTACGGCAGTGAAGCGCTGAAACAGAAATACCTGCCCAAATTGATTTCGGGCGAGATGGTCACAGCCATCGCCATGACCGAACCGGGCGCCGGCTCCGACTTGCAGGGCGTGAAGACCACGGCGGTGCTGGACGGCGATGAATACGTGATCAACGGCTCCAAGACTTTTATCACCAATGGCTTTCTCGCCGAGCTGGTGATCGTGGTGGCCAAGACCGACCCCAAGGCCGGCGCGAAGGGCACCAGCCTGTTTTTGGTGGAAGCGGATACGCCGGGCTTCGACAAGGGCAAGCGCCTGGAGAAGGTCGGCATGAAGGCCCAGGACACCTCGGAGCTGTTCTTCCAGGACGTGCGCGTGCCCAAGGACAACCTGCTGGGCCAGGCGGGCATGGGCTTCGCGTATTTGATGCAGGAGTTGCCGCAGGAGCGTTTGACCGTGGCGATTGGCGCGCTCTCATCGGCTGAAGCGGCGTTGGCGTGGACGTTGGAATACACCCGCGAGCGCAAGGCGTTCGGCAAGGCGATTGCCGACTTCCAGAACACCCGGTTCAAGCTGGCGGAGATGGCGACCGAGATTCAGATTGGTCGTGTGTTCGTCGACAAATGCATGGCGTTGCACCTGGAAGGCAAGCTCGACGTGCCTACCGCGGCGATGGCCAAGTATTGGGCCACGGACCTGCAATGCAAGGTGCTCGACGAGTGCGTGCAGTTGCACGGCGGCTACGGTTTCATGTGGGAATACCCGATTGCACGGGCTTGGGCGGATGCGCGAGTGCAGCGAATTTATGCGGGGACCAATGAGATCATGAAGGAGATTATTGCGCGGGCGCTCTGATGGTTTTGTAGTGGTGCAGATGGCCCCTTCGCGAGCAAGCCCGCTCCCACATTCGATCGCATTCCAAATGGATGTACTCGGTCAAATGTGGGAGCGGGCTTGCTCGCGAAAGCGGTCTAACTGACGGTCAAGGCGCAGGGTTCGGATGATCCTTCTGAATCGCCTCAATCCCTTCCAACACTTCTTTCGACAGTTTCAGGTCGGCACTGGCAATGTTGCTGTCCAGTTGCTCCAGTGTCGTGGCACCAATAATGTTGCTGGTCACAAACGGCTGTTGCGTCACGAACGCCAGCGCCATCTGCGCCGGGTCCAGGCCGTGCTCGCGCGCCAGTGCCACATAACGGCTGCAGGCGGCCTCCGACTGCGGGTTGAAGTAGCGGCTGAAGCGGCTGTATTCGGTCAGGCGCGCCTTGGCTGGGCGTGCGCCGTTCTCGTACTTGCCGCTGAGCATGCCGAATGCCAGCGGCGAGTAGGCCAGCAGACCGCATTGTTCACGAATCGCAACTTCCGCCAGGCCCACTTCAAAGCTGCGGTTAAGCAGGTTGTAGGGGTTCTGGATCGACACCGCGCGGGTCCAGCCACGGGCTTCGGCCAGGGCCAGGAACTTCATGGTGCCCCACGGGGTTTCGTTGGACAGGCCGATGTGACGGATCTTGCCGGCCTTCACCTGTTCGTCCAGCGCTTCGAGGGTTTCTTCCAGCGGGGTCAGGTCGTCTTCGTCCTTGTGCTTGTAGCTCAGCTGGCCGAAGAAGTTGGTGCTGCGCTCCGGCCAGTGCAACTGGTAGAGGTCGATCCAGTCGGTCTGCAGGCGTTTGAGGCTGGCATCCAGGGCTTCGACGATGTGCTTGCGGTTGTGGCGCAGGTGACCATCACGGATGTAATCGATGGTGTTGCCGGGGCCGGCGATCTTGCTGGCGAGGATCCAGTCGGCACGGTCGCCGCGGCTTTTGAAGTAATTACCGATGTAACGCTCGGTGGTGGCATAGGTGTCGGCCTTGGGCGGCACCGGGTACATTTCGGCTGTGTCGAGGAAGTTGATCCCCGCGGCCTTTGCCCGTTCGATCTGCGCGAAGGCCTCTGCCTCGCTGTTCTGCTCACCCCAGGTCATGGTGCCCAAGGCTATCGCGCTTACGTTCAGATCGGTTCGGCCCAGCTGTCGATAATCCATCGGGTACTCCTTCGGGGAAAACAATCATAAAAGCAGGTTGAATTTTTTTTCGCAATCTGCATAATTGCCCACCTCTTTCTGCAGTGGAAGTGATGCGCCGCCTGCCGAAGAATCTTGCCGTTGAACGGACGCGCCGACCCGAGCCCCCGATAGCGTCTGTATCCGGCTGCCTTTGACTTGTCAAAGTACGCACTATTCAGTAAGATCCGCCGTCTAATTTACAGGGCGGCCCCTGAGGCTATTAAAGAATGACAACTTTTACTGCAAAACCGGAAACAGTTCAGCGCGACTGGTTTGTCGTCGACGCCGCTGGTCAGACCCTGGGTCGTCTGGCCACTGAAGTCGCCAGCCGTCTGCGTGGCAAGCACAAGCCTGAGTACACCCCTCACGTTGACACCGGTGACTACATCGTGATCATCAACGCTGAGCAGGTACGTGTTACCGGCAACAAAGCGCAAGACAAAATGTACTACCGTCACTCCGGTTTCCCAGGCGGTATCAAGTCTTCGAACTTTGAAGGCCTGATTTCCAAGAAGCCTGAAGCCCCGATCGAAATCGCGGTCAAAGGCATGCTGCCGAAGGGCCCACTGGGTCGCGATATGTTTCGCAAGCTGAAAGTCTATGCGGGCGCTGTACACCCTCATGCTGCTCAGCAGCCCCAAGAACTGAAGTTTTAACGGAATAGTTCATTATGTCGGCGACTCAAAATTACGGCACTGGCCGTCGCAAAACCGCAACCGCACGCGTTTTCCTGCGTCCGGGCACTGGTAACATCTCGATCAACAACCGCACTCTGGACAACTTCTTCGGTCGCGAAACTGCCCGCATGGTAGTTCGTCAGCCGCTGGAACTGACCGAGACCGTTGAAAAGTTCGACATCTACGTCACCGTTATCGGTGGCGGTGTAAGTGGTCAAGCTGGCGCAATCCGCCACGGTATCACTCGCGCTCTGATGCAGTACGACGAAACCCTGCGTGGCGCTCTGCGCAAAGCTGGCTTCGTTACTCGCGATGCTCGTGAAGTTGAACGTAAGAAAGTCGGTCTGCGTAAAGCGCGTAAGCGTCCGCAGTACTCGAAGCGTTAATTCGCTTTACGTTCCACAAAAACGCCCAACTCCTCACGGAGCTGGGCGTTTTTTATTGCCTGCGATTTATGCACATTTTTCGCCGTGACAACTTGCCACATCCGTAGACCCCCTATACTACAAGGCCTGGAGGGGCAGCCCCGGGCAATTCCCTTGTCATACGTGGGGCTTTTCATTACCATCCGACAAAATTTTTATAAGTAAAGATTCAACACTTAGTAGACGCCTGATTTAACAGGCCAAAAAGCTGATGGGAGAGGACTGAATGAGCAATGACGGCGTGAATGCAGGCCGGCGTCGCTTCTTGGTAGCAGCCACATCCGTGGTGGGTGCTGCAGGAGCGGTGGGGGCTGCGGTCCCGTTCGTGGGGTCATGGTTTCCCAGTGCCAAGGCGAAAGCCGCAGGTGCACCGGTGAAGGTGAATGTCAGCAAGATCGACCCAGGCCAGCAGATGATTGCTGAGTGGCGCGGTCAGCCGGTCTTCATCGTTCGTCGTACTGAGGAAATCCTGGGGAATCTGAAGAAAATCGAAGGTCAGCTGTCTGATCCCGATTCGAAGAATTCCGAACAACCCGCCTACGTCGATAAGGAAATCCGTTCGATCAAGCCAGAGATCCTGCTGCTGATCGGTATCTGCACCCACTTGGGTTGCTCGCCTACTTTCCGCCCTGAAGTTGCTCCTGCCGACCTGGGCAAAGACTGGGTCGGGGGTTACTTCTGCCCCTGCCACGGCTCCCATTACGACCTGGCCGGTCGCGTCTACAAGTCACAACCCGCACCACTGAACCTGCCAGTTCCGCCACATCACTACGAGACTGACAGTGTCATTGTCATTGGCGTCGACGAGGGGGAGAAAGCCTGATGAGCAAGTTCATGGATTGGGTGGATGCGCGTTTCCCCGCTACCAAGATGTGGGAAGACCATCTCAGCAAATATTACGCACCAAAAAACTTCAACTTCTTCTACTTCTTCGGCTCACTGGCACTCTTGGTGCTGGTCAACCAGCTGGTCACAGGCGTGTGGCTGACGATGAGTTACACGCCGTCGGCCGAAGAGGCCTTCGCCTCCGTTGAAGGGATCATGCGCGACGTCGAGTACGGCTCGATTCTGCGCTTGCTGCACTCCACCGGCGCCTCGGCGTTCTTCATCGTGGTCTACATGCACATGTTCCGTGGCTTGCTCTACGGTTCGTACCAGAAACCCCGCGAGCTGGTGTGGGTGTTCGGCATGCTGATCTACCTGGCGTTGATGGCCGAGGCCTTCATGGGCTACCTGCTGCCGTGGGGCCAGATGTCGTACTGGGGCGCCCAGGTGATCATCTCGCTGTTCGGCGCAATCCCGGTCATCGGCAACGACCTGACCCAGTGGATTCGTGGCGACTACCTGATCTCCGGCATCACCCTGAACCGCTTCTTCGCCCTGCACGTCGTGGCGCTGCCGATCGTGATTCTGGGCCTGGTGGTGCTGCACATTCTGGCGCTGCACGAAGTGGGTTCGAACAACCCGGATGGCGTCGACATCAAGAAGCACAAAGACGAAAACGGCATACCGCTGGACGGCATTCCGTTCCACCCGTACTACACCGTGAAAGACATTGTCGGCGTGGTGGTGTTCCTGTTCATCTTCTGCTCGATCGTGTTCTTTTTCCCGGAGATGGGCGGGTATTTCCTCGAGAAGCCTAACTTCGAACAGGCCAACGCCTTCAAGACACCTGAACACATTGCACCGGTCTGGTACTTCACGCCGTTCTACGCGATCTTGCGGGCGATTCCAGACAAGCTCATGGGCGTTGTTGCCATGGGGGCGTCGATTGCGCTGCTGTTCGTGCTGCCGTGGCTTGACCGCAGCCCGGTCAAGTCGATGCGCTACAAGGGATGGTTGAGCCGGATCTGGCTGGTCGTGTTCTGCATCGCGTTCATGCTGCTGGGCTGGACCGGCGTCAAGGCACCGACGCCTGCGCTGACAGTGCTGTCGCAGGTATGCACCTTCCTGTACTTCGCCTACTTCATTCTGATGCCGTTCTACACCCGGCTCGAGAAGACCAAACCGGTTCCGGAAAGGGTGACTGGCTGATGAAAAAATTATTTGTTGCATTGATGCTTGCGGCGCTGCCGCTACTGTCCTTCGCCGCCGAGCATGGCGCAGAGCTGGAGAGCGTCGACATCGACGTCTCTGACAAGGCCGCCATGCAGGATGGCGCGCGTACGTTCGCCAACTACTGCATGGGTTGTCACAGCGCCAAGTTCCAGCGTTATGAGCGTGTCGCCGATGACCTGGGAATACCCCACGAACTCATGATGGAAAAACTGGTGTTCACGGGCGCCAAGATCGGCGATCACATGAACATCGGCATGCAGCCTGCCGACGCCAAGGCCTGGTTCGGTGCTGCACCGCCTGACTTGACCCTGGTGGCGCGCGTGCGCGGCACCGATTGGCTGTATGGCTACCTCAAATCCTTCTACGAGGACCCGGCGCGCCCTTGGGGTGTGAACAATAAAGTCTTCCCGAACGTCGGCATGCCTAACGTTCTGGTCGGCCTGCAGGGTCGCCAAGTGGTAGGATGCAAGCAGGTTCAGGTCGTTGAAGACGGCAAGAAGCAATATGATCCGTTGACCGGCACGCCTTTGACTCATGAAGCGTGCGATCAACTGACCATCGTGCCCAAGACCGGTACGCTGAATGAAGAGCAGTTCGACGAGAAGGTCAAGAATCTGGTGACCTTCCTGGCCTACTCGGCCAACCCGGTCAAACTGCAACATCAGCGCATCGGCACCTATGTATTGCTGTACCTGGCTTTCTTCTTCGTGTTCGCCTATCTGCTTAAACGCGAATACTGGAAGGATGTGCATTGATCCAACCGTAAGCAATTGCTGTTAATCTTGCGCGCCCAGCGGCATCTCTGAACACGTAGCGCTCTGGTTCAACCAGGCACTGCAGAGATGCTCTCTGGGCGCGCTCGTTTTTGAGCTTTCGATAATTTCAACAAGCGAGGAGGACCGCCATGGGCGTGACCAATCGGTTGGCCTGTTACTCCGACCCCGCCGACCACTATTCCCACCGAGTACGCATCGTGCTCGCAGAGAAGGGTGTCAGCGCCGAGATCATCAGTGTGGAGGTGGGTCGTCATCCACCAAAACTGATCGAAGTGAACCCTTACGGCAGCTTGCCCACCCTGGTCGATCGTGACCTGGCGTTGTGGGAGTCAACCGTGGTGATGGAATACCTGGATGAGCGTTACCCTCATCCGCCTTTGCTGCCGGTGTACCCGGTGGCGCGTGCCAACAGCCGCCTGCTGATCCATCGGATCCAGCGTGACTGGTGCGGGCTGGTGGATGTGATTCTGGATTCACGTACAAAAGAAGCCGTTCGAGTGCAGGCACGCAAGGAATTGCGTGAGAGCCTGACCGGTGTTTCGCCGCTGTTCGCCGACAAACCTTTTTTCCTCAGCGAGGAACAAAGTTTGGTGGATTGCTGCCTATTACCCATACTCTGGCGCTTGCCGATTCTCGGTATTGAACTGCCGCGGCCGGCCAAGCCGTTGCTTGATTACATGGAGCGCCAGTTTGCGCGTGAGGCTTTCCAGGCGAGTCTGTCTGGTGTCGAACGCGATATGCGCTAAGGCTTAAGGAGCCGCTGATGAACTCCAGTCGACCCTATTTGGTCCGCGCGCTCTATGAGTGGATTGTGGACAACGATTGCACCCCGCACATGCTGGTCAACTCTGAATTTCCGAAAGTTGACGTACCGCAGGGTTTTGCCAGTGATGGGCAAATTGTGCTGAACGTATCGCCGAGTGCCGTGCGCCACCTGCACATGGACAACGAGGCGGTGAGCTTTGAAGGGCGTTTTGGCGGCGTGCCGCATACGCTGTTCGTGCCGATTGGCGCGATTCTCGGGATCTATGCCCGTGAGAATGGCCAAGGCATGGTGTTTGATCTGGAGTCGCCTTTCGAGGACGACGAATCGATCGAAGGCGAAGACGGTGATGATTTGCCACCACCCGATTCCGAGCCACCGCGTCCAAGCGGTCGGCCGAGCCTGAAAGTGGTGAAGTAAGCGGCTTTCACCCTCGGGTGGGTCGTAAAGATGCCTCGACATATGTCGGGGCATTTTTTTGCGTGAAGGATGTGGATGAAAGTCGCGACAGAACGGTGATCGTACAACCGCCATGGGCTATGATGCGGGCTCAAGTTCGCCGAGAAAGATGGTTCATCATGGAAAACGCCAACACCGCCCTTCGTCTTCCCCGCAAGCGCCGCAGCCTTGCCCAGGAATTGGTCACGGTGTTGTCCGAGCAGATCCGCGACGGCCAACTCAAGCGTGGCGATAAGTTGCCCACCGAGTCGGCCATCATGGAAGCCCATGGCGTCAGCCGCACCGTGGTGCGTGAAGCCATCTCGCGCTTGCAGGCGGCGGGGCAGGTGGAAACCCGCCATGGTATCGGCACCTTTGTGCTGGACACGCCAAGCCCCAGCGGTTTTCGCATTGACCCGGCCACGGTGGTGACATTGCGTGATGTGCTGGCGATTCTGGAACTGCGCATCAGCCTGGAAGTGGAGTCGGCAGGCCTTGCCGCGTTGCGTCGCAGCGACGAGCAACTGGCCGCCATGCGTGCCGCCCTCGATGCCCTGAATGAAAGCGCGGCGCACGCCGGCGATGCAGTGGCCTCAGACTTCGCGTTCCACCTGGAAATTGCGCTGTCCACCGGCAACCGCTACTTCACCGACATCATGACCCACCTGGGCACCAGCATCATTCCGCGTACTCGCTTGAATTCGGCGCGCCTGGCCCATGATGACCAGCAGCACTACATGGGCCGCCTGAGCCGCGAACACGAAGAGATTTATGAGGCGATTGCCCGCCAGGATTCGGATGCGGCGCGGGCAGCCATGCGCTTGCATTTGACCAACAGCCGCGAGCGGCTGCGCCATGCCCATGAAGAGGCAGAGGCGCAGCGCGTTTAACCGGGCAACCGAGTTGCGCCGGGTGTAAATTGATCCAAGTGTGGGAGCGGGCTTGCTCGCGAATGCGGTGTGTCAGTCTGCACATGCATCAACTGAAAGAACGCCTTCGCGAGCAAGCCCGCTCCCACATTTGATCTCCTTGGCCTGGAGGTTTGCGTCTATTTAGCTGGCCGGCTGGTTAGGCTTGTAAGACTGAAGCAGCAAGTAAGTACTCCAACCCCACCAATCATTGGTCCAGTGTTTGTCGTTGAGGTCATTCACGTCCTTGCGACGCAGCACCTTGTCTCCCTCCATCTTGAACAGCGGCGAGAAGTTGTTCGCCGGGTTCTGCGCGGCATTCAGGTCCGGCACGTACAGCGGCGCCTTGAAGTTGGCCGGGGAGGGCGCGACACCGCTGATAAAGGTCTCGAAGATCTCATCAGCCGAGGCCTGCACCGCGCGTTTGACCATCGCCCGATTGTCCGCGTCGATGGCGTCGAAGTAGCGTTTATCCCCATAGGCATGCCATTGATCACCCTTGGCATTGCGCACCTTGAGCCCGAACTTGCTGTCTTCATCGTGCATGAAGCGGCTGATCAGCGAGCCCAGTTCGCCCGGCGTCACCACCGCCGCCAATTGTTTGCGCGGCACGCGCAGATGGCCGGCGGAAAACAGGTCGGTCAAAAAGTGATCAGCAAAGCTGTTCATTGCATAGGCCAGTTCCAGTGCCTGGTCGGTGCCGGTTTGATGGGCCACGACTGCTTGTTGCAACGCCGCCGTATGCCCGGCCAGGTAGGCCGACAGCGCCCATTCGCCGAAGTGGTCGGCGTTGTCCGCGGCCAGCTTCAAATAGCGCCCCAGCGGAATCAAGGCCGACACCGCACTGCCACCGCCGGTGATGCGGTTCCATTCTTCAGACAACGTATCGCCCAGCGCGTCATAGGCTTCGTGGGGTTGTTTGCCGTCCTTGATCGCCTGCTTGACCGCGTTGATCTCCTTTTGCATCACCGCGAGGATCTTCCCGGCTTCTTCCCGCGAGGCGGGCAGCACTGCCAGCGAATTGAACGCGGCGCCAAAGCGTTGCACGCGCTCTGCAGGCGTGGCGCCGTCGCTGATGGGTTGGCCAGGGATGCCATAGAAGTCACCGCCCAAGGCGATCACTTGGCCGTAGGTGAGCGCCAGCCCGTTGGGCAGGTGCAGCTCGACTTGGTGGGCGGGAATCGCCGGGGCATCTTTGACGAAACGCAACAGCGTTTCATCGCCGATAGCCGTGTGTTCACCGCCTTCGAAACGCAGAGTCGGTGGGTTTTTTTCGGGTGCTGCGAGTTCAAGACCTGACATGTTAGCTCCTTGCTATGTCGTAGGAATCTTCCTTAATAACTGTATGTATATACAGTTAACTGGAGCATAGAGGAATAATTTCCTACGTCAAGAAGTCAGATTTAAACGCTCAGCCTCGGATGAAGCCCGATGAATTGCTGTTGACGAATCTTTTTATAGTTGTACGATGACGTACGACATCACCAAAACCAACAACAACCTTTCGACAGAAAGTCTTCGCCCAGGGTGTTCGAATAATGAATCCACAAGAACTGAAGTCCATCCTCTCCCACGGTCTGCTGTCTTTCCCCGTGACCGATTTCAATGCGCAGGGTGACTTCCACCAGGCGGGTTACATCAAGCGTCTGGAATGGCTGGCCCCGTACGGCGCCACGGCCTTGTTCGCCGCCGGCGGCACCGGTGAGTTTTTCTCCCTGGCCGCCAGCGAATACTCCCAAGTGGTGAAGACCGCTGTTGATACCTGCGCCACCAGCGTGCCGATCCTCGCCGGTGTCGGTGGTTCGACGCGCCAGGCCATCGAGTACGCCCAGGAAGCCGAACGCCTGGGTGCCAAAGGCCTGCTGTTGCTGCCGCACTACCTGACCGAAGCCAGCCAGGACGGTGTTGCCGCCCACGTGGAAGCGGTGTGCAAGTCGGTCAAGATCGGCGTGGTGGTCTACAACCGCAACGTCTGCCGCCTGACCGCGCCATTGCTGGAACGCCTGGCCGAACGCTGCCCGAACCTGATCGGCTACAAAGACGGCCTGGGTGATATCGAGTTGATGGTGTCCATCCGCCGTCGCCTGGGTGACCGTTTCAGCTACCTCGGCGGCCTGCCGACTGCAGAAGTTTACGCCGCTGCCTACAAGGCCCTGGGCGTGCCGGTGTACTCCTCGGCGGTGTTCAACTTCATCCCGAAAACCGCGATGGACTTCTACCACGCGATTGCTCAGGACGATCACGCCACCGTCGGCAAGATCATCGACAACTTCTTCCTGCCTTACCTCGACATCCGTAACCGCAAAGCCGGTTATGCCGTGAGCATCGTCAAGGCCGGTGCAAAAATCGCCGGCTACGACGCAGGCCCGGTCCGCACGCCGCTGACCGATCTGCTGCCGGAAGAATACGAAGCCCTGGCCGCGCTGATCGACAAGCAAGGTCCGCAGTAACTCATCAACAAGGCCGCTGAGAGATCAGCGGCCTTTTGCGTCAGGAGAAGATTTGTGTCCCAAGCCAAACGTTTTGAGAACTACATCAACGGCGAGTGGGTGGCCGGTGCCGACTACTGCAACAATATCAACCCGTCGGAGTTGTCCGATGTCATCGGCGAATACGCCAAGGCTGACGTAGCCCAAGTCAACGCCGCCATCGACGCCGCCCGCGCTGCTTTCCCAGCCTGGTCGACCTCCGGCATCCAGGCTCGGCACGATGCCCTGGATAAAGTCGGCAGCGAAATCCTCGCCCGCCGCGAAGAACTCGGCACCCTGCTGGCCCGGGAAGAGGGTAAGACCCTGCCCGAAGCCATCGGCGAAGTGACCCGCGCCGGCAACATTTTCAAGTTCTTCGCCGGTGAATGCCTGCGCTTGTCCGGTGACTACGTGCCGTCGGTGCGCCCGGGCGTCAATGTTGAAGTCACCCGCGAAGCCCTGGGTGTGGTCGGCTTGATCACGCCGTGGAACTTCCCGATTGCCATCCCCGCCTGGAAAATCGCCCCGGCCCTGGCCTACGGCAACTGCGTGGTGATCAAACCGGCCGAATTGGTGCCGGGTTGCGCCTGGGCCCTGGCCGAAATCATTTCCCGCGCCGGCTTCCCTGCCGGTGTGTTCAACCTGGTAATGGGCAGCGGCCGCGTGGTCGGCGACGTGTTGGTCAACAGCCCGAAAGTCGACGGCATCAGCTTTACCGGCTCGGTCGGCGTTGGTCGTCAAATCGCCGTCAGCTGCGTGTCGCGCCAGGCCAAAGTGCAGTTGGAAATGGGCGGCAAGAACCCGCAGATCATTCTCGACGACGCCGACCTCAAGCAGGCTGTCGAGTTGTCGGTACAGAGCGCGTTCTACTCCACCGGCCAGCGTTGCACCGCCTCCAGCCGCTTGATCGTCACGGCCGGTATTCACGACCAGTTCGTCGCGGCCATGGCCGAGCGCATGAAGTCGATCAAAGTCGGCCACGCGCTGAAAAGCGGCACCGACATTGGCCCGGTGGTTTCCCAGGCCCAGCTGGATCAGGACCTGAAATACATCGACATCGGCCAAAGCGAAGGCGCGCGGCTGGTCAGCGGTGGCGGCCTGGTCACCTGTGACACCGAAGGTTACTACCTGGCGCCGACGCTGTTTGCCGACAGCGAAGCCGCCATGCGCATCAGCCGTGAAGAAATCTTCGGCCCAGTGGCCAACGTGGTGCGCGTAGCGGACTACGAGGCGGCGCTGGCCATGGCCAACGACACCGAGTTCGGCCTCTCGGCGGGTATTGCCACCACCTCGCTGAAGTACGCCAACCACTTCAAGCGCCACTCCCAGGCCGGGATGGTGATGGTCAACCTGCCGACCGCCGGTGTGGATTATCACGTGCCGTTCGGTGGGCGTAAGGGTTCGTCGTACGGTTCGCGTGAGCAAGGTCGCTACGCGCAAGAGTTCTACACCGTGGTGAAAACCAGCTACATCGGGTCGTAACACGCAACACCCGTGGGAACTGGCTTGTGTGGGAGCTGGCTTGCCTGCGATAGCGGTACATCAGTCATAGAGAGGTTGACTGGTACACCGCTATCGCAGGCAAGCCAGCTCCCACATCGAGCGGCTCCTGCACTTAAAACAGAAATGCTTACCCGCAAAAAAAATAATTAGTGGGAGTACATCTTCATGCAAGCGACCAAGCCGACCCACGTCCGCTATTTGATCCTGCTCATGCTGTTTCTGGTGACCACGATCAACTACGCCGACCGGGCTACTATCGCTATCGCCGGCTCCAGCCTGCAAAAAGACCTCGGCATCAGCGCGGTCACCCTCGGTTATATCTTCTCCGCATTCGGTTGGGCCTACGTGGCCGGGCAAATCCCCGGCGGCTGGCTGCTGGACCGGTTCGGCTCGAAAAAAGTCTATGCCCTGAGCATCTTCACCTGGTCGCTGTTCACCATCCTGCAAGGCTATGTCGGCGAGTTTGGTGTCTCCACTGCCATCGTCGCGCTGTTTATGCTGCGCTTCATGGTGGGCTTGGCCGAAGCGCCGTCGTTCCCCGGTAATGCGCGCATCGTGGCCGGCTGGTTCCCCACCGCCGAACGCGGTACGGCCTCGGCGATCTTCAACTCGGCGCAATACTTCGCCACGGTGCTGTTCGCGCCGCTGATGGGCTGGATCGTCTACACCTTCGGCTGGCAGCATGTGTTTATCGTGATGGGTGGCATTGGCGTACTGTTCTCGCTGATCTGGCTGAAAATTATCCACAGCCCGCGCCAGCACCCGATGATCAACGACGCCGAACTCAAGTACATCTCCGAGAACGGTGCGATGGTCGACATGGACCAGGAAAAAGCCAAGGGCCAGAAAACCGACGGACCCAAGTGGGATTACATCCGCCAACTGCTGACCAATCGCATGATGCTCGGCGTGTACCTGGGCCAGTACTGCATCAATGGCATCACCTATTTCTTCCTGACCTGGTTCCCGGTGTACCTGGTGCAGGAACGCGGCATGACCATTCTCAAGGCCGGTTTCATTGCGTCGCTGCCGGCGATCTGCGGGTTTATCGGCGGCGTATTGGGCGGGTTGATTTCCGATTACCTGCTGCGCAAGGGCCACTCGCTGACCTTCGCGCGCAAGGCGCCGATCATTGGCGGCTTGCTGGTGTCGTGCAGCATCGTCGCGTGCAATTACGTGGATATCGAATGGATGGTGGTGGGCTTCATGGCCTTGGCCTTCTTCGGTAAAGGCGTTGGCGCACTGGGTTGGGCGGTGGTGTCCGACACCTCGCCGAAACAAATCGCCGGGCTCAGTGGCGGCCTGTTCAATATGTTTGGCAACCTGGCGTCCATCAGCACGCCGATCGTGATTGGCTACATCATCGCCACCACCGGCTCGTTCAAGTGGGCCTTGGTATTTGTCGGTGCCAACGCGCTGCTGGCGGTGTTCAGCTACCTGGTGATCGTTGGCCCGATCAAGCGTGTGGTGCTCAAAGAGCCGCCCAGCAAAGGGCCTGAGCTGACCCAATTTACCCAAGCGCATTCCTGAGGGGCGATGTAATGCAGTTGATTGAACATGCCGACTCGCCGCGCTCGATCCGTTTGCACGAGCGCGACAACGTGGTGATCGTGGTCAACGACCAGGGCGTACCGGCCGGGACCGAGTTCCCGGACGGCCTGGTGACCGTGGATTTCATCCCGCAAAGCCATAAGGTGACCCTGGAAGACATCCCCGAAGGCGGTCAGATTATTCGCTACGGCCAGACCATTGGTTACGCCCTGGCGCCGATTCCACGTGGCAGTTGGGTGCAGGAAGACCAACTGCGCATGCCCACCGCGCCGCCGTTGGACAGCTTGCCGCTGTCCACTGAAGTGCCTGAAACCCAGGCGCCGTTGGAAGGCTTTACCTTCGAGGGGTATCGCAATGCCGACGGCACCGTGGGCACGCGCAATATCCTCGGCATCACCACCACGGTGCAGTGCGTCACCGGCGTGCTGGACCATGCGGTCAAGCGCATCAAGGACGAGTTGCTGCCCAAGTACCCACATGTCGATGACGTGGTGGCGCTGACCCACAGCTACGGCTGCGGCGTGGCGATTACCGCGACGGATGCTTACATCCCGATTCGCACCGTGCGCAACCTGGCGCGCAACCCGAACCTGGGCGGCGAAGCGCTGGTGATCAGCCTGGGCTGCGAGAAGCTGCAGGCCGGGCAGGTGATGCACGACAACGACAGCTCCGTCGACCTGAGCGAGCCGTGGCTGTATCGGCTGCAGGATTCCAGTCATGGCTTTACCGAGATGATCGAGCAGATCATGGCGCTGGCCGAGGTGCGCTTGAAGAAACTCGACCAGCGCCGCCGCGAAACCGTGCCGGCGTCGGAGCTGATCCTGGGCATGCAGTGCGGCGGCAGCGATGCGTTTTCCGGCATCACCGCCAACCCGGCGCTCGGCTATGCCTCGGACCTGCTGCTGCGAGCCGGGGCGACGGTGATGTTTTCCGAAGTCACTGAAGTGCGTGACGCCATTTACCTGCTGACTTCTCGTGCCGAGAGCAAAGAAGTTGCCCAGGCCCTGGTCAGGGAAATGGACTGGTACGACCGTTACCTGGCCAAAGGCGAGGCGGACCGTAGCGCGAACACCACGCCGGGCAACAAGAAAGGCGGGTTGTCGAATATCGTCGAGAAGTCCCTGGGCTCGATCGTCAAATCCGGCAGCAGCGCGATCAACGGCGTGCTCGGCCCGGGCGAGCGCTTCAAAGGCAAAGGTCTGATTTTCTGCGCGACGCCGGCCAGTGACTTTGTCTGCGGCACCTTGCAGCTGGCGGCCGGGATGAACCTGCACGTGTTCACCACCGGGCGTGGCACGCCTTATGGGTTGGCGATGGCGCCGGTGGTGAAGGTCTCGACGCGTACGGAATTGGCGCAACGCTGGCCGGACCTGATCGATATCGATGCCGGACGCATCGCTACCGGGCGTGCGAGCATTGAGGAATTGGGCTGGGAGTTGTTCCACTTCTACCTGGACGTGGCCAGCGGCAAGAAACAGACGTGGGCGGAGCGGCATAAGCTGCATAACGACATCACCCTGTTCAACCCGGCACCGATCACCTGAAACCGCGTGATCGTTCCCACGCTCCGCGCGGGAATGCCTCTTTGGACGCTCCGCGTCCGCTGTGAAGGGGCGCGGAGCGCCCCGGGCTGCGTTCCCACGCAGAGCGTGGGAACGATCCGGGTGAATCTGGCTTATCATTAGCCACCTGACGACACCCACCCAAGGTTCTCCCCGGCATGCTGGCTATCTTCCTCACCACCCTCACCATCACCGCGCCGGTGTTTGCCATGCTGTTTCTCGGTGTGCTGCTCAAGCGCATCAACTGGATCAACGACAACTTTATCCACACCGCCTCGTCCCTGGTGTTCAACGTCACCATGCCGGCGCTGCTGTTTCTCGGCATTCTGCATGCCGACCTGCACGCGGCGCTCAAGCCGGGTTTGCTGATTTACTTCGCTGTCGCCACGCTGCTGAGTTTTGCCCTGGCCTGGGGCTGGGCGATTTTCCGCTGCCCGCCCGAAGACCGCGGCATCTACACCCAGGGCGCGTTTCGCGGCAATAACGGCGTGATCGGCCTGGCGCTGGCGGCCAGCATGTACGGCGACTACGGCATTTCCCTCGGCGCGATCCTCGCCGCCCTGGTGATCCTGTTCTACAACACTCTGTCGACCATCGTGCTGGCGGTGTACAGCCCCGTGATCAAATCCGACCCGTGGAGCATCTGCAAAAGTGTGGTGGCCAACCCGCTGATCATCAGCGTGATTGCGGCGGCGCCGTTCGCGATTTTCAAGATCGGCCTGCCGGGCTGGCTGGAGTCGTCCGGGCAGTACCTGGCGGACATGACCTTGCCGCTGGCGTTGATCTGTATCGGTGGCACCTTGTCGTTGGCGGCCTTGCGCAAAAGCGGGAGCATGGCGTTGAGTGCCAGCCTGGTGAAGATGGTGGGCCTGCCGGTGTTCGCGACGCTGGGTGCGTGGTTGCTGGGCTTTCGAGGGCCGGAACTGGGGATTCTGTTTTTGTACTTCGGCGCACCGACGGCGGCGGCGAGTTTTGTCATGGCCCGGGCGGCCGAGGGCAATCATGAACTGGCGGCGGCGATTATTGTGATTACTACCTTGATGGCGGCGGTGACCACCAATATCGGGATTTTTGTGTTGCAGGCGGGTGGTTGGATCTGAATGTTGTGGTGGGTTCGAGGGCCATTCGCGAGCAAGCCCGCTCCCACATTTGACTGAGTTCCGGCATGAAAATGCGGTCGAATGTGGGAGCGGGCTTGCTCGCGAAAGCTATCTGACAGTCACTACTTATCTGCCTGATACGCCTCAATCACTTCCTGCGCTGCCCGAAACGCATCAATCGCCGCCGGCACGCCCGCGTACACCGCGCAATGCAGCAGCGCCTCGCGAATCTCCTCCACCGTGCACCCGTTGTTCAGGGCGCCACGTACGTGGCCCTTGAGTTCCTGCGGGCACTTGAGCGCAGTGAGGGCGGCGAGGGTGATCAGGCTGCGCGTCTTCAGCGGCAGGCCTTCACGGTTCCACACGCTGCCCCATGCGTGTTCGTTGACGAAATCCTGCAGCGGCTGGGTGAACTCGGTGGCATTACCCAAGGCGCGGTCGACAAACACATCGCCCATAACCTGGCGACGCATTTCAACCCCGGGCTTTTTCTGATCGGTCATTGCGATTCCCTCTTGTGTTGGCGGCGCCAGGCTTGCAGCGAGCTGAACAACAGGAACGCCACCAGCGCCGGCAGGACGTAATACAGCATCAATTGTTCAAGCTTGGTCGCCAGCGGCATGCCAAAGGTGAACGACACCACATGCAGCCCATACGCCAGGTACAGGCCCAGGAACACCAGGCCTTCGGCGCGGGTGACGCGGTAGCCGGTATAAAACACCGGCAGGCACAGCACAATCACACCGAGCATCACCGGCAAATCAAAATCCAGCGCATTGGGCGACACGGACAGCGGCGACGGCGCCACGAGGGCGGTAAACCCGAGCACCCCAAGCAGGTTGAACAGGTTGCTGCCGATCACGTTGCCCACGGCAATCTCGCGCTCGCCGCGCAGCGCGGCAATCAGTGACGTGGCCAGGCACGGCAGCGAGGTGCCGACACCAATCAGCGTGAGGCCGATGATGCGCTCGGACAAGCCCAAGTCGCTCGCCACGTCCACTGCCGCGCCCAGCAGCAAATGCCCGGCCAGCACCAGGATCAACAGCCCGCTCAGCATCAGCGATGCGCTGCTCAGCCAGGGCGCCCTGGCCACGGTGTCCAGTGTGCGCGGGCGGCGGGAGTGGCGGGTCTGATAGTGCAAAACACCCAGGTAGGCCGCCAGTGCAATCAGCAGGAACAGGCCATCGAGCGGGGTCAGTTCTTCGTTGGCGGCCAGGGTAAACACCAGCAGGCCGGCACAAATCATCACCGGGATATCCAGGCGCACCAACTGCCGGGACACGCGCAATGGGATGATCAGCGCGGCGAGGCCCAGAGTGACCAGCGTGTTGAAGATACTGCTGCCGATCACGCTGCCCACTGCGATATCGGTATTACCGGCCAGGGTGGCCTGCAGGCTCACGGTCATCTGCGGCGCGCTGCTGCCGAAGGCGACGATGCTCAGGCCGATGATCAGTGGCCGCACCTTGAGGCTGGCCGCCAGGCGCACGGCGGCGCGCACCAGGATTTCGGCGCCGACGATCAGCAGCACCAGGCCGCTGACCAGTTCGATCAGGCTCCAGGATGAGAGGGCGGTTAATGCGGAAATGGCCAAGGCTCCCTTGATTAGTTGCTCATGGCTTGCACGCGAACCCGCGCAGTGCCGCTGCCCAGCATACCGAGTTGTTCGGCGGCCCTGCGTGAAACGTCGATCAGGCGCCCACGGGTATGTGGGCCGCGATCATTGATGCGCAGTACCACGGATTTGTTGTTGTCGAGGTTGGTTACCTTGACCTGTGTGCCGAAGGGCAGGCGCCGATGGGCGGCGGTCAGGGCATTCTGGTTGAAGGGTTCACCGCTGGCGGTTTTGTTGCCATGGTGCTTGGCGCCGTAATACGAGGCGGTGCCGGTTTCGTCGTAGCCGTTGGGGTCGATGAGGCCGCTGGCGCAACCGGCCAACAGAGAGAACAGGGCCAGCAGGCCGAGTAGACGCTTCATTCAAGGTGTCCCCGGTGATCGTTCCCACGCTCCGCGTGGGAATTCAGCCCGTGACGCTCCGCGTCACAAAAGCGGACGCGGAGCGTCCTGTGAGGCGTTCCCACGCAGAGCGTGGGAACGATCAGTGTTGCGAATCAGCCTTCGAGCTTGCTCTTCAGCAGTTCGTTCACTTGTTGCGGGTTGGCCTTGCCTTTGGACGCTTTCATTGCCTGGCCGACAAAGAAGCCGAACATCTTGCCGCGCTTGGCTTCGTCGGCGGCGCGGTATTGCTCGACCTGTTCGGCGTTGGCCGCCAGCATTTCATCGAGTACGGCCGAAATCGCGCCGCTGTCGGTGACTTGCTTGAGGCCGCGCTTCTCGATGATGTCGTCGGCATTGCCTTCACCGCTGGCCATGGCTTCAAACACGGTCTTGGCGATTTTGCCGGAGATGGTGTTGTCCTTGATGCGCAGCAGCATGCCGCCCAGTTGCTCGGCGGTGACAGGGGCTTCGTCGATTTCCAGGCCCTGTTTGTTCAACAGGCTGCCCAGCTCAACCATCACCCAGTTGGCTGCCAACTTGGCGTCGCCGGCAATGCTCACGACTTTTTCGAAGTAGTTGGCTTGCTCACGGCTGGAAGCCAGCACGCTGGCATCGTAGACCGACAGGCCGAACTGCGCCTGGAAGCGCTCGCGTTTCTGCTGCGGCAATTCCGGCAGGGTGGCGCGGATGTCATTGAGGAACGAATCTTCAAGGACCACCGGCAACAGGTCCGGGTCGGGGAAGTAACGGTAGTCGTTGGCTTCCTCTTTGCTGCGCATGGCGCGGGTTTCGTCTTTGTTCGGGTCGTACAGGCGCGTTTGCTGGATCACCTTGCCGCCGTCTTCGATCAGCTCGATCTGGCGACGCACTTCGCTGTTGATCGCCTTTTCGATAAAGCGGAACGAGTTGACGTTCTTGATCTCGCAGCGGGTGCCGAACTCGACCTGGCCTTTTGGACGGATCGACACGTTGCAGTCGCAGCGCAGCGAGCCTTCGGCCATGTTGCCATCGCAGATGCCCAGGTAACGCACCAGCGCGTGGATGGTCTTGACGTAGGCCACGGCCTCCTTGGCGCTGCGCATGTCCGGCTCGGATACGATTTCCAGCAACGGCGTGCCGGCACGGTTCAAGTCGATGCCGGTAGCGCCCGGGAATTCTTCGTGCAGGCTCTTGCCGGCGTCTTCTTCCAGGTGCGCGCGGGTCACGCCGACACGTTTGATGGTGCCGTCTTCCAGCGGGATGTCCAGGTAGCCCTTGCCGACGATCGGCAACTCCATCTGGCTGATCTGGTAGCCCTTGGGCAGGTCCGGGTAGAAGTAGTTCTTGCGCGCGAACACGTTGTGCTGGCCGATCTCGGCGTCAATCGCCAGGCCGAACATCACCGCCATGCGCACCGCTTCCTGGTTCAGCACCGGCAAGACGCCGGGCATGCCCAGGTCTACCAGGCTGGCCTGGGTATTCGGCTCGGAGCCGAAGGTGGTGGCGCTACCGGAGAAAATCTTCGATTGGGTGGCGAGCTGGGTATGAATCTCCAGCCCGATCACAACTTCCCATTGCATAGTGTTCTCCTCAGAAGCCGGTAGGGGTGCGGGTGTGCCAGTCGGTGTTCAACTGGTACTGGTGCGCCACATTGAGCAGGCGGCCTTCCTGGAAATACGGGGCGAGCAATTGCACGCCGACCGGCAGGCCATCGACGAAACCGGCGGGCATGGACAAGCCCGGCAAGCCCGCGAGGTTGGCGGTGATGGTGTACAGGTCTTCCAGGTACTCGGCGATCGGGTCGCCGGTCTTGGCGCCGATCTTCCAGGCCGGGTTTGGCGTGGTTGGGCCGAGGATCACGTCGACTTCTTCGAAGGCGGCCATGAAGTCGTTCTTCACCAGACGACGGATTTTTTGCGCCTTGAGGTAGTAGGCGTCGTAGTAGCCGGCCGACAGGGCGTAGGCACCGACCATGATCCGGCGTTGTACTTCGGCACCGAAGCCTTCGCCACGGGAGCGTTTGTACAGGTCGGTGAGGTCTTTCGGGTTTTCACAGCGATAGCCGAAGCGCACGCCGTCAAAGCGCGACAGGTTGGAAGAGGCTTCTGCCGGCGCGATCACGTAGTACGCAGGAATCGCGTGCTGGTTGTTCGGCAGGCTGATTTCCTTGATCACGGCGCCGAGCTTTTCCAGCTCCTTGACGCTGTTGTGCACCAGTTCGGCGATACGCGGGTCGAGGCCGGCGCTGAAATACTCTTTCGGCACGCCGATGCGCAGGCCTTTGATCGAGGTATTCAGGCTGGCGCTGTAGTCCGGCACTGGCTCATCGATGCTGGTGGAGTCCTGTGTGTCGAACCCGGCCATACCTTGTAACAAAATCGCGCAGTCTTCAGCAGTGCGCGCCAGAGGGCCGCCCTGATCCAGGCTGGACGCGTAGGCGATCATGCCCCAACGGGAAACGCGACCGTAGGTCGGCTTCAAGCCGGTGAGGTTGGTGAAGGCCGCTGGCTGGCGGATCGAGCCACCGGTGTCAGTGGCTGTAGCGGCCGGCAGGAAGCGCGCGGCAACGGCGGCAGCCGAACCGCCGGACGAACCGCCGGGCACGTGTTCCAGGTTCCACGGGTTTTTTACCGCGCCGTAGTAGCTGGATTCGTTGGCCGAACCCATGGCGAACTCGTCCATGTTGGTCTTGCCCAGGGTCACGGCCCCGGCGGCAGCCAGCTTGGACACCACGGTGGCGTCGTAGGGTGCTTTAAAATTGTCGAGCATCTTCGAGCCGCAACTGGTGCGAATGCCCTGGGTGCAGAACAAGTCTTTGTGGGCGATTGGTGCGCCCAGCAGTGCGCCATTCTCACCGTTGGCGCGACGAACGTCGGCGGCCTTGGCCTGGCTCAGGGCCAGCTCTTCGGTGAGGCTGATGAAGCTGTTGACCTTGGGATCGTGCTCGGCAATGCGCGCAAGCAGGGTCTTGGTCAGCTCTTCGGAAGAAAACTTTTTGTCGGCGAGACCGCGGGCGATCTCGGCCAGAGTCATGTGATGCATGAAAGGCTCTTTCCCTTTAGTCGATGACTTTCGGAACCAGGTACAGGCCGTTTTCGACCGCTGGCGCGATGGACTGGTAGGCTTCGCGATTATTTCGCTCGGTCACAACGTCTGCGCGCAGGCGCTGGCTGGCTTCCAGCGGGTGAGCCAGGGGCTCGATGCCGTCGGTATTGACGGCCTGCATTTGGTCAACCAGCCCGAGAATGCTGTTCAGGGCTGCGGTGGTCTGTGGAAGATCGGCTTCATTCAAGCCAAGCGAGGCCAGATGAGCGATTTTTTCCACGTCGGAGCGTTCAAGCGCCATGGGATTCTCCAGTGGAAAACAGAACGGAGGGCGTCCGTGTGTTAGATTGTCGGAACACTACCGCATTTCTACGGTCATATGGCCGCGATTGTGGGGGTTGGTGCACAGAAAGTCGGCCAATTTAGCACATTGGCGCCTTGCCCAAAATCCCTGTCGTTGTTAGAGTTTGCCGCACTTTTTTACCCACGCGTTGCCTAGGGTCCTTTCCCCATGTTCAAGAAACTGCGTGGCATGTTTTCCAGCGATCTTTCCATTGACCTGGGCACTGCCAACACCCTTATTTACGTGCGCGAGCGCGGAATCGTTCTGAATGAGCCATCGGTTGTGGCCATTCGGACCCATGGTAATCAGAAAAGTGTCGTTGCCGTTGGCACCGAGGCCAAGCGCATGCTCGGCCGAACACCAGGCAATATTGCTGCCATTCGTCCGATGAAAGACGGCGTGATCGCCGACTTCAGTGTCTGCGAGAAGATGCTGCAGTATTTCATCAACAAGGTTCACGAAAACAGTTTCCTGCAGCCCAGCCCTCGTGTGCTGATCTGCGTTCCGTGCAAGTCCACCCAGGTTGAGCGTCGTGCCATCCGTGAATCGGCCCTTGGCGCCGGCGCACGTGAAGTGTTCCTGATCGAAGAGCCAATGGCTGCTGCGATCGGTGCCGGCCTGCCGGTTGAAGAAGCACGCGGTTCGATGGTGGTGGATATCGGTGGTGGTACTACCGAAATCGCCCTGATTTCCCTGAACGGTGTGGTGTATGCCGAATCCGTACGCGTAGGCGGCGACCGCTTCGACGAAGCGATCATCACCTATGTGCGCCGTAACTACGGCAGCCTGATCGGCGAATCAACCGCCGAGCGTATCAAGCAGGAAATCGGCACCGCCTACCCAGGCGGCGAAGTGCGCGAAGTTGATGTTCGCGGTCGCAACCTGGCCGAAGGCGTTCCACGTGCCTTCACCCTGAACTCCAATGAAGTGCTGGAAGCTCTGCAAGAGTCCCTGGCCACCATCGTTCAGGCCGTGAAAAGCGCCCTGGAGCAATCGCCTCCGGAACTGGCTTCCGATATCGCCGAGCGTGGCCTGGTGCTGACCGGTGGTGGTGCCTTGCTGCGTGACCTCGACAAACTGCTGGCCCAGGAAACCGGCCTGCCGGTAATCGTCGCCGAAGACCCGCTGACCTGCGTCGCCCGTGGCGGTGGCCGTGCACTGGAAATGATGGATAAACACACCATGGACCTGCTCTCCAGCGAATAAGATTGCCTGGATGGTTCATGCTTCGTCCGCAGGCAGCACTTTGCAGTGCTGCCTGTTGGCGTTTATCTTCTTCAATCTGCATCCAGGCCGGTTTGATGCCGTATGAATAAAGAGAACATTTGCCTGGGAGGAGCGGCTTATTAAACCGCTTTTCGCCAAAGGCCCCTCATTGGGCGTGCGCTTATTGGTGCTGGTCGTGCTTTCGGTCGCGCTGATGGTGGTCGATGCCCGCTTTGCACTGCTCAAGCCCGTGCGTAGCCAGATGTCGCTGGTGTTGATGCAGACTTACTGGATCACCGACCTGCCGCAACGTCTCTACCAGGGCGTGGCCAGCCAATTCGGCAGCCGCACTGAGCTGGTCGCCGAGAACGAAAAACTCAAGACTGAAAACCTGCTGCTGCAGGGGCGCATGCAAAAGCTGGCGGCCCTCACCGAGCAGAACGTTCGGCTGCGCGAGTTGCTCAATTCTTCCGCACTGGTCAACGAGAAGGTCGAAGTGGCCGAGTTGATCGGCATGGACCCAAATCCGTTTACCCATCGCATCATCATCAACAAGGGTGAGCGCGACGGTGTGGTCCTTGGCCAGCCGGTGCTCGATGCCCGTGGCCTGATGGGCCAGGTGGTCGAGTTGATGCCCTACACCTCGCGGGTATTGCTGCTGACGGACACCACCCACAGCATCCCGGTGCAGGTGAATCGCAACGGCTTGCGCGCGATTGCCAGCGGTACCGGTAACCCGGAGCGCCTTGAGTTGCGCCATGTTGCCGATACTGCCGACATCAAGGAAGGCGACCTGTTGGTCAGTTCCGGCCTGGGCCAGCGCTTCCCGGCGGGTTACCCGGTGGCGACGGTGAAGGAAGTGATCCACGATTCCGGTCAGCCGTTCGCCATCGTGCGTGCCGTGCCGACGGCTGCCTTGAACCGTAGCCGCTACCTGCTGCTGGTGTTCAGTGACAACCGCACCCCCGAAGAGCGGGCCAATGACGCCGCCCAGGCGCAGGAAGCGGAAGACAAGCAGAACGGCGCCGTACCCACCATCCCCGCTACGGTGCCGAAACCGGCGTTTGTCGGGCCGCCCGCACCGTCGGCAACCCCGGCCGCACCCGTCGCGACGCCTGCCAAGCCAGCAGCTCACAGCACGCGTGCGGCCAAACCACCGGCGTCTACACCCGCTGCCACCGCGCCAGCGGCTAAACCGCCTGCTGCCACACCGGCAACCCGGCCAGCGGCTACCGCCCCGGCAACCACGCGGCAGAGGGAGGAATAATGGCCGGTACTCATTCGCGCAATGGCTGGATCGTCTGGCTGACGTTCGCAATCGGTTTGCTGCTCAGCGTTTCGCCGCTGCCGCAATTCATGGAAATCCTGCGTCCTTTATGGCTGGCCTTGCTGCTGGCTTTCTGGTCGCTGACCTTGCCGCATAAAGTCGGGATGGTCACCGCGATGTGCCTGGGCTTGGCGGAAGATGTGCTCTATGGCACCTTGCTGGGCCAGAACGCGTTGATCCTCACCCTGATCACCTTCCTGGTGCTGTCGTTGCAACAACGCTTGCGCATGTTCCCGATGTGGCAGCAGTGCCTGGTGATCCTGGTGATCTTCGGCCTGGCGCAGTTGGTGCAACTGTGGCTCAGCGCCTTGACCGGTAACCGCCAGCCGACCCTGGCGTTGGTGCTGCCGGCGCTGGTCAGTGCGTTGCTGTGGCCATGGGTCAGTTTCGGTCTGCGTGGATTACGTCGTCGCTACAAAATCAATTGAATGGATTGCGAGGCTCTGCCTGGTTATCGAACCCTACAGGGAGAGTCTGGAATGAATTCGCTTTATCTGGCCTCGGGCTCCCCAAGGCGGCGTGAACTGCTGACCCAGATCGGTGTGCCCTTCACCGTGGTCAGCGCCGCTATTGATGAAACTCCTCTTACAAACGAACCTGCTGTGGCCTACGTCGAGCGCCTTGCGCGCGGCAAGGCTACGGCGGGTTTTGCTGCGCTTGAACGCACCGCGGACACCTGCGTGCTGGGCGCTGACACGGCCGTGATCGTAGATGGGCAGATCCTCGGCAAGCCGGTGGATCAGGCCGACGCCCTGGCGATGTTGATGGCCTTGGCCGGGCGTGAGCACGAGGTGCTGACCGCCATTGCCGTCACCGACGGTTCGCGCTGCGAAACACGCTGTGTAAGCAGTCGTGTACGGTTTCGCGGTATTTCTGTCGAGGAGGCGACAACCTACTGGCACAGTGGCGAACCTCAGGACAAGGCAGGCGGCTATGCTATCCAGGGGCTTGGTTCGGTGTTTGTCGCCGGGCTCAATGGCAGTTATTCCGCCGTGGTAGGCCTGCCGGTGTGCGAAACCGCGCAACTGCTTGGCCAATTCGGCATACCCTGTTGGCAAAACCTTACCGCGCGCTGAACGCCTTACTTGCGCGCCAAGCCTTAAGCGATCGGTCACTATTGTGAAAACGCCTGAACGAGACCCAGCCATGAGTGAAGAGATTCTGATCAATATCACGCCGATGGAATCGCGCGTGGCGGTGGTAGAGAACGGTGTTCTGCAAGAAGTGCACGTCGAGCGCACCCAGAAGCGCGGCATTGTCGGCAATATCTATAAAGGCAAAGTGGTACGCGTGTTGCC
Organism: Pseudomonas sp. D2002; assembly: GCF_013385735.1. NCBI lineage: Bacteria > Pseudomonadati > Pseudomonadota > Gammaproteobacteria > Pseudomonadales > Pseudomonadaceae > Pseudomonas > Pseudomonas sp. D2002. The sequence goes on along the minus strand of NZ_JACAPL010000003.1, from coordinate 989,307 downwards.
GGGGATGCAGGCTGCTTTCGTCGATATCGGCCTGGACCGCGCGGCGTTTATCCATGCCTCGGAAATCTCCTTGCGCGAAGGCCCGGCGGTCGAAAGCATCAGTGCGCTGGTGCATGAAGGGCAGAGCCTGGTGGTGCAAGTCACCAAGGACCCTATCGGCTCAAAGGGCGCGCGGCTGACGACTCAGCTGTCGATTCCTTCGCGTTACCTGGTGTACATGCCGCGCACCGCCCACGTCGGCATTTCCTTGAAGATCGAAGATGAAGCCGAGCGTGAGCGCCTGAAAAAGGTGGTCAGCGACTGCGTGGCTGCCGAAGGCATCAAGGAAGCGGGTGGCTTTATCCTGCGCACCGCCGCAGAAGGCGCCGGTGCCGATGAAATCCTCATGGATATCCGCTACCTGCGGCGTTTGTGGGACCAGATCGGCGCGCAGATCAAAACCATCGGCGCACCAAGCGTAATCTATGAAGACCTCGGCCTGGCCCTGCGCACCCTGCGCGATCTGGTCAGCCCGAAGATTGAGAAAATTCGCATCGATTCGCGGGAAACTTTCCAGCGCACCACGCAATTTGTCGCCGAATTGATGCCGGAAATTGCCGATCGCCTGGAGCACTACCCTGGCGAACGGCCGATTTTCGACTTGTATGGCGTTGAAGACGAGATCCAGAAAGCTCTGGAGCGCAAGGTGCCGCTCAAGTCCGGCGGCTATCTGGTGGTCGACCCGGCGGAAGCCATGACCACCATTGACGTCAACACCGGCGCGTTCGTTGGCCACCGCAACCTCGAAGAGACTATCTTCAAGACCAATCTCGAGGCGGCCACCGCCATTGCCCGTCAGATGCGCCTGCGCAACATGGGCGGCATCATCATCATTGACTTCATCGACATGGAAGACGAAGAACATCAGCGCCAGGTGCTGCGCACGCTCGAGAAGCAACTGGAACGCGATCACGCCAAGACCAATATCATCGGCATCACCGAGCTTGGCCTGGTGCAGATGACCCGCAAGCGTACCCGCGAAAGCCTCGAGCAAGTGCTCTGCGAGCCTTGCAGCAGTTGCCAGGGACGCGGCAAGTTAAAGACCCCGGAAACGGTTTGCTACGAGATTTTCCGCGAAATCTTACGGGAGGCACGCGCCTATCAAGCCGAAGGTTATAGAGTGCTCGCCAACCAGAAAGTGGTTGATCGGTTGCTGGATGAGGAGTCCGGTAACGTCGCAGAACTGGAGGTTTTTATCGGGCGCACGATTCGCTTCCAGGTCGAAACCATGTATTCCCAGGAACAATACGACGTGGTGCTGCTCTGATCCCCAATCGCTTTCTTTCTTCGAGACCGGCAGACCTTGATCTGCCGTCCGCTAACTGCCTTGAGGGTCGCCTGACATGGAGCGTCTGAAACGCTTTTTTGCCGCTTTGACCCGTTGGGGCCTGGGCTTGTGCGCCTTGCTGCTGGTGTTGGCAGCGGTGTACGTGAGCCTGGGTCGTGAATTGACCCCGCTGGTGGCTGAATACCGCGCCGAAATCGAAGCCAAGGCCCAGGCCGCGGTGGATATGCCCGTGCACATCGGCAGCCTGGAAGGGCGCTGGAGCGGCTTCGCGCCGGTGCTGCTGGCCCACGACGTGATGGTCGGCGAGGGCAGCAGTGCCTTGCGCCTTGACCAGGTTGAAGTGGTGCCGGATCTGTGGGCCAGCTTGATGGCGCGCGAAGTGCGCATTGCCCACCTGGAAGTCAGTGGCCTGCAATTGAGCGTCAAGGAAGACAAGGATGGCCGTTGGGCGCTGCAAGGCTTGCCGGTGCAGGATGACCAGCCGCTCGACCCGGAGCAATTGCTCACACGTATGCAAATGGTCAAGCGTGTGTCGTTGCTCGATAGCCAAGTCACCTTGCAACCCTTCGACCAGTCGCCGCTGACCCTGACTTACGTGGGCCTGAGCCTGCACACCGGCGCCACCCGCCAACGCCTCGATGCCCGCCTGACCTTGCCTGATGGCCAGCCTCTTGCCCTGAGCCTGCGCAGCCGAATTCGCGCCAGCCAATGGAAAGACGGCCAAGTCGAAGCCTACCTGAGCCTGCCCCAAAGCGATTGGGCAAAATGGATTCCGGCCAAGCTGACCCAGCAGTGGAAACTCACCCAATTCAAAGCGGGTGGCGAGTTCTGGCTGACCTGGGCAAAGGGCGCTGTGCAAAGCGCAGCGGTGCGCCTCAATTCACCTCAGGTGAAGGGCAGCTACGCCGAGCGCAAGCCGGTGCATATTGAAAACCTTGCCCTGACAGCTTACCTGCAACGCAGCGATACCGGCCTCAAGGTGCTGTTTGATTCGCTGGCGATGAACATCGGTGAGGCGCGCTGGGAGTCACGCCTGCAATTGCAGCAGAGCCTGGCTACCGACAAGGACCTGGAAGTCTGGAAGCTGCAGGCTGATCGCCTCAACCTGACGCCCATCACGCCGCTGCTGAATGCCTTGGCACCCTTGCCTGAAGGCTTTGCCAAAACCATAGAACACCTCAAAGCCACCGGCTTGCTGCGCAATGTGTTGGTGGATTTCCGCCCCCAGGACACCAGCGACCAGAAGGTCAGCTTTGCCGCAAACCTGGAGCGCATCGGCTTCGATGCTTACCTTGGGGCGCCAGCCGCGCGGAACGTGTCCGGCAGCATCAGCGGCGACCTGGGCCACGGCGAACTGCGCATGGACAGCAAGGACTTTTCCTTGCACCTGTTCCCGATCTTCGCCAAACCCTGGCAGTACATCCAGGCCAACGCGCGCCTGACGTGGAAGCTGGATAAGGAAAGCTTCACCCTGATCGCTCCGTACATCAAGGTGCTGGGCGAGGAGGGCAAGGTTGCTGCGGACTTCCTGATTCGTCTGCATTTTGACCACAGCCAGGAAGACTACATGGACCTGCGGGTCGGCATGGTCGATGGCGATGGCCGTTTCACGCCCAAGTACCTGCCAGCGGTGTTGAGCCCGTCACTGGATGAATGGCTGCGCACGGCGATTCTCAAGGGTGCGGTTGACCAGGGTTTCTTCCAGTACCAAGGCTCGCTGAACCACGATGCATTGCCGGCTGCACGCAATATCAGCCTGTTCTTCAAGGTGCATGACGCCGAACTGGCATTCCAGCCGGGCTGGCCCCATGTGAGCAAGGTCAATGGCGAAGTGTTCGTTGAGGAGAGTGGCGTACGCATCCTGGCGAGCAAGGGCCAGTTGCTCGACACCAAGGTCAAGGACGTCTACGTCAACATTCCTCACGCGCCGGCCGGAAAGGACAGTCACCTGCTGATCACCGGTGGGTTTGCCGGCGGTTTGGGCGATGGCTTGAAAATCCTCCAGGATGCGCCGATAGGCACCGGCTCGACCTTTGCCGGGTGGAAAGGCGAGGGTGACCTGCAAGGCTCGCTGGACCTGGACATTCCATTGGCCAAGGGCACTGAGCCGAAGATTGTGGTGGATTTCCAGACCGACAAGTCCCGCCTGCAATTGGCCGAGCCGACCCTGGACCTGACTCAGCTCAAAGGTAATTTCCGCTTCGACAGTGCCAAGGGCTTGAGTGGTCAGAACATCTCGGCGCAGGCGTTTGACCGACCGATCACTGCGCAAATCTTCGCTGATGGCAAGCCGGGCAATATCAGTACGCGCGTTACCGCCAAAGGCCAAGTCACGGTTAAACGCCTGACGGACTGGTTAAAAATCAGCCAGCCAATGCCGGTGTCCGGCGATATTCCCTATCAACTGCAACTGACCCTGGATGGCGCCGATAGCCAGCTGATGGTCAGCTCCACCATGAAGGGCGTAGCGGTCGATTTGCCAGCACCGTTTGGCATGCCCGCCAGCCAGGGTCGCGACAGCGTGTTCCGCATGACTTTGCAGGGCCCCGAGCGTCGCTACTGGTTCGACTACGGCGAGCTGGCGAGCTTTACCTTTGCCTCGCCACCCGACAAATTCAATGATGGCCGCGGGGAGTTGTTCCTGGGTGATGGGAGTGCCGTGCTCCCGGCTGCCAAAGGCCTGCGCATTCGCGGTGTGTTGTCTGAGCTGGACATCGACCCTTGGAAAAAACTGGTAAACCGCTACGCCGGCAATGATCCAGGCGGCAGTGCCAAGCAACTGCTCAGTAGCGCAGATTTCAAGGTAGGCAAACTGACCGGTTTTGGTACGCAGTTTGATCAGGTCAATCTGCAATTGGATCGTAAGCCGGCTGCCTGGGGTTTGCAGTTCGACAGCCAGCAGGCCAAAGGCGCTGTGAACCTGCCGGATGCCAAGGGTGCACCTATTGCGATCAACTTGCAGTACGTGAAATTGCCGGCGGTGGACCCGACGGTGCAGGCGGATGAGAATGCGCCGGACCCGTTGGCTGATATTGATCCAAAAGACATCCCTGCCCTGGATATAGCCATCAATCAGTTGTTCCAGGGGCCGGACCTGGTGGGGGCCTGGTCGCTGAAGATCCGGCCAACCGCCAAAGGGCTGGCCTTCAACAACCTGGACCTGGGCCTCAAAGGCATGCAACTCAAGGGTGCCGGTGGCTGGGAAGGTGCGCCGGGCGCCAGCAGCAGTTGGTACAAAGGCCGCCTGGATGGCAAGAACATCGCCGATGTACTCAAGGGCTGGGGCTTTGCGCCAACGGTGACCAGCGAGGACTTCCACCTCGACGTGGACGGTCGCTGGCCGGGTTCGCCGGCCTGGGTTGGGCCCAAGCGTTTCTCCGGCAGCCTGGATGCGGCGTTCCGCAAAGGCCAGTTCGTTGAGGTTGAAGGTGGTGCCCAAGCCCTGCGGGTGTTTGGTTTGCTGAACTTCAACTCTATTGGGCGCCGTTTGCGACTGGACTTCTCGGACTTGTTGGGCAAAGGCTTGAGTTATGACCGGGTCAAAGGTTTGTTGGCCGCCAGCAATGGCGTGTTCGTGACCCGTGAGCCCATCACCATGACTGGGCCATCCACTAACCTTGAGCTAAATGGCACGTTGGACCTGGTCGCTGACCGGGTCGATGCCAAGCTGCTGGTTACATTGCCGGTGACCAATAACCTGCCGATTGCCGCGTTGATCGTGGGGGCGCCGGCCATTGGTGGCGCGCTGTTCCTGATCGACAAGTTGATCGGTGACCGCGTGTCGCGTTTCGCCAGCGTGCAATACAAGGTGCAAGGCCCTTGGAAGGATCCAAAAATCACCTTCGACAAGCCATTTGAAAAACCAAACTGAGAGCCTGTGGAGTAGCATGGCCGCATGCCCTTTACGGAGTGTCGGCCTATGTCCCTTGCGGTAATTCAAATGGTCAGCCAGAGCGATGTTCTGGCCAACCTGGCCCAGGCCCGGCGCTTGCTGGAACAAGCGGCGGCAGGCGGTGCGAAGCTGGCAGTGCTGCCGGAAAACTTCGCCGCCATGGGCCGCCGTGACGTAGCCGATATCGGTCGCGCCGAAGCATTAGGCGAAGGCCCGATCCTGCCATGGTTGAAACAGACGGCCCGCGACCTCACCTTATGGATAGTGGCCGGCACATTGCCGTTGCCGCCCAAGGACCAACCCACCGCCAAGTCCAACGCTTGCTCGCTGCTGATCGACGATCAGGGCGAAATCGTTGCCCGTTACGACAAGCTGCACCTGTTCGATGTCGACGTGGCGGATGCTCGAGGTCGTTATCGCGAATCCGACGACTATGCTTTCGGTGGCAATGTGGTGGTGGCGGACACGCCGGTGGGGCGTTTGGGCCTGACGGTGTGCTACGACTTGCGCTTCCCCGAGCTGTACAGCGAGTTGCGCGCGGCGGGGGCTGAATTGATTACCGCGCCCTCGGCCTTTACAGCCGTAACCGGTGCTGCGCATTGGGATGTACTGATTCGTGCGCGTGCCATCGAAACCCAGTGCTATCTGCTGGCGGCCGCTCAAGGCGGCGTACATCCAGGCCCGCGTGAAACCTACGGCCACGCGGCGATTGTCGACCCTTGGGGGCGTGTGCTGACACAACAGGATCAAGGCGAAGCGGTGTTACTGGCCGAACGCGACAGCAGTGAACAGGCGTCGATACGGGCGCGCATGCCGGTGGTCAACCATCGGCGCTTTTTCTCGCAGGGCGCGCAGCGGCCTGCCTCGGAACGATGAATTTAAGGCCAAACCTATGAGCGAGTTGTTGTCCTCAGTCAGTGAACACCTCCTGGCACCCGGTGGCGTGACCATCGAAAGTTTGCAAACCGTGCTCGGCGATCTGGCCGGGCCAGGCATCGACGCAGCCGACCTGTATTTCCAGGGGCAGATTTCCGAGTCCTGGGCTCTGGAAGACGGCATCGTCAAGGAAGGCAGCTTCAACCTTGACCAAGGTGTGGGCGTGCGCGCGCAATCCGGTGAAAAGACCGGTTTTGCCTACAGCAACGCAATCACCCCTGAAGCCCTGGGCCTGGCGGCGCGTGCGGCGCGCTCGATTTCCCGCGCCGGCCAGAACGGTACGGTGCAGGCGTTCAGCACTCAGGACGTGGCGCAGTTGTATGCCCCGGACAATCCCCTTGAAGTGATCAGCCGCGCGGAAAAAGTTGATTTGCTCAAGCGTATCGACGCCGCTACCCGCGCGCTCGACCCGCGCATCCAGCAAGTCACGGTGAGCATGGCCGGCGTTTGGGAACGCATTCTGGTGGCGTCCACTGACGGTGGCCTGGCGGCGGATGTGCGGCCGCTGGTACGGTTTAACGTCAGTGTGATCGTCGAACAGAACGGTCGCCGCGAGCGCGGTGGCCATGGCGGCGGCGGGCGTACCGACTACCGTTATTTCCTCGCTGAAGACCGCGCCATGGGTTACGCCCGTGAAGCGCTGCGCCAGGCGCTGGTCAACCTGGAGGCCATTCCGGCGCCGGCGGGTACGTTGCCGGTGGTATTGGGTTCGGGTTGGTCCGGGGTTCTACTCCACGAAGCGGTGGGCCATGGCCTTGAAGGCGACTTCAACCGCAAGGGCAGTTCCGCCTACAGCGGGCGCATGGGCGAAATGGTCGCGTCCAAGCTGTGCACCATTGTCGATGACGGCACCCTGGCCGGTCGCCGTGGCTCGCTGAGCGTCGACGACGAAGGCACGCCCACCGAGTGCACCACGCTGATTGAAAACGGCGTGCTCAAGGGCTACATGCAAGACAAGCTCAATGCTCGCCTGATGGGCGTGGCGCGCACCGGTAACGGCCGTCGCGAGTCCTACGCGCACCTGCCGATGCCACGCATGACCAACACCTACATGCTCGGCGGCGAAAGCGACCCGGCAGAAATCATAGCCTCGGTAAAACGCGGGATCTACTGCGCCAACCTCGGCGGCGGCCAGGTGGATATCACCAGCGGCAAGTTTGTGTTCTCCACCAGCGAGGCGTACCTGATCGAAGACGGCAAGATTACCGCGCCGGTCAAGGGGGCGACGTTGATTGGTAACGGGCCGGAAGCCATGAGCAAGGTGTCGATGGTCGGTAACGACCTGTCGCTGGACAGCGGCGTGGGCACATGCGGGAAGGATGGGCAGTCGGTGCCAGTCGGCGTAGGCCAGCCAACCCTGAAAATTGATGCGATCACCGTGGGTGGCACGGGGTCGTAAGGGCCGGAGCTTCGGGTGGCGGAGGTCGCCACCCGGGGAAGAGGATCAGCGCAGACCGCGTTGAGTCTCGTCCAGCTCACGGATGTACTTGAAGATTTTACGGCTGGTGGCCGGCGCCTTGTTATGCGCCTGCTCGTGCTGAGCCTGACGGATCAGGGAGCGCAGTTGCTGGCGGTCAGCATCCGGGTAGTCCAGCACGAATTTCTCCAGCACCGCGTCATCGCCCGAGATCAGGCGGTCACGCCAACGTTCCAGGTTATGGAAACGTTCGTTGTACTGGCGAGTGGAGGCATCGGTTTGATCAAGCAACGCCAGAATCGCGTCAGTGTCCTGATCGCGCATCAGCTTGCCGATAAACATGATGTGCCGTTTACGCGCGATATTCGCGGTGTGCTTGGGTGCATCCGCAAGCGCCCGGCGCATTTCGTCGGTCAGTGGCAGTTTTGCAATCAAGTCTTTCTTGAGCGTTGTAAGGCGCTCGCCGAGGTCAACCAGAGCATGCAGCTCACGTTTGACCTGGGTTTTGCTTTTCTCCCCATCGAGGGAGTCGTCGTAAGAATCAACCATGGTGGCAGTCCGCAAAGAAACGCCGCCATGATAACCAGTCGGGGGCCGCTTGTCCGGCCCGGTCGCTCGATGGCCTTAACCGAAAGCAGAATTTGAGTGGAGAAAACCATGAGTGCAGCCCAAAGCGTCGGTCCGCAAGCGTTACCGGCACTGCAGGAACAAGTCGAGCAGATCCTTGCCGAGGCCAAGCGCCAGGGGGCCAGTGCCTGTGAAGTGGCGGTGTCGCTGGAGCAGGGGCTGTCGACGTCGGTACGCCAGCGCGAAGTGGAAACCGTTGAGTTCAACCGTGACCAGGGTTTCGGTATCACCTTGTATTCGGGGCAGCGCAAGGGCTCGGCCAGCACGTCGGCCAGCGGGCCGGAGGCGATTCGTGAAACTGTCGCCGCGGCATTGGCAATTGCCAAACACACCTCTGAAGACGAAAGCTCAGGTCTCGCCGACAAAGCGTTGATGGCGAAGGACTTGAAGGATTTCGATCTGTTTCACGCCTGGGACATCACGCCTGAACAGGCGATCGAATTGGCGCTGACCTGCGAAGCGGCGGCCTTTGATGCCGACCCCCGTATCAAAAATGCTGACGGCACCACGTTGAACACGCATCAGGGCTGCCGTGTATACGGCAACAGCCATGGTTTTATCGGTGGTTACGCCTCCACTCGGCACAGCCTGAGCTGCGTGATGATCGCCGAAGCCGATGGCCAGATGCAGCGTGATTACTGGTACGACGTGAGCCGTAAGGGCGAATTGCTGGCGGACCCGGTCAGCATTGGCCAGCGCGCGGCGCAGCGTGCGGCGAGCCGTCTGGGCGCGCGCCCGGTGCCGACCTGTGAAGTGCCTGTGCTGTTTTCGGCCGAACTCGCAGGTGGCCTGTTCGGCAGCTTCCTGGGCGCCATCTCGGGTGGCAATCTGTACCGCAAGTCCTCATTCCTTGAGGGGGCAATCGGCCAGAAGCTGTTTCCTGAGTGGTTGACCATCGATGAGCGTCCGCACCTGATGCGCGCAATGGGCAGTGCGGCGTTCGACGGTGATGGCCTGGCGACCTATGCCAAACCGTTCGTCGAGAAGGGCGAGTTGGTGTCCTATGTCCTGGGTACTTACTCCGGTCGCAAACTCGGCCTGCCAAGCACCGCCAACGCCGGTGGCGTGCACAACCTGTTCGTGACCCATGGCGACGAGGACCAGGCTGCGCTGTTGCGTCGTATGGGCAGAGGTTTGCTGGTCACCGAATTGATGGGCAGTGGCCTGAATATGGTGACTGGTGATTACTCACGTGGCGCGGCGGGTTTCTGGGTGGAAAACGGTGAGATTCAGTTCGCCGTTCAGGAAGTGACCATTGCTGGCAACATGCGCGATATGTTCAAGCAAATCGTCGCGGTGGGTAATGACTTGGAATTGCGCAGCAACATTCGTACGGGGTCGGTACTGATCGAGCGGATGACTGTCGCCGGTAGCTAAAACACCACCACGCTCCACTAAAAAGGCGCGCCATCCTACAGATGGCGCGCCTTTTTTATGCCTGTGTCACAGGTGGATTCATGTGCCACTCTTGTTTTGATTCTCAATATCATTTAATAATAAATATCATTACCGAATGAGTGTGGATCATGAGTTCTGTCCTGCATGAGGATCCGTACCTGGAAAGCTGGCGCTGGATGAGTCGTCAGATTCGCTGCGGCCTCGATCCCAATGAACCTCGCCTGATCGAACATTACCTCAACGAGGGTCGATACCTGGCGTGTTGCACCGCGACGCATCCATGGACGATTGCCGAAACATCCTTCCGCCTGTTGATCGACACTGCCAGTGATATCGCCTTGCCTTGGCATTGGCGATCCACGTGTCTCGACCAAGCGTGGCGCCCGCTGCGCGACCTGGAAAACCTCTCTCACTGTGCCTGCCGCCTAAAGCGCTGGCAGACCTTTGCCTGGCAATTGGCAACTTGCGAATTGCTGCCTTCCATTTCTGTTTCTGACCTGGTGCAAGGATCCTCCGATGAGTAACACCCGTATCGAACGCGACAGCATGGGCGAACTGCAGGTGCCGGCCGAGGCCTTGTATGGCGCGCAAACCCAGCGCGCGGTGAACAATTTTCCGATCAGCAACCAACGCATGCCGAAGCAATTTATTCGCGCGCTGATCCTGGCCAAGGCCGCCGCCGCCAAGGTCAATGTCGACCTCAAGCAGATCAGCGAAAGCCAAGGCAAGGCCATCGTCGATGCCGCCCAAGGCTTGCTGGAAGGCGATTTCATGCCGCACTTCCCGGTGGATATCTTCCAGACCGGTTCCGGCACCAGCTCCAACATGAACGCCAACGAAGTGATTGCGACCCTGGCCACACGGCTGTTGGGCGAGACGGTCAACCCCAACGACCATGTCAATTGTGGCCAAAGCAGCAACGACATCATTCCGACCACGATCCACGTCAGCGCCGCATTGGTGCTGCACGAGCAAACGCTGCCGGCCCTGCTGCATCTGGTCCAGGTAATCGAACACAAGGCCGAGGAGGTTCACCCGTACATCAAGACCGGCCGCACTCACCTGATGGACGCCATGCCGGTGCGCATGAGCCAGGTGCTCAATGGTTGGGCGCAACAGCTCAAGGCCAATATCGGCCACTTGCAAGACCTGCTGCCGAGCTTGCAGGCCCTGGCCCAGGGCGGTACGGCGGTCGGCACGGGGATCAACGCGCACCCTGAATTCGCGGCACGTTTCAGCCAACAACTGAGCAGCCTCACTGGCGTGAAGTTCACGCCGGGCAAAAACCTGTTCGCATTGATCGGCTCTCAGGACACGGCCGTCGCCGTCTCCGGCCAGCTGAAAGCCACCGCGGTCTCGCTGATGAAAATCGCCAATGACCTGCGCTGGATGAACTCCGGCCCGCTTGCAGGTCTGGGTGAAATCGAGCTGGAAGGCCTGCAGCCAGGCTCCTCGATCATGCCGGGCAAAGTCAACCCGGTGATTCCGGAGGCGACCGCCATGGTCGCGGCCCAGGTGATCGGCAATGACACGGTCATTACCGTCGCCGGCCAATCCGGTAACTTCGAGCTGAATGTGATGCTGCCGATCATTGCCCAGAACCTGCTAGGCAGCCTCGAACTGCTGGCCAATGCCAGCCGCTTACTGGCCGACAAGGCCATCGCCAGCTTCAAGGTCAACGAAGCCAAGCTCAAGGAGGCGCTGTCGCGCAACCCGATCCTGGTCACCGCACTTAACCCAATCATTGGTTACCAAAAAGCCGCTGAAATCGCCAAGAAGGCCTATCAGCAGGGCCGTCCGGTCATTGACGTCGCCCTCGAGCACACCGACCTGCCCCGCAGCCAGCTTGAGATCCTATTGGATCCGGAAAAGCTCACGGCTGGCGGCGTGTAATCACCGACTCTGCTTTGGAGGCTCACCATGGAGCACTGGAAACGCACGATCGAACGGGCCAATCGCTGCTTTATGCAGGGCGAACTGGTCGACGCTCGCGAGGCCTATCTGCAAGCCCTGGCCCTGGCTCAAGTGTTATTCGAGCGCTGGGCGGATGCCGACGAAGCAGTGGCGGCTTGCGTCATTTCCCATCACAACCTGGCGGACCTGCACTTGCGCCTGAACCAGCCTGAGGAAAGCGCGGAATACCTCTGCGCTATCCATCAACGCCTGTTGCAGACCATGCAGGACCCGCGCCTGAGCCCGCAATTGCGCGAGGCGGCACTGCGCCAGAGCAGCAAGACTTACGTCGAACTGTTGAATTTCATCAGCGATCACGGCGAGTACCCGCGTACCCATCGCTTGCTCGGTGGCACTGCGGCGCAATCGGATGCGTCGACCCGCAACAGTCCTTATTACGGAGCACATTGATATGTCCTACACCTTGCCTGCCTTGCCTTACGCCTACGATGCGCTGGAGCCGCATATCGATGCGCAAACCATGGAAATCCACTACACCAAGCACCACCAGACCTACATCAACAACTTGAATGCGGCGGTCGAGGGCACAGAGTTCGCGGGCTGGCCAGTTGAGAAGCTGGTGTCCAGCGTTCAGCAACTGCCGGAAAAACTACGTGCCGCCGTCATCAACCAGGGCGGCGGGCATGCGAACCACTCGTTGTTCTGGGCGGTGATGTCGCCAAAAGGCGGCGGCAAACCTGAAGGTGCATTGGGCAAAGCGATCGAGGAGCAGTTGGGCGGTTTCGACAGCTTCAAAGACGCTTTCACCAAAGCCGCCTTGACCCGTTTCGGCAGCGGTTGGGCCTGGCTGAGCGTCACGCCGCAGAAGACCCTGGTGGTCGAAAGCAGTGGCAATCAGGACAGCCCGTTGATGAACGGCAATACGCCAATCCTCGGCCTCGACGTCTGGGAGCACGCCTATTACCTGCGCTACCAGAACCGCCGCCCCGAATACATCAACGCCTTCTACAGCGTCATCAATTGGCCGGAAGTCGCCGCACGCTACCAGGCCGCCCTGGCCTGATATTCACCCAATAACAAGATCTAAGGCCGACTATGGGCACTGAAACACTGGCGATCAGCAGCGGACGGATGTTTCGTTATGCGTTTGGCTCGCTGCTGCTATTGGCAGGCACTGCATTGCTGGTGGCCCACGGGCTGGCCTGGCTGGATCTTGAACCGCGAATCCTGCGCGCCTTGCAGGGCGGGGCGATTTGCGCGCTCGGCACGGCACTGGGTGCGGTCCCGGTGCTGGTTATTCGTCGCATGCCGGTGGCGCTCAGCGACACGTTGCTGGGCTTTGGTGCCGGCGTGATGCTGGCGGCGACGGCATTTTCGCTGGTCGTCCCAGGTATTGCTGCCGCTGAAAGCTTGGGGCTCTCGCCGTGGGGCGCCAGTGGTTTGATCAGCTTCGGCATCATGCTGGGGGCATTCGGGCTGTACCTGGTTGACCGCAAGGTCTCTGGCGCCAGCCCGGAAATGTTGGTGGGCACGCCGGATAAACCGGTGATTCCACCCCGCATCTGGCTGTTTGTGTTTGCCATCATTGCCCACAACATCCCGGAGGGCATGGCCGTTGGCGTCTCTGCCGGTGGCGGGATGCCGGATGCCGACAGCTTGGCCATGGGTATTGCCTTGCAGGACGTGCCGGAAGGTTTGGTGATTGCGCTGGTATTGGCTGGAGCAGGGATGTCGCGGGTCAAAGCCTTTCTGATAGGTGCAGCGTCAGGTCTGGTTGAGCCGGTGTTTGCCGTCCTCTGTGCCTGGCTGGTAAGCCTGGCCGAAGTGCTGTTGCCTTTGGGGTTGGCGCTAGCCGCTGGGGCGATGCTGTTGGTGGTGACTCATGAAGTCATTCCCGAGTCACGGCGTAACGGCCACGAAAAGCTTGCCAGCCTTGGGCTGTGCATCGGGTTTTGTTTGATGATGGCGATGGATACAGCATTAGGGTGAGGCTATTGCAGCCTCACACTCATCTTAAAGGCGGGGTTTATTCACCCTCGTCGAAGTAGTTATTGATCAGCTCCACCAAGGCGTCCATCGCTTCCTGTTCTTGCTCGCCTTCTGTCTTCAAGTGGATCTTGGTGCCCTTGCCAGCGGCCAGCATCATCATTGCCATGATGCTCTTGCCGTCAACCATGGATTCCGGCGTGCGCCCTGCGCGGATCTGGCAGGGGAATCGCCCGGCAACACCGACGAATTTGGCTGAAGCGCGAGCGTGCAGGCCCAGCTTGTTGATGATTTCAATTTCCAGAGCGGGCATCGCGGGGGTGTTCCTTTCAGCTAAGGTCGCGGTGGCGAACCTGGACATTCTTGAGGGTTTGTTGCAGCACCTGGCCGAGGCGTTCGGTCAGGTAGACGGAGCGATGGTGACCGCCGGTACAGCCAATGGCAATGGTGACATAGGCCCGATTGCTCGCAGCAAACCGCGGCAACCATTTGAGCAGGTAGCTGGAGATATCCTGGAACATCTCCTCCACATCCGGTTGTGCGGCCAGGTATTCGGCCACGGGTTGGTCCAGCCCCGACTGATCACGCAGTTCAGGCTTCCAATAAGGGTTGGGCAGGCAGCGCACATCGAAGACCAGGTCGGCATCCACGGGCATGCCGCGCTTGAAACCGAACGACTCAACGAGGAATGCCGTACCGGGCTCGGGCTGGTTCAGCAGACGCAGCTTGATGGCGTCGCGCAACTGATACAGGTTCAGGCCGGTGGTGTTGATCTTGAGGTCGGCGAGGTCAATGATCGGGCCCAGCAGGGTGGTCTCGTCCTCGATGGCTTCGGCCAGCGAGCGGTGAGGGCTGCTGAGAGGGTGGCGTCGTCGGGTCTCGGAGAAACGCTTGAGCAGTGTTTCCTCGTCGGCGTCCAGGTACAGCACGTCGCAATGAATATGCTTGGCACGTACCTCCTCGAGCAATTGCGGGAATCGCTCAAGGTGGCTGGGAAGGTTGCGGGCGTCGATTGAAACGGCAACCAGAGGTTGCGCGAGTTCGGTGTGGATCAGCGCACGTTCCGCCAGTTCCGGCAGCAGGCCTGCGGGCAGGTTGTCGATGCAATAGAAACCGTTGTCCTCAAGAACGTTGAGGGCGGTGCTTTTACCCGAGCCAGAGCGGCCGCTGACGATGATCAAACGCATGATTACGGCCTGTTTTGTTCATCCAGGACAACCTGATAGAGCGCCTCATTGGTACTGGCACTGCGCAGTTTGTCGCGTACTTCCTTGCGGTCGAGCATGCTGGCGATCTGCCGGAGCAGTTCCAGGTGCGCATCGGTAGCAGCTTGCGGGACCAGCAGAACGAACAGCAGGTCGACCGGCGCGCCGTCGATGGCGTCGAAATCGATTTTTTCTTGCAGGTGCAATAGTGCACTTACGGGAGCAGTGCAGCCTTCCAGGCGGCAGTGAGGAATGGCGATGCCGTTGCCAAAACCGGTTGAACCCAGTTTTTCACGGTCAATCAGGGCCTTGAACACGACTTGCTCGTCCAGCTCAGGCACTTCGCGGCTGATTAGGTTGGCAATGTGTTCGAGGGCTTTTTTCTTGCTGCCACCCGGCGCGTTCACTAGGGAACGGCCGGGGGTCAGGATGGTTTCAAGTTGGATCATGGGGGAGAGTTAACGACCTGTACCTTGCATCAGGTGCAGATTCTTTTCCTTATGCTTTATGAGTTGGCGGTCCAGCTTGTCGTAGAGGGAGTCAATCGCCGCGTACATATCTTCATGCTCCGCATTGGCGACGAGCTTCGCATTCGGTACGTGCAGGGTGGCCTCGATTTTCTGCTTGAGCTTATCGACCTCCATGATGACCTGCACGTTGGTGATCTTGTCAAAATGCCCCGCAAGCTTGTTCAGCTTGCTCTCGGTGTACTCACGCAGGGGCTTGGTGACTTCCAGCTGGTGTCCACTGATGTTGACTTGCATACAGCTTCTCCTTCGTTGCCAGTGCATAAAGCGGCAGGCCGGGGTGCCTGCCACTGGAACGCTATGGCCCGCCCGTCACATCAAACGCTTACGCTCGCTGGAAGGCGCGATCCCGAGAGACTCGCGGTACTTGGCGACGGTTCGACGGGCGACCTGAATGCCTTGTGCCTCCAGTAAACCAGCGATCTTACTGTCACTCAATGGCTTTTTCTGATTTTCCGCGGCAACCAGTTTTTTGATGATCGCGCGGATTGCCGTGGACGAGCATTCGCCGCCTTCGGAAGTGCTGACGTGGCTGGAGAAAAAGTATTTCAACTCATAAATACCCCGCGGGGTATGCATGAATTTCTGCGTGGTCACCCGCGAAATCGTTGATTCGTGCATGCCCACCGCCTCGGCGATGTCATGCAGTACCAGCGGCTTCATGGCCTCATCGCCATATTCCAGGAAACCGCGCTGGTGCTCGACGATCTGGGTGGCCACTTTCATCAGGGTTTCGTTGCGGCTTTGCAGGCTCTTGATGAACCAGCGTGCTTCCTGCAACTGGTTGCGCATGAAGGTGTTGTCGGCGCTGGTGTCGGCACGGCGAACAAAACCAGCGTATTGCGGGTTGACCCGCAGGCGCGGCACTGATTCCTGGTTCAACTCCACCAGCCAACGCTCGTTGTCCTTGCGCACGATCACATCGGGCACGACGTATTCAGCTTCGCTGGACTCAATCTGCGAGCCTGGGCGAGGGTTGAGGCTCTGTACCAGCTCGATGACCTGGCGCAGGTCGTCTTCCTTGAGCTTCATGCGGCGCATCAGCTGGCTGTAGTCGCGGCTGCCCAGCAGGTCAATGTAGTCGGTAACCAGGCGCTGGGCCTCAGCGAGCCAAGGGGTCTTGGCGGGCAGTTGGCGCAGTTGCAGCAGCAGGCACTCGCTGAGAGTGCGGGCGCCGATACCGGCCGGCTCGAACTGCTGGATGCGGTGCAGCACGGCTTCGATTTCGTCCAGCTCGATGTCCAGTTCCGGGTCGAAGGCCTCGAGGATTTCATCGAGGGTTTCGTCCAGATAGCCCTGGTTATTGATGCAGTCGATCAGGGTGACGGCGATCAGGCGATCGGTGTCGGACATCGGTGCCAGGTTCAATTGCCAGAGCAAATGGCTCTGCAGGCTCTCGCCGGCGGACGTGCGGGTAGTGAAATCCCACTCGTCATCATCATTGCTCGGCAGGCTGCTGGCGCTGGTCTGGTAGACGTCTTCCCAGGCAGTGTCCACGGGAAGCTCGTTGGGGATGCGTTCGTTCCAATCGCCTTCCTCAAGGTTATCCACCGTGGGGGCGGTTTCCTGGTAGGAGGGTTCCTGTACGTCGGGATTGGGTTTTTGCTCGATGTTATCGGCCAGCGGGTCTGCGTTATCGAAGTCGTCGCCTTCTTCCTGGCGTTCGAGCATCGGATTGGACTCCAGGGCCTCCTGGATTTCCTGTTGCAGGTCCAGGGTCGACAATTGGAGCAGGCGGATGGCCTGTTGCAGCTGCGGTGTCATCGTCAGCTGCTGGCCCATTCTCAGGACTAGCGATGGTTTCATGGCAGGGGCTTAACACCTTATTCGCCGGCGCAATGCGCCATCCACGACAGGGCGCGTGAGCGCCAAACATAAGCAAATTATATGCCTGATATCGGGGGCTTTGCCTAGAGCGCGGTAACAATAAAAAAGTGGAGGTTTTTATTGACTCCCGCGCGCCTTGGCGAATGGCCAGACACCGCAGTGCTTACAGGCGGAACTCGTGGCCCAGGTACACTTCCTTGACCAGTTCGTTAGCCAGGATGGTGGCGGAATCGCCTTCGGCGATCAGCTGGCCATCGTTGACGATATAAGCCGTTTCACAGATATCGAGGGTCTCACGGACGTTGTGGTCGGTGATCAGCACACCGATGCCCTTGGCCTTGAGGTGATGGATGATCTGCTTGATGTCGCCAACCGAGATCGGGTCGACGCCGGCAAACGGTTCGTCGAGCAGGATGAACTTCGGCGCGGTGGCCAGGGCGCGGGCGATTTCCACACGACGACGCTCACCACCCGACAGGCTCATGCCCAGGTTGTCGCGTATGTGGTTGATGTGGAACTCCTGCAGCAGGCTTTCCAGCTCTTTGCGACGGCCGTCACGGTCGAGTTCCTTGCGGGTCTCGAGGATCGCCATGATGTTGTCGGCAACCGACAGTTTGCGGAAGATCGACGCTTCCTGGGGAAGATAGCCGATACCGGCGCGTGCACGACCGTGCATTGGCTGGTGGCTGACGTCCAGGTCGTCAATCAATACACGTCCCTGATCCGCCTGAACCAACCCGACGATCATATAGAAGCAGGTGGTCTTGCCGGCACCGTTCGGGCCAAGCAAACCGACGATCTGGCCACTGTCGATCGACAGGCTCACGTCGCGTACGACTTGGCGGCTTTTATAGGCCTTGGCCAAGTGCTGGGCTTTCAGGGTTGCCATTAGTTCGCCTTCTTCGCAGCGGGTTTAGGCGCAGGCTGAGCCGCACCGTCTTTCTGCTTCGGCTGGATAACCATGTCGATACGCGGCTTCGGAGTGCCGATCTTGGCGCCAGTGGCGCGACCAGCCTGAGCGATCTGCTTCACGGTGTCATAGGTGATTTTCTCACCGTCTGTCGTGTTGCCATCGCTGCTCACAACCCTGGCCTGATCGATCAGGATGATACGGTTCTGCTGGGCGTGGTATTGGATGGTCTTGCCATAGCCCTTGATCGGGGCAGGGTCGGCGGCGGCCTGCTTCTGTTCGAAGTAAGCCAGGTTGCCCACGGATGTCACCACGTCAATGTCGCCAGCTGGCGTACGCGTGAGCGTCACCGTGTTGCCGGTGATTTTCATCGAGCCCTGGGTGATGATCACGCCGCCGGTGTAGGTGGCGACACCTTGTTTGTCATCCAGCTGCGCATCGTCAGCCTGAATGTGGATCGGTTGCTGGCTATCGTTCGGCAGAGCCCAGGCGCTCACGCTTCCCAGTGCTGCGCCCAGACCGAGCAAAATAGGGAGGGTTTTAACGAGCCTCATACTGTCCTCTTACGTTCGATAGCAGGTGTATCCTGCTTTCTTTCAAATACGCTTTCATTCCCTTGCCAGTCGATACACCGCCAGCGCCGTCGATTCTAACGTCTTGCTCGGTCTGCGCATATTGCTGTTGTGGGAAAACGGTCATGCGACTACTGGTAATGATGGTGTCGCGCTTCTTTTCGTCAGTGCGCGCAACGCGCACCGAGTCGATCAGTTCCACTTGAGTGCCGCCCTTGTTCACCTCACCGCGCTTGCTGGTGACGTGCCATGGGAACTCGGTGCCTCGGTAGAGGTTCAGGTCGGGATTGGTCAGCAGGCTGACGTCCGTGGCCTTGAGGTTCTCGACTTTATCAGCGGTCATTTCGTACTGAACCTTGCCATCGGGCAGGAACTGTATGGTGTGAGCGTTGATGGCGTAATAGGCGATAGCACTATCGTCGACGGCCGCGACTGGCTTGTCGAGGAAGCGCTCCGGGCTGATATTCCAGTAGCCCACCGCCAGGAACAGCGCGGCGATGACTGCGAATAGCAGGAAGTTGCGAATCTTTTTGCTCAGCATAAAACGCTCTATAGGTAGGCGGCGTGGGCCGCTTCAAGGCTGCCCTGGGCACGCAGAATCAACTCGCAGAACTCGCGGGCAGCACCTTCACCGCCACGGGCGGTAGTAATGCCGTGGGCGTGTTCGCGAACAAACGCCGCCGCATTCGCGACGGCCATGCCCAGGCCTACCCGGCGAATCACCGGCAGGTCAGGCAGATCGTCACCCAGGTAAGCGACCTGCTCATAGCTTAGGTTGAGTTGGCCAAGAAGCTCGTCCAGAACCACCAGTTTATCCTCGCGGCCCTGATACAGGTGAGGAATCCCCAGGTTTTGTGCGCGGCGTTCCACTACCGGTGTTTTTCGACCACTGATAATCGCCGTTTGCACACCCGCCGCCATCAACATCTTGATGCCTTGGCCGTCGAGGGTGTTGAACGTCTTGAATTCACTGCCATCTTCGAGAAAGTACAGGCGGCCATCGGTCAACACGCCATCGACGTCGAAAATCGCCAGCTTGATGTTTTTGCCGCGTTGCAACAGGTCGTCGGACATTTACATCACTCCCGCA
This sequence comes from Pseudomonas sp. D2002, assembly GCF_013385735.1. Taxonomy (NCBI): domain Bacteria; kingdom Pseudomonadati; phylum Pseudomonadota; class Gammaproteobacteria; order Pseudomonadales; family Pseudomonadaceae; genus Pseudomonas; species Pseudomonas sp. D2002. The sequence continues at coordinate 969,679 of NZ_JACAPL010000003.1, read as the reverse complement.
CGCAGCAAGTCGTGCATATTCAGGGCGCCAATCGGGCGGTCGTCGCTATTGACCACCACCAGCGCGCCGATCTTGTGGTCTTCCATGATCTTCAGCGCTTCGGCTGCAAGCATCTCGGGGCGGGCGGTCTTGCCGTGTGGTGTCATGACCGCGTCAATCGTTGCAGTATGGATATCGATGGTGCGGTCCAGGGTGCGGCGCAGGTCGCCGTCAGTGAACACGCCGGCCAGTCGCCCGTCGGCTTCCAGGATGACGGTCATGCCCAGGCCCTTGCGGGTCATTTCCATCAGCGCGTCCTTCAGCAAGGTGCCGCGCTGCACGTGGGGCAATTCATCGCCCGAGTGCATGACGTTTTCCACTTTCAGCAGCAAGCGACGGCCGAGGGCGCCGCCTGGATGGGAAAACGCAAAATCTTCAGCGGTAAAGCCGCGGGCTTCCAGCAGTGCCACGGCCAATGCATCGCCCATGACTAGGGCGGCAGTCGTAGAGGACGTCGGCGCCAGGTTCAGCGGGCAGGCTTCGTGGTCCACGTGAACATTCAAGTTGACCTCGGCGGCCTTGGCCAGCGTCGAGTCCGGGTTGCCGGTAATGCTGATCATCTGGATGCCCAGGCGCTTGATCAGCGGCAACAGTGTCACGATTTCATTGGTACTGCCGGAGTTCGACAGCGCCAGGATGATGTCATCCTTGGTGATCATGCCCATGTCGCCGTGGCTGGCTTCGGCCGGGTGTACGAAAAAAGCCGTGGTGCCGGTGCTTGCCAGCGTGGCAGCGATCTTGTTGCCGACGTGGCCGGATTTGCCCATGCCGACCACGACAACGCGGCCCTTGCTGGCCAGAATCATCTCGCAGGCGCGTACGAAATCCGCGTCGATATGGGCCAGTAAACCTTCTACGGCTTCAAGCTCGAGGCGGATGGTGCGTTGTGCGGATTGAATGAGGTCGCTGGATTGGCTCATGTCTGAAATCGTATAGCCTGACGAAAAGTCGGCGATTATAGCGGTAATGATCAATTCCCTCACGCAAGTTCGTCAGGCTTTATTCGGCAGTTGCTTGAGATTCGTCCTCAGCAGCGTTTTTTCCCTGTCCCGAATCTGAACGAGCGCGGTTCCGGCCTTGGGGACGCTGTACCAGCAGTGATATAGTTCGCCGCCAGTTCGGTCCGCCCAACCCATGTTGCTAATTATTGCGCATCTGTCGCAAACGAATGTCGCAAGCGTGGTGTCTGAGTGAAAGGCTGCATCCCAAGGAGATTAGATGAGTGCCGATAACGCCTACGCGGTCGAGCTGAAGGGCCTTACCTTCAAGCGCGGGACGCGCAGCATCTTCAATAACGTCGATATTCGCATTCCCCGCGGCAAGGTCACGGGCATCATGGGGCCTTCCGGTTGCGGCAAGACCACCCTGTTGCGCCTGATGGGCATGCAATTGCGGCCTAGCGCCGGCGAAGTTTGGGTCAACGGCCAGAACCTGCCGACGCTGTCGCGCAGCGATCTGTTCGATGCGCGCAAGCATATGGGTGTGTTGTTCCAGAGCGGTGCGCTGTTCACCGACCTCGATGTTTTCGAGAACGTAGCCTTTCCGCTGCGGGTGCACACCGAGCTGTCCGATGAAATGATTCGTGACATCGTATTGCTGAAACTGCAGGCCGTCGGCCTTCGCGGCGCCATCGACCTGATGCCCGACGAATTGTCCGGCGGCATGAAGCGCCGCGTTGCGCTGGCGCGGGCCATCGCCCTCGATCCGCAGATCCTCATGTATGACGAGCCCTTCGTAGGCCAGGACCCGATCGCCATGGGCGTGCTGGTGCGCCTGATCCGCCTGCTCAACGATGCGTTGGGGATCACCAGTATCGTGGTATCCCACGACCTGGCCGAAACCGCGAGCATTGCCGACTACCTTTATGTAGTCGGCGATGGTCAGGTGCTGGGGCAGGGCACGCCTGAAGAGCTGATGAACGCTGATAACCCGCGCATTCGCCAATTCATGACCGGCGATCCCGATGGCCCGGTGCCCTTTCATTTTCCGGCAGCGGACTACCGCGCAGATCTTCTGGGGAAGCGCTGATGCGCAAGACATCTTTACTCGAGAAGGTTCGCCTTTTCGGTCGTTCCGGTATTGACCTCGTCGAGGTGCTGGGGCGTTCGACGATTTTCCTGTTTCACGCGTTGCTCGGTCGCGGCGGCATTGGCGGCGGTTTCGGCTTGCTGATCAAGCAGCTGCATTCGGTCGGCGTGATGTCCCTGGTCATCATCGTGGTTTCCGGGATTTTCATCGGCATGGTGCTGGCGCTGCAGGGGTTTAACATTCTCTCCAGCTACGGTTCGGAGCAGGCGGTCGGGCAGATGGTGGCCCTGACGCTGTTGCGCGAACTTGGCCCGGTGGTCACCGCCTTGCTGTTTGCCGGGCGTGCAGGTTCTGCATTGACTGCCGAGATCGGCAACATGAAGTCCACCGAGCAGTTGTCCAGCCTGGAAATGATCGGCGTGGACCCGCTCAAGTACATTGTTGCCCCGCGCCTGTGGGCCGGCTTCATTTCCCTGCCTCTGCTGGCAATGATTTTCAGCGTGGTGGGCATTTGGGGCGGTTCCTGGGTGGCGGTTGACTGGCTGGGCGTCTATGACGGCTCGTACTGGGGCAACATGCAAAACAGCGTGACCTTCAGCGGCGACGTGCTCAACGGCATCATAAAGAGCATCGTCTTTGCCTTTGTAGTGACCTGGATCGCCGTATTCCAAGGCTACGACTGTGAGCCCACTTCAGAAGGGATCAGTCGTGCCACCACCAAGACCGTTGTGTACGCCTCGCTGGCGGTACTGGGCCTTGACTTCATTTTGACCGCCTTGATGTTTGGAGATTTCTGATGCAAAACCGCACTGTGGAAATCGGTGTCGGCCTTTTCTTGCTGGCTGGCATCCTGGCTTTACTGTTGCTGGCCCTGCGAGTCAGTGGCCTGTCGGCCAGCCCCACCGCCGATACTTATAAACTTTACGCGTACTTCGACAATATCGCCGGTTTGACTGTCAGAGCTAAAGTGACCATGGCTGGTGTAACCATCGGCAAGGTCACGGCAATCGATCTGGATCGCGACAGCTTCACCGGCCGAGTGACCATGCAAGTGGACAAGAAGGTAGATAATCTGCCGACTGACTCCACTGCATCTATCCTCACTGCGGGTTTGCTGGGCGAGAAGTACATCGGCGTCAGCGTGGGCGGGGAAACAGCCTTGCTCAAGGATGGTTCGACAATCCACGACACACAGTCGTCGTTGGTGCTTGAAGACTTGATCGGTAAATTCCTGCTCAATACGGTCAATAAAGACGCCAAATGAGGAATCTGTTCATGATCTCTACCTTGCGACGTGGCCTGCTGGTGCTGCTTGCAGCACTGCCTATGATGGCCAACGCGGCGGGTTCTGCACACGATCTGGTGCAGGATACGACCAACAAGATGTTGGCTGACCTGACCGCCAACAAAGAGCAGTACAAGCAAGACCCGAGCAAATTTTATGATGCGCTGAATACCATTGTCGGTCCGGTGGTCGATGCCGAAGGCATTTCCCGCAGCATCATGACCGTCAAGTATTCACGCAAGGCCACGCCTGCGCAGATGAAGACCTTCGAGGAAAACTTCAAGAAGGGCCTGTTCCAGTTCTATGGCAATGCCCTGCTGGAGTACAACAACCAAGGCATTACCGTGGCACCGGCCGGGGATGAGTCGGGTGATCGCACCAGCGTCAACATGACCGTCAAGGGCACCAACGGCGCCGTCTACCCTGTGCAGTACACGCTGGAGAAGGTTAACGGCGAGTGGAAACTGCGCAATGTGATCATCAACGGCATCAACATTGGCAAGCTGTTCCGCGATCAGTTCGCTGACGCCATGCAGCGCAATGGCAACGACCTGGACAAGACCATCAATGGTTGGGCCGGTGAAGTCGCCAAAGCCAAGGAAGAAACCGACAAACAAGCTGGGAAGCCAGCGCAATGACCGAGTCGGCTGTTCGTCTTGGCGACGCCGGCGAGTTGTTTATCAGCGGCGTGCTGGATTACCGCTCCGGGCCCGACCTGCGCAAGCAAGGTCAGGCGCTGATCAACAGCAGCAATGCGCCTGCGCTGGTGCTGGATTGTTCGGCGGTGACCAAGTCCAGCAGCGTCGGCCTGTCGTTGTTGCTGTGCTTTATGCGTGATGCCGAAGCGGTCAAGAAGCCGGTCAGCGTCCGTGCGTTGCCCGAAGACATGCGCGAAATTGCGCAAGTTTCCGGTCTGACCGAGCTGTTGGCACATCCTTAATACACACTATTAAAGAAGCCCCCCGTCAGAGTCCTGCTATGCGGGGTTCGCAGGCGCGGGGCTTTTTTGTATGATGTGCGACCCGTGCGCACTGGGCGCCGATAGAGGTTGAGCATGCAGGCCCTAGAAGTTAAAAGCTTCCTTGAAGGAAAGCTGCCCGAAACGAACGTAGAAGTTGAAGGCGAAGGCTGCAATTTCCAGCTGAACGTGATTAGCGATGAACTGGCGGCACTCAGCCCGGTCAAGCGTCAACAGCAGATCTATGCCCATTTGAACCCGTGGATCACCGATGGCAGCATCCACGCGGTCACTATGAAATTTTTCAGCCGCGCGGCCTGGGCCGAGCGCACCTGAGCCCCCAAGGCGTCGAGATTCTTATGGATAAATTGATTATTACCGGCGGTGCCCGCCTAGATGGCGAGATCCGCATTTCCGGTGCGAAAAACTCCGCCTTGCCGATCCTGGCAGCGACCCTGCTGTGCGATGGCCCGGTCACCGTGGCCAACCTGCCGCACCTGCACGACATCACCACCATGATCGAGCTGTTCGGTCGCATGGGCATTGAGCCGGTGATCGATGAGAAGCTGTCGGTCGAAATCGACCCGCGCACCATCAAAACCCTGATCGCCCCGTACGAACTGGTGAAAACCATGCGTGCGTCGATCCTGGTACTGGGCCCGATGGTTGCTCGTTTCGGTGAAGCCGAAGTCGCACTGCCTGGCGGTTGCGCCATCGGTTCGCGTCCGGTCGACCTGCATATCCGAGGCCTTGAAGCCATGGGCGCGACCATCGACGTCGAAGGTGGCTACATCAAGGCCAAGGCGCCGGAAGGCGGCCTGCGTGGTGCCAACTTCTTCTTTGATACCGTCAGCGTAACCGGCACCGAGAACATCATGATGGCCGCTGCCCTGGCCAACGGTCGCAGCGTTCTGCAAAACGCCGCGCGCGAGCCGGAAGTGGTCGACCTGGCCAACTTCCTGATCGCCATGGGTGCCAACATCACCGGCGCCGGCACCGATACCATCACCATCGAAGGTGTTAAGCGCCTGCACTCGGCCACCTACAAGGTGATGCCAGACCGCATCGAGACCGGCACCTACCTGGTGGCTGCTGCCGTTACCGGTGGCCGCGTCAAGGTCAAGGACACCGATCCGACCATCCTTGAAGCTGTGCTGGAAAAACTCAAGGAAGCCGGCGCTGAAATCACCACCGGTGCCGACTGGATCGAGCTGAACATGCACGGCAAGCGGCCAAAAGCCGTGAACGTGCGTACCGCTCCGTACCCGGCGTTCCCGACCGACATGCAAGCGCAGTTCATTTCCTTGAACGCAATTGCCGAAGGCACCGGCGCCGTGATCGAGACCATCTTCGAAAACCGCTTCATGCACGTGTATGAACTGCACCGCATGGGCGCCAAGATCCAGGTAGAAGGCAACACGGCCATCGTTACCGGTATCGACAAGCTCAAGGGCGCGCCAGTGATGGCTACCGACCTGCGTGCTTCGGCCAGCCTGGTGATCTCGGCGTTGTGCGCCGACGGCGACACCCTGATCGACCGCATCTACCACATCGACCGTGGTTACGAGTGCATCGAAGAGAAACTGCAGATGCTCGGCGCCAAGATCCGCCGCGTACCGGGCTAGTCCCGGTAGCAGCAAACACCGTCACTGTGGCGAGGGAGCTTGCTCCCGCTGGACTGCGCAGCAGTCCCGCTCTTTGGGGCCGCTTCGCGACCCAACGGGAGCAAGCTCCCTCGCCACAGGAAGGTGTTTGTTGTTAAATGGTTTGTTTCAAATCGAGGCTGTAATGGCCTCGATCTGTGTCTGGCGCCGTTTGCGACCGGACAGCAATAGCCTGATGAAGGACTGACGTTTCCCATGTTGACCATCGCACTGTCCAAGGGCCGCATCCTTGACGACACTTTGCCGCTTCTGGCTGAAGCGGGCATCGTGCCAACCGAGAATCCGGACAAGAGCCGCAAGCTGATCATCCCCACGACCCAGGACGACGTTCGCCTGCTGATCGTGCGCGCCACCGACGTGCCGACTTACGTGGAGCATGGCGCAGCCGACCTCGGCGTGGCCGGTAAAGACGTGCTGATGGAATACGGCGGCCAGGGCCTGTACGAGCCGCTGGACCTGCGCATCGCCCTGTGCAAGCTGATGACCGCCGGCCGCGTCGGTGACGTCGAGCCTAAAGGCCGCCTGCGCGTGGCCACCAAGTTCGTCAACGTTGCCAAGCGCTACTACGCCGAGCAAGGCCGCCAGGTCGACATCATCAAGCTCTACGGTTCGATGGAGCTGGCCCCGCTGATCGGCCTGGCCGACAAGATCATCGACGTGGTCGACACCGGCAACACCCTGCGCGCCAACGGTCTTGAGCCCCAGGATTTCATCGCTGACATCAGCTCCCGCCTGATCGTCAACAAAGCCTCCATGAAAATGCAACACGCCCGTATCCAGGCGTTGATCGACACCCTGCGCAAGGCAGTGGAGTCTCGACACCGCGGTTGACTCACCCGCGCGACCCCAGGTCGCGCCCGTCTATCCGCCTCATAGCCAGAATTCTCAGGTGCCCAAGCGGAAATGACTGCTAGTTTAGGGCGCCTGAGTTTTTGCCAATCCTATGAGGCCCTCGCTATGACCACGTCCACTGCAATTGCCCGACTCAACGCTGCCGACCCGGATTTCGCCCATCATCTGGATCATCTGCTGAGCTGGGAAAGCGTGTCCGACGACTCGGTCAACGGGCGGGTGCTCGACATTATCAAGGCCGTGCGCGAGCGCGGTGATGCGGCGCTGGTGGATTTCACCCGCCAGTTTGACGGCCTGGATGTGGCGTCCATGTCCGACCTGATCCTGCCGCGCGAGCGCCTTGAGCTGGCCCTGACGCGCATCACCGCGCCTCAGCGTGAAGCCCTCGAAGTCGCGGCGGCGCGGGTTCGCAGCTACCACGAGAAACAGAAGCAGGATTCCTGGAGCTACACCGAGGCCGATGGCACCGTGCTGGGCCAGAAGGTCACGCCGCTGGATCGCGCCGGTTTGTACGTGCCAGGCGGTAAAGCCTCGTATCCGTCTTCGGTGTTGATGAACGCAATCCCGGCCAAAGTGGCGGGCGTGACCGAAGTGGTCATGGTGGTGCCGACGCCACGCGGCGAAATTAACGAGCTGGTGCTGGCGGCTGCGTGCATCGCCGGTGTTGACCGCGTGTTCACCATCGGCGGCGCCCAGGCCGTTGCGGCCCTGGCCTACGGCACCGAAAGCGTGCCGAAGGTCGACAAGGTGGTGGGCCCTGGCAACATCTATGTGGCCACCGCCAAGCGTCACGTGTTCGGCCAGGTCGGTATCGACATGATTGCCGGCCCTTCGGAAATCCTCGTGGTGTGTGACGGCCAGACCGACCCGGACTGGATCGCCATGGACCTGTTCTCCCAGGCCGAGCACGATGAAGACGCCCAGGCGATCCTGGTCAGCCCCGACGCCGAGTTCCTCGACAAGGTCGCCGCCAGCATCGACAAGCTGCTGCCGACCATGGACCGCGCCGAGATCATCGAGAAATCGATCAATGGCCGCGGTGCGCTGATTCTGGTGCGTGACATGGAGCAGGCCATCGAAGTGGCCAACCGCATCGCCCCGGAACACTTGGAGTTGTCCGTCGCCGACCCACAAGCCTGGCTGCCGTCGATTCGTCACGCCGGTGCGATCTTCATGGGTCGCCACACCAGCGAAGCGCTGGGCGACTACTGCGCAGGCCCGAACCACGTGCTGCCGACCTCCGGCACCGCACGGTTCTCGTCGCCGCTTGGGGTGTATGACTTCCAGAAGCGTTCGTCGATCATCTTCTGCTCGCCACAAGGCGCCTCCGAACTGGGCAAGACCGCCTCGGTGCTGGCCCGTGGTGAATCGCTCAGCGCCCACGCCCGCAGCGCTGAATACCGCATCCTTGAAGAGGGGAAATAAGACATGAGTAAATTCTGGAGCCCCTTCGTCAAGGACCTCGTGCCTTACGTGCCCGGCGAACAGCCGAAGCTGACCAAGCTGGTCAAGCTCAACACCAACGAGAACCCCTACGGCCCGTCGCCCAAGGCATTGGCCGCGATGCAGACCGAGTTGAACGACAACCTGCGCCTGTACCCGGACCCCAACAGCGACCTGCTCAAGCAGGCGGTGGCCAAGTATTACGCAATCGACGCCAGCAAAGTCTTCCTTGGTAACGGTTCCGACGAAGTCCTGGCGCACATCTTTCACGGCTTGTTCCAGCACGATTTGCCGCTGCTGTTCCCGGACATCAGCTACAGCTTCTATCCGGTTTACTGCGGCCTCTATGGCATAAAATCCGACCCGGTGCCATTGGACGAGCAGTTCCAGATTCGTGTGGCCGACTACGCCAAGCCCAACGGCGGGATCATCTTCCCCAACCCGAACGCGCCGACCGGCTGCGTGCTGGCGTTGGATGCAGTCGAGCAGATCCTCAAGGCCAGCCCGGATTCGGTGGTGGTGGTTGATGAAGCCTATATCGACTTCGGTGGCGAAACCGCTATCAGCCTGGTAGACCGTTACCCAAACCTGCTGGTGACCCAGACCCTGTCCAAATCGCGCTCACTGGCCGGTTTGCGTGTGGGCCTGGCCGTGGGCCACCCGGACCTGATCGAGGCGCTGGAGCGGGTCAAGAACAGCTTCAACTCCTACCCGCTCGATCGCCTGGCGATTGTTGGTGCGGCGGCGGCGTTCGACGACCGTGAATACTTCGAGAAGACCTGCCAGTTGGTGATCGAGAGCCGCAACAAAGTGGTCGCGCAGTTGGAAGGCAAGGGCTTTGAAGTGCTGCCGTCGGCAGCCAACTTCATCTTTGCCCGTCACCCACGGCACGATGCCGCCGGGTTGGCAGCCAAGTTGCGTGAGCAGGGTGTGATCGTGCGGCACTTCAAGCAGGAGCGGATTGCCCAGTTCCTGCGGATCAGCATCGGTACGCCGGAGCAGAACCAGGCGCTTATCGATGGCCTCGGCGAGCTCTAAGCCACACTGAAGATCAAAAATGTGGGAGCGGGCTTGCTCGCGAATGCGGTGTATCAGTCACATGTTTATCGACTGACACTCCGCATTCGCGAGCAAGCCCGCTCCCACATTGGGTTTTGCGGTGCTAATTAGATCAACGGCTCATCCGGCTTCTTGTTCTTCCAGCCATCATTACCCGGCAGCAGCAAGTTCAACGCAATCGCTACCACCGCACACAGGGCGATGCCCTTGAGGCCGAAATCATCCGGGCCCGTGCCGGTGCCGACCAGCACACCGCCAATACCAAACACCAGGGTCACCGACACAATCACCAGATTGCGCGCTTCGCCGAGGTCGATCTTGTGGCGGATCAGCGTGTTCATGCCCACGGCCGCAATCGAGCCGAACAGCAAGCACAGAATCCCGCCCATCACCGGCACCGGGATGCTTTGCAGCAGTGCGCCGAACTTGCCGATAAACGCCAGGCTGATGGCAAACACCGCCGCCCAGGTCATGATTTTCGGGTTGTAGTTCTTGGTCAGCATCACCGCGCCGGTCACTTCGGCGTAGGTGGTGTTCGGCGGGCCGCCAAACAGGCCGGCAGCCGTGGTGGCAATGCCGTCACCCAACAGCGTGCGGTGCAAGCCAGGCTTCTTCAGGTAGTCGCGACCGGTCACGCTGCCCACCGCAATCACACCGCCGATATGCTCGATCGCCGGGGCCAGGGCCACCGGCACGATGAACAGAATCGCCTGCCAGTTGAATTCCGGCGCGGTGAAGTGGGGCAGGGCAAGCCAGGGCGCTGCAGCGATTTTCGCCGTGTCGACCACACCAAAGTAGAACGACATGGCAAAGCCAACCAGCACGCCGGAGATAATCGGCACCAGGCGGAAAATGCCTTTACCGAACACCGCCACGATCAAGGTGGTCAGCAGCGCGGGCATCGAGATCAGCATCGCCGTCTGGTAATGGATCAGTTCGCTGCCATCACCGGCTTTACCCATCGCCATGTTGGCGGCAATCGGCGCCATGGCCAGGCCGATGGAAATGATCACCGGGCCGATCACAACCGGCGGCAGCAGCCGGTCGATGAAACCGGTGCCTTTGATCTTCACCGCCAAGCCGAGAAAGGTATAAACGAAACCCGCCGCCATCACTCCGCCCATGGTCGCCGCCAGGCCGAACTGGCCCTTGGCGAGAATGATCGGGGTGATAAACGCAAAGCTCGATGCCAGGAATACCGGCACCTGCCGCCCTGTCACCACCTGGAACAACAACGTGCCCAGGCCCGCGGTAAACAGTGCGACGTTTGGATCAAGACCTGTGATCAGTGGCATCAACACCAGCGCGCCAAATGCTACGAAGAGCATCTGTGCGCCAGACAGGATCTGGCGCCAAAGCGGGTCGTTGAATTCATCCTGCATGCTCACGCGTCCTTCTGCTTGGTGCCGAAGATCTTGTCACCGGCATCGCCCAGGCCTGGGATGATGTAGCCGTGTTCGTTCAGGCGCTCATCGATGGACGCGGTGTAGATCTGCACGTCCGGGTGGGCTTTCTCGACGGCGGCAATGCCTTCGGGCGCGGCAACCAGCACCATGGCGCGGATGTCCTTGCAACCGGCCTTTTTCAGCAGGTCGATGGTGGCAACCATGGAACTGCCGGTGGCGAGCATCGGGTCGATGATCATTGCCAGGCGCTCGTTGATTTCCGGGACGAGTTTTTCCAGGTAGGTGTGGGCCTGCAATGTTTCTTCATTGCGGGCCACGCCGACGGCGCTGACTTTGGCGCCCGGGATCAGGCTGAGTACGCCTTCGAGCATGCCGATACCGGCGCGCAGGATCGGCACCACGGTGATTTTCTTACCGGCGATTTTTTCCACCTGCACGGGACCGGCCCAACCAGGGATCTCGTAGCTTTCCAGGGGCAAATCTTTGGTGGCTTCATAAGTGAGCAGCGCTCCGACTTCCTGAGCAAGCTCACGGAAATTCTTCGTGCTAATGTCGGCACGGCGCATAAGGCCGAGTTTGTGTCTGATCAGCGGGTGGCGGATCTCGCGAGTGGGCATGGGAAAAGCTCCGGCGGCGGGCAAAAAAACCGGCCTAGATTAATCTATCCGAGGGTGTTGTCCTATAGACATCTAGTACGTTAGTCCATTAAGGCTTGATCGTTGCGCCTCACATGCGTACCTTTGCCCGCTTTTCTTGCCACAGCACCCCCTTGGAGAGCGCCATGTCCGCTGATCTCGAGCATATCCGTCAAATCATGCGCGAGGCTGACTGCCTGTACACCGAAGCGCAAGTCGAAGAGGCCATCGCCAAGGTCGGCGCGCACATCACCCGCGAAATGGCCGACACCAACCCGGTGGTCTTCTGCGTGATGAACGGTGGCCTGATCTTCGCCGGCAAATTGCTGACTCACCTGCAATTTCCGCTGGAAGCCTCCTACCTGCACGCCACCCGTTATCGCAACGAAACCAGCGGCGGCGATCTGTTCTGGAAGGCCAAGCCGGAAGTCTCGTTCATCGACCGCGACGTGCTGATCATCGACGACATCCTCGATGAAGGTCACACCCTGGGCGCGATCATCGATTTCTGCAAACACGCCGGCGCGCGCAAAGTACACACCGCCGTGCTGATCGACAAAGACCACGACCGCAAAGCTCGCCCCGACCTGAAAGCCGATTACGTCGGCCTGCCGTGCATCGACCGTTACATTTTCGGTTATGGCATGGACTACAAAGGCTACTGGCGTAACGCCAATGGGATCTACGCCGTTAAAGGGATGTAACCGATGGCCCGCTTTCTTGATCAGGCGTTGTTCACCGAATTGGCCGAGAAAGCGGCCGCCAACCCTCGTGGTCGGCACCATCACAACTTCCATCAGATGGAAGAGCCCTGCCATCGCCTGGCCGTGGGCCTGCAGCCCGACACTTATGTGCCCCCGCATCGGCACCTGAGCGCGGACAAGGCGGAAACCCTGCTCGTGCTAAAAGGCAGCCTGGGCCTGTTGGTGTTCAGCGACACCGGCGAAGTCATTGCCAAGCGCGTGCTGCAGGCGGGCGGCGAGTGCGCGGGTGTTGACCTGCCGCCTGGCGTGTTTCACGGCCTGGTGGTGCTGGAGCCCGACAGCGTGATGTTTGAATGCAAGGCCGGGCCGTATCGCGCGTTGGGCGAAGGCGAATCACCGGCCTGGGCGCCCCGCGAAGGCGATGCCGGCGTCGCCGCGTATCAACGCTGGATGCTCGCCCAGTTCGATTGAGCCTCAGCGCAACGGTAATCCTTGTTCTACCAGAGAGGCCAGCAGGCCCGCGCCCAGCGGGATGATGCTGTCATTGAAGTCATACCGGTCGTTGTGCAATTGGCAATGACCGACACCTTCGCTCGTCGAGCCGCCTTGGCCGAGGTAAATATAGGCCCCCGGCCGCTCCTGCAGCATGTATGAAAAGTCTTCGGCGCCCATGGTGAGGGGTTCGTTGCACCTCACGTTTGCCTCTCCAACCAGACTTCTGGCAACGCCTGCCGCGAACAATGCCTGCTCGGTATGATTGACGGTTGCGGGGTAACCTCGTTGATAGTCATAGGTGACGGTAGCGCCAAACGCGGTCGCAACGCCATGGGCGATTTCGCCAATGCGTTTCTCCAGCAGATCTCGATTGGCGCTGGTAAAGCTGCGTGCGGTTCCGATCATCTTAACGTGGGCGGGAATAACGTTGTTCGCCGTGAGCTGGCTGGTTTGCAGGCTGGCCACCGTCACGACCCCCGACTCCAGTGGGTGCAGATTGCGGCTGATAATGCTTTGCAAAGCGACAATGATATGACTGGCAGCCAGCACCGGGTCGATTGCGGCGTGAGGGATGGCCGCATGGCCGCCGCGGCCGGTTACGACAATTTCAAAGCTGTCCGCCGCCGCTTCCACCGGGCCGGGCTGTACGGCAATGACCCCGGCGGGGTAGTCGGGGTTGTTGTGCAGGGCATACACCGAATCCACTGGGAAATGCTTGAAGAGCCCTTGTTCGATCATTACGCGAGCACCGCCGCCGCCTTCTTCGGCGGGTTGGAAAATCACGACGGCTTTGCCACTGAATCGGCGCGTCTGGGCCAGGTAACGCGCAGCGGCCATCAACATCACTGTATGCCCGTCATGCCCGCAGCCGTGCATGAGGCCCGGGTGGATGGAGCGGTGGGCGAAGTCGTTGGCCTCGAACATGGGCAGGCAGTCCATGTCCGCACGCAGGCCTATGCTTGCGCCGGGCTGTGTGCCCTGAATGACGCCGACTACGCCGGTTCCCGCCAGCCCACGGTGTACTTCAATACCGTGTTCTTCAAGAAAGCTGGCAACAATCTCGCTGGTTCGGTGTTCATCAAACCCCAGCTCTGGGTGCGCGTGGAGGTCGCGTCTCAAGGCAGTAAGTGCTTGAAGCTGTGTTTGGATGTGTTCAACAGGATTCGTGGTCATGGGCGAGACTCTTGTTATTTTGGTTGAGCTGGGAATCTACAGCCTTCGCGTGTTCTTTCAATCAGGCCAGTGCAACCAGAAATGTCGGGCATGATGTAGGCCGTTCAAAGCTGACCTGCGTGCTAGCATGGCTGCCCCTTCGGAGGTGTACATGAGTGTTTTGATCCGCAGTTGCGCCGCCTTGGCGTTGATCTTCAGTTTGCCTTTGTGTGCCGCTCCAGCATTGATGCACAGCCAATTCCTGCCGCCGGACGACCTTACCCTGCGCGCGCAAACCCCTGACCAACAGCAACTGCTGCAAATCACTGAGTACGCGGTAGTGGTCGGCAACCAGCGGCAATCCACCCAGCAGCCGATCCCGGTAACGTCGCCGCTGATGATTCGTCTCAAGGGCAAAGCCCTGAATAAAGGCGCGACCATCGCTCAGGTGGTGCTCAATTTTGATGCCGAAAGCAAAAGCCTGAAAAAGCCGCTGTACGATGACGCCAGCAAAACCCTGACGTTGTCTTACCCGGTGGCGCAGTACCGCGTGATTGTCGACTTGCTGCGCAATGACACGGTGTATGTGCAGTTCCTCAGTTATGCCAATGGGCATATCTGGGCGGATCTGCATACCGGCGCCGTTCGCGCTAAATAGTGAGGCCACAGACAAACCAAATGTGGGAGCGGGCTTGCTCGCGAATGCGGTGGGTCAGTCAACTTTTCATTAACTGATCTACCGCATTCGCGAGCAAGCCCGCTCCCACATTGGTTCTGCGTCGCTTCCGAAGCTAGAGCGCCGCAGGTAAACTGCGTTTCCCGTGTAAATGTCTGCAGGCTGGAGTCGGTAATGCGTAAAGATAAGAAACAGGTGATTGGTGACGAGATCGGCGACGACCAGATCAAGTTGTTCCTGGACTTCGAGCCGGTTGACGCGACTTCACCGTCCCTGCACAAGCTGATCAAGGCCTACCGTGGCCTGCGTATCGATGACTTTGGGCGGTTCCTGGGCTTTTTCAAGGAAGCCGGCCTGGACCTGGACGGCAAGGACGAGCATGGCCAGACCTTCGTTGACCTGATCAAGGATCAGCGCAACGCCGATGAGTACATCGAACTGATCAACGCCGCCCGCGGCTGATTACGCGAGACATAAAAAAACGCCCCGAGGGGCGTTTTTTTGATCGTTCCCACGCTCTGCGTGGGAGTGCATCCTGTGACGCTCTGCGTCACGTCCTCAAGCGTAGCTTTCGGCTTCGTTGCTTTGCTCAACCAGTTCCAGGCTGATGTTGTTCTGCGTGTTGATCTTGCGATACAACTCGGCATCCGTCTCCAGCACTTTTTCCCGCGCCGGGAAGATCTCGTGCAGCTTGGCCGCCCACTCACCGGCGGCTTTTTCCGGGAAGCAGCGCTCGATCAACTCCAGCATGATCGACACCGTCACCGAAGCGCCTGGGGACGCGCCCAGCAGGGCTGCCAGCGAGCCGTCTTTGGCCGCGACCAGCTCGGTGCCGAATTGCAGCACGCCGCCTTTCTTCGGGTCTTTCTTGATGATCTGCACCCGTTGGCCGGCCACTTCCAGGCGCCAGTCTTCGGCTTTCGCTTCAGGGTAGAAGCGACGCAGGGATTCCAGGCGTTGCTCCATGGATTGGCGCACTTCGCTGACCAGGTACTTGGTCAGGTCCATGTTGTCGCGGGCTACGGCCAGCATCGGGCCGATGTTGCCGGCGCGAATCGACAGCGGCAGGTCGAGGAACGAGCCGTGCTTGAGGAACTTGGTGGTGAAGCCGGCATATGGCCCGAACAGCAGGGATTTCTTGCCCTCGACGACGCGAGTGTCCAGGTGCGGCACGGACATCGGCGGCGAACCCACCGCAGCCTGGCTGTAGACCTTGGCCTGGTGATGCTTGACCACTTCCGGGTTGTCGCAACGCAGCCACTGGCCGCTGACCGGGAAGCCGCCGAAGCCTTTGCTTTCTTCGATACCCGAGGCTTGCAGCAACGGCAGCGCCGCGCCACCGGCACCGAGGAACACGAACTTGGCGTCGACTTCACGGCTGTTGCCGCTGTTGACGTCCTTGATGCTTACGGTCCAGCCTGCGCCATTGCGCTTGAGGCCGGTGACACGCTTGCTGTACTTGACCTGGGCATCCGGTGCGCTGGTCAGGTGCGACAGCAGTTGGTTGGTCAGGGCGCCAAAGTTGACGTCAGTGCCATTCATTACGCGGGTGGCAGCGATTTTTTCGTCGAGCGGGCGGCCCGGCATCATCAGTGGCATCCACTCGGCCATTTCGCTGCGGTCTTCGGTGTAGTGCATGTCCGAGAACGCGTGGTGCTGGCTGAGGGTTTCAAAGCGCTTCTTGAGGAAGGAAACGCCTTTGTCGCCCTGCACAAAGCTCAGGTGCGGCACCGGGCTGATAAAGGATTTGGACGAGCCAAAGGTGCCTTTTTTGGTCAGGTACGCCCAAAACTGCTTCGACACCTCAAACTGGGTGTTGATGTGCACGGCTTTCTTGATGTCGATGGAGCCATCGGCGGCCTGCGGCGTGTAGTTCAGCTCACACAGCCCGGCGTGACCGGTACCGGCGTTGTTCCACGGGTTGGAACTTTCCGCGGCACCCGAATCCATCAGCTCAACGACTTCCAGCTTGAGGCCGGGGTCGAGCTCTTTGAGCAGAACGGCCAGGGTGGCACTCATGATGCCGGCCCCTACCAGAACTACGTCGACTGCTTCGTTATGCGCCATTTAACGCGTCTCCAAAATCTGCAGCACCAAATTGACGGCATGGCTGCCAGGAGTGATGGGGCGGTTCACGTGTTGCCCCAGGTTACCCATGGCCAGGATCGCCATGTCCGTTTCGCAATTCTTTGCATCTTCAGCACACGCTTCCTGCCGGGCTAATCTGCCTATGAACGCATTCATGGGCGCCTGTGGCAATTCGACTTATGGTCAAAGCGTGTGATTTGTGCAACCAATCCGTAGCGGACAGGCTCAAGCTCCGGTTTTTGAGGAGTACTCGGTCCTGTGTGGTTGGGCTGTTCCAGACGCTGATGGTGCTTGTACAAACGCCAAACTATTCATTTGCTCGCCACACTCTTGTGAAGTTGTGAAAACCCGTTTTTTCACGCTCTTTTGAAGACGTGAACCTCAAAAAAGGGCTGCCCCAGCCTGGCACCTGGCCCGCAAACCTCTGCCGACACGCGGCAAAACGGGCAAACAACTCAAGTGGCCGAGCGCAATGGCAGCTCTGGCAGATTCGGTAAGGCGGGAGGTTTGCAAAGAAAACAGCAAGCGCGCCAGCTTCACTCGATCTGTGTGGGCGGCTCTCTGTGGGCGATTTTGGGGTTAATACCGAGGCATTAACGATGCTGCGAGGCCCGATCAGGAGACGTCCTTATAATCGGGGGGAGATTGTAGCGAAGAACGTCAGGGAAATGGGCGTGTTTTATGACTTTTATTAGCGTCTCGGTCAGGAGGCCAACGCATGCCGGGTTTGCGCGTGTGCAACCTTCGGGCTGATCCTGGCACTCGCCGGCAGCGGGCGGTGCATCCAGCCCAGGTGCGTCTCTGCGACCTCCACCCAGCCGTCGCCGACGGGCGGCAAGCTGCACTGTTTGAACGCCAGGCAATGGCCATGGCAATCGAGCAGGGCATAGTGCCGATGACGGCCGCGAGGCATGAACAATGACTTGAGAAGGCGCATGGCTTTGTACCTGTTACGTTACATGCTTGAAGGTTGCCAGTGTGCCATGACATTGGAATGACGGATTTATGTGAAATTGTAATTTGAGCCCGCCTTCAGCTGCCGTTCAGGATGGCTGGTGAGTGGCGCGTGTGCACCGTTATACTGGCGGCCTGTTTGCATCTAGTCCTGGAGAAATGAGTATGTTGCAACGCCTGTTGTTCGGTTTGATCACTGTGACCAGTTTGACCCTGGTTGGCTGCGCCAACAGCCCGCAACAACTCAGCCCGCAACCTAAAGTCACCGCGCAGTTGGCCCCTGTCGGCCACGGTCAGCCGGTATCGGTGCGTGTGGTAGACGGTCGTCCGTCGCCGACCCTGGGCTCGCGCGGCGGCCTGTACCCCGAGACTGCGCTGATTTCGGTACAAGGCCAGGACGTGCTGCCCAAGCTGCAAGCCCAGGCTGAAGCCGCCGTGCGCCTGCTGGGCTTCACCCCGGCCAACTCGCCGGGCGCGCCTCAATTGACCATCACCCTGGCCGAACTGAAGTACCAGTCGCCCAAGGAAGGCCTGTATGTGACTGAAGCCTCGATTGGCGCGACGTTCAAGTCCGACGTCAGTGCCGGTACGCGCCGCTACAGTGGCCGCTACGGCGCCTCGCTGAACCAGCGTTTTGGCATGTCGCCGAATCAGGAAACCAACACCAAGCTGGTCAGCGACGTGTTGAGCGACGCGCTGACGCGTTTGTTCAAAGACCCGAGCATCGGTTCGCTTCTCAGCTCGCAGTGACCGTCGGGCGGGCGCGGAGCGCCCCGATCGCCGTTACCACGCAGAGCGTGGGAACGATCACCGGGCTCAGTGATGAGCCCGGTTTTTTTATGCCTGTAACGTTCATGCAGCCGTTTCGACATACAAGTCCAGCACACTCACGCCGGTGAGCAGGTCCAGCTCCGGCAGGTCGGCATGCTGGTGCCCACCCAGCGCGCAATACACCAGCCAGTGGCGATCCTGAACGTTGAACGCCAAGCCGCCGACAAGCGCCTCCTGTTCATCCGTCGGGGCGATCAGATACAGCCGATCCTGGTTTTGCGCATGCAACATGACGAGCTCCTGAGCGTTCGAAGGGCAACAGAGTGGCTTGTTAAGGTGACGTTCAGGTGACGCTGTAAATTAATGGATACATTAATCGTACATGGGGGACGGAACGTTTCAGCGGCAGGATGCCAATATCGTTCAGGTTTGTATCTGAATTGATACCAGAACACTGTCCGACTGAGGTTCGCGATGGCGCTGCCCGCACTGCTGATCAATGCTGTGGCTTTATTGGTGGCCTGCCCGGGTGCAGCGCTGCTGTTCATTACCCGTCTACGCGAGCAACGTGCGCTGGCCGACCTGACCGCGCAAAGCGAAGATCGCGCTATCGACCAACCGATGTTGTTTCTGGATGTGCGCACCGAACGGGCGCATCGCCTGGCTTACCGCGTCGGGTTTGCCTGCCTCGCTCTGGCGCTGGGCGTCTCCTGGCTCAGCACCCACCTCTAACAAACACCACAAAACAAATGTGGGAGCGGGCTTGCCCGCGATAGCAGTGTGTCAGTCGATAAATTCGGTGCTGACACGCCGCCATCGCGGGCAAGCCCGGCTCCCACATTTGATCGGCGGCGGGCGCGAAATGTTGGTCTGGCAGAAACAAGTGTGGGAGCTGGCTTGCCTGCGATGGCGGTGGGTCAGCCAGCTTGGCTGTTACTGAACCACCGCCTTCGCGAGCAAGCCCGCTCCCACATTTTTTCCGCGTATTACAGCGGGATTCCCGCTTTAACCCGATACTGATTACGCACCGGCGTTGCATACTGCACCACCAGGTACGGGCGGTGTTCGGACGGGCATTCGTTCAAGCGCCGCTCCCATTCCGCCTTGGCCTTGGCCAGCTCATCCGCCGGGAACACCTCGGCCGCCGTCGGCACCTGCAATTGCGGGTCGGCGTCGCTCCATTGCGCATACGCCAGGTAATGCACCGGGAACAAGCGATAACCGCCGAGAATCTGCCGGTCCATTTCCACGGCCAGCAGCTTGGTGTCTTCAAAACGCTCGGTGATCGGCGGTGCAAAGTTGATGTGCACCCGGCCCTTGTAGCCGGTGATGCCGAGGGCAATGCTCACGTCATCTTCGCCTGGCGCTTTGGTGTAGGTGCCGGTGGTGGCACGGATATACAGCTCGCGCGCCTTGGCGGTGTCGCACGGGTCGTATTCGTAGCTGATCGACACCGGCGTGAGGTTCAACGACTGGATCACCTCGGCAAACGGCTCATCCTTGCGGCTGACGTGGAACATCTTGAGGATCGCCGACTCGGTGCGATCATCGCCATCCTTGGCACGCCCTTCGGCCTGGGCGATCCAGATCGACTGGCAATCGTTGCGGATCGAATGGTTGATGTAGGCCGACAGCAAGTTGTACGCCGCCATCTTCTCCTTCCGCCCGGTGATCGAGCGGTGCACGATGAAGCTCTTGTTCAGGCGCATCAGGTCGCTGACGAACGGCTTTTGCAGCAGGTTGTCGCCAATCGCGATGCGCGGCGTCGGCAGCCCGGCGTGATACACGGCGTAGTTGACGAAGGCCGGGTCCATCACGATGTCGCGGTGGTTGGCCAGAAACAGGTAGGCAGTGCCGGACTTGAGCTGCTCGACGCCGGTATAAGTAACGCCGTCGGTCGCGCGGTCAATGGTGTGGTCGACGTAATATTCGACTTTGTCCTGCAGCGTGGCCACGGTGGTGACGCCAGCGAACTCGCGGCGCAGCTTGCGGGCGATCATTGGCTTGAGCAGCCAGCCCAGGGCGCCGGCAAAGCGCGGGAAACGAAAGTGGGTCAGGATGTCCAGAAAGGCCTTGTCACTGAACAGACGTGCCAGCACTGCCGGGACTTCGCTGTCGTTGTAAGGTCGGATGGTATCGAATTCGCCCATCATGCTCTCTTGTTAGAAACGGCTAGTGTTAAGTAAAGGAAATATCAGGGTGCGGCCGCAATATTGGCTCTGCCGTGAATAGCCCTGTAAATAGACCGGCGATTATACGCACAAGTCACCTGGGAGACCGCGATGGAAGAGGAGTCGTACGAATGTCCTTATTGTGGCGAAGTGGTCACGGCGCTGCTGGACCTGTCCGCAGGCGATCAGGAATATATAGAGGATTGCCCCGTGTGCTGCCGGCCGATTACGTTCGAGCTACAGGTGCACGGTGACGAATGGATGCTGAACGTACGCAGCGAGAATGAATAACAGGTACGCCCATGCAGCGAATCTACGAACCGGAAAACCTGATGGAAGGCGAACTGCTGCAGCAGATGCTTGCCAGCGAAGGCATTGAGGCGCACCTGGTGGGGCGCCATTTGCTTGGTGGCACCGGCGAGTTGCCGATTTTCGGCCTGCTGGGCCTGGAAGTGGACAACGACCAGGCTGCCTACGCCCGCGAGCTGATTACCGCCTACAACGGCGCGCAACCACTGCCCGGCGATGAACCCGACAGCTTCCCCGACGTATTGGTCTGTTAGGCTGTCGGTCGGTTTACCCAAGAGTCGTGTTACCCCATGTGTGGACGTTATGCCCTGTTTCGCTGGAACCCCGCCTTCGCAGCCTTGCCCGGCTTCCCTGCCGATCAGCAGGCCCAGTGGAACATTTCCCCGAATGATTCGGTGCTGATCCAACGCCTGGAAGAAGGTCAGCGCACCCTGGCCCGCGCGCGCTGGGGCCTGACGCCGCCCTGGCTGACCGACCTTTCCCGCACGCCAGCCCATGCCCGCGCCGAAACCCTGGCCGAACAACCGATGTTTCGCGAAGCCTTTCGCCAGCGCCGCTGCCTGCTGCCGGCCAATGGGTTTTACGAATGGCGTGGCACCCAGCGCAAGCGCCCGTATTGGCTGACGCCGGGGGAGGGCTCGACGTTGTTTTTTGCCGCGATCTGGGAAGCGTATCCGGTGCAGGAGCAAGTGTGGCTGAGTACCGCAGTGGTGACCCAGGCGGCGCAGAGTCAGCGGCGGCCGTTGATTCTGGACGCGGCGGGCCAAGAGGCGTGGCTGAATCCGCAGACGCCATTGCATGTGTTGCAGGGCTTGTTGGCGGGTGAGCCGGCTGCGTTGCGTGAGCGGGTGTTGGCCAATATGGTCAATGATCCGAAGCTGAATGGGCCGGAGTGCCTGACCCCAGGCTGAGGTGGGATTCACTGGCCCCATCGCAGGCAAGCCAGCTCCCACCATTGATTGTATTCACAGATCCAAGTGTGAGAGCTGGCTTGCCTGCGATAGCGGTCTCAAGACCACCGCCAATCCCTAAACCTTAAACTGATTGATCAACCGCCGCTGCTGCTCCGCCAGCTTGGTCAAATCCGCACTCGCCGCACTCGACTCATCCGCGCCGCCCGCCACTTCATTGGCCACCTGGCCGATATTGATCACATTGCGATTGATGTCCTCAGCCACCGCGCTCTGCTCCTCGGCCGCGCTGGCAATCTGGGTGTTCATGTCGTTGATCACCGACACCGCCTGCGTAATCGTCTCCAGTGCCTCGGCCGCTTTGGCTGCATGCTGCACGCTTTCATCGGTACGGTTCTGGCTGTCTTCCATCACCTTCACCACGTCCCGCGTGCCTTGTTGCAGCTGCTGGATCATGGTTTGGATTTCTTCGGTGGCCTTCTGGGTTTTCTGCGCCAGGTTGCGCACCTCATCGGCCACCACCGCGAAGCCACGGCCTTGTTCGCCGGCCCGCGCCGCCTCGATGGCAGCGTTGAGCGCCAACAGGTTGGTCTGCTCGGCAATCCCGCGAATCGCCGTGAGGATCGCGTTGATGTTCTCGCTGTCCTTGGCCAGGGCTTGCACCACGCCCACCGCCTTGCCAATTTCTTCGGCCAGTGCGCCGATGGACGTGGAGGTGTCGCGCACGATGCGCATGCCTTGGCTCGCGGCCTGGTCGGCATGGCTGGCGGCTTGCGCGGCCTGGGTGGCGTTGCGCGCCACGTCCTGGGCGGTGGCGGTCATCTCGTGCACGGCGGTGGCCACCTGGTCGATCTCGACCATCTGTTTATGCACGCCCTGGTTGGTGCGAATCGCGATATCGGCGGTGTGCTCCGACGAATCGCTGACCTTCTGCACAGAACTCACCACTTGCGTGATCATGCCCTGCAGCTTGATCAGGAAGGTATTGAAGCCCGTGGCGATGGCGCCCAGTTCATCGGCGCGGTCACTGGTCAGGCGGCGCGTCAGGTCGCCTTCGCCTTGGGCGATGTCGTTGAGCATGGCCACCATTTGCTTGAGCGGGCGGGCGATGCCGTGGCCCACCAGCCAGATCACCAGCAAGCCGATGCCGGCGATCAGCAGGCCGACCATGGCCATGCCGAAAGTGTCAGTCTTGCGCTGGGCTTGCAGGTCGCTTTGCAGTTGCTGCGAGTCGGCCATCACCGCGCTCAGCGGCAGTTGCAGCATCAAGGTCCAGCGGGCTTCGGCCTGGCCGATGTTGAACGGCAGGAACAGCTCGATATGCCCGTGTTCCTTGTCGATGTCGTAGCGCACTTCGCCGACTTTCAGCTGGCCGAGGTTGGCCAGTTCATTGCTGTCGAGCAGGTCGGTGGCTTTTTCGCCGAGCTTGCTGGCGTCTTTGGTGTAGGCCACCAGGCGCCCATTGCTGGAAATCAGCGCCATTTCACCGGCGCCGTTATAGAGGTTCTGGTCGGCGCGGGTGAGCATGTCCTGGATGAAGTTCACCGACAGGTCGGCGCCGACAATCCCCTGAAAGGTGCCGTCGATCATGATCGGTTCGATAAACGAGGCGAGCATCACCATCGCATTGCCGACCTTGTAAGGCGCGGGGTCGATGGCGCAGGGCTTTTTGCTCTCTTTGGAACACAGGTAGTACTCACTGGCGCGCACGCCGGTGGAAAGAATGTTCTTGTCGTTGACGTCGGCGAGTTTATCCAGGCCCAGGCTGCCATCGGCATTGCGATACCACCACGGCAGGAAACGGCCGTCGGCGGCCATGCCGACAATCGGCGTGTTCACGTAGGCGGCGTCATTGTGGTCGATCGCATTGGGTTCCCAGCCGATATAAGCGCCGAGGATTTTCGGGTTGCGCACCACGGTTTCGTGCAGCAGGTTGATCAGTTGTTCGCGGCCCACTTGCAAGGCCGGTTCGCCATTGGCGCCTTTCATGCCGAGCAGGGCGTTGGCGGTGGCCAGGCCTTTGGCGGTCACCAGCGGTGCTTCCAATTCACGCTGGATCAGCGTGGCCTGGGTTTGCGCCAATGCCGTAAGGCGCTGCTCAATGATCTGCTCGAACTGCGCCTGGGTGCGTTCCTGCACCAGTTCCTGGGTGCGCGCGCCGGCAAACACGGCGTAGAGCACCAGCACCGCGACCACACTCAGCACGATGGCGCCGGTCAGTGCGGCGACAGAAAACTGAATCGACTTGAATTTCATGAAGGCTCCGGGCGCAAGGGCAGATGGGCTGCCTTTTTTGTATCGGCCACGAGCGCGGGAGGCTTAAGGCCGGGCCGGTGAAATAGTGCCGGATGTCGCAAATGGGCTGTTCGCCGCCGTTGTAGGTATGTGGGATGTATCTGAAAGTTAGCGGTTACACGTCTTGTGTATCTGGCGCAGATACACATGAGCGCCTACGATACGCGCCATGTTTTCAGGGAGCGTGTTCATGAAGAAGTCATTGGCGGTAAGTGGGCTGGCGGCGGCGTTGCTCCTGGCGGGTTGCCAGGTGGTCAACACCACCAGTGGCGGCGCAGTTGGCGTTGAGCGAAAGCAATATATGTACAGCCTGTTGTCGAGTCAGGAAGTCGACCAGATGTATGCCCAGTCCTATCAAAAGACCTTGGGCGAGGCGAGTGGTAAAGGTGTCGTCGACAAGACCAGTGCCAATGCCAAGCGCGTGCAGGCGATTGCCAAGCGTTTGATCGTGCAGGTGCCGGCGTTCCGCCCGGACGCTGCGCAGTGGCAATGGGAAGTGAACCTGATCAAAAGCGACGAGATCAACGCTAACTGCGGGCCAGGCGGCAAGATATTCGTATATAGCGCGCTGATCGACGACCTCAAATTGACCGATGACGAGTTGGCTGCGGTGATGGGGCATGAAATCGCCCACGCCTTGCGCGAGCACAGCCGTGAGGCCATGTCCAAAGCATACGGTATCGAAATGGCCAAGCAGGGCGCCTCAGCCTTGTTGGGTCTGGGCCAGGACAGTATGGCGCTAGGTGATGCTGCCGTTAAATACGGCCTGACGTTGCCCAACAGTCGCAGCAACGAGAACGAAGCGGACCTGATCGGCCTGGAGCTCTCGGCCCGTGCCGGTTACAACCCGAACGCAGCCATCAGTCTGTGGAACAAAATGGCCAAGGCTTCCCAGGGCGGGACACCGGAGTTCATGAGCACGCACCCGGCATCCGACAGCCGAATCGCCTCGTTGCAGGCGGCGATTCCGAAGGTGATGCCGTTGTATCAGCAGGCCAAAAAGTCCTGATTGATCGTTCCCACGCTCTGCGTGGGAATGCCGCTCTGGACGCTCTGCGTCCGCTCTTAAAGGCGCGACGCAAAGCGTCACAGAATGCATTCCCACGCGGAGCGTGGGAACGATCAGGTCGATCTAGATCCAGCCGCTGCTTTGCATGGCCTTGTAAACCGCCACCACCGCCAGGACGAAGAACGCCGTAGCCGCCAGCCTGCGAATCAACGTCAACGGCAGTTTCTCCGCCGCAAAATTCCCCGCCAGAACCACCGGCACGTTGGCAATCAGCATGCCCAGCGTGGTGCCGATAATCACCAGCCACAGCTCAGGGTATTGCGCCGCCAGCATCACCGTGGCGATCTGCGTCTTGTCACCGATTTCGGCGAGGAAGAACGCAATCAGCGTGGTCAGGAACGGGCCGAACTTGCGCGTGGTACTGGCTTCGTCATCGTCGAGTTTGTCTGGCACCAGGGTCCACAGTGCCGTGGCACAGAAGCTCGCCGCGAGGATCCAGTGCAACACCGCATCCGAGAAGAAACTGCCGAACCAGGCCCCCACGGCGCCGGCGGCCGCATGGTTGGCCAGGGTCGCGGCGACGATGCCGGCGATGATCGGCCAGGGTTTGCGAAAGCGTGCGGCCAGGATGAGCGCGAGCAGCTGCGTCTTGTCGCCGATTTCGGCCAAGGCAACGATTGCGGTAGGAACGAGTAATGAATCCAGCATCAGGTAGGTTTCCAGGGGCGGGTCGACACGGCTATGACACGTACAGCCTTCCCGCCCCGGGTAAGGTGTGCGTGTCATAGGTCTTGTCAAACCCCGGTCCGTCTGTGCGGACTCCTGGGTCGCATACGCCATGGTCTGTTGACCAAGTATGTTGACGTATGCCGGACGAGCATGGCGCTCGTGGGAGACTACTCCCCTAGGACGGAGCGGATTCTGCCTAGGCAAAACCCATTCGGCAAGCCTTCTTTTTCAAAAAGCCATCAGCCGCGTTTGGCACGATAAATGCGAAAACCATTGCCTTCGGCCTTGATTGCACACACGCCCAAATGCTCTTCGATCAGCGGTTGATACTTGAGGAAGCTGTTGGCGACCAAGCGAAGTTCGCCGCCTTTTGCCAGGTGTTTCGCAGCTTTTCGCAGCAGGTTTTCCGTGGCGAAATAATCCGTATGCACCCCGACGTGGAACGGCGGGTTGCTCAAAATCGCGTTCAAACCCATCGGCGCGGCGTCGATGCCGTCACCGCTCAACACTTCGGCTTCCAGACCATTGGCTGCCAATGTCAGGCGACTGCTGGCGGCGGCAAATGCATCCACGTCGAGCATCGTCACCGTGTTATGCGGGTAGCGACGCTTGACCGCCGCCCCGAGCACACCGGCGCCGCAACCAAAGTCCAGCAAGTGCCCGCTGGGCAGCTTGTCCAAGTGTTCCAGCAACAGTTCGGTGCCGCGATCCAGACGACCGTGGCTGAACACGCCCGGCAGGCTCACCACCTTGAGCGGCCCTTCGGCCAACGGCACGTCGAACACCTGCGCCAGGCTTTCCAGCTCGACCGCTTGCGGCGCATTGGCCACGGTGACTTGCCACAGTTGGCAGTGCCGCGCGTTGTCGAGCTTGCGCGGCTTGCCGAACGGGATCATCTGCTTGGCGGCGCTTTCGATGCCGCCTTTTTTCTCGCCGACCAGAAACAGCTCGGCGCCGGGCAAGCGCGCGGCCACGGCGTTGAGCAGGTAGTCGGTGAGGTCCTTGGACTTGGGCAGGAAAATCACCGCCGCATCAAACCCGCGTTCGGGCACGTTGACGCCGAACAGGCTGCGCTCCGGGAAGCGTGCGTCGAGCGCCGCCTGGTCGCCGGCGTGCCAGCTCCAGCCGTGGGCATTGGGCAGGCGGCCGAGCAAATCGTCGGCGGGCAAGCCTACCAGCAGCAGGTTGCCTTGAAAAAGTTCGGCCTGACGAAGCAGTACTTCACTGCGCGGATCCATGGTCTGCTCCTTGAAAAGGGGCGCAGTTTATCAACTGACGACGCGCAGCGGGGCGCCGCTGAAAAAGCCTCGGGCGTTTTCCGCCAATTGGCCGACGATACGCTGCCGCGCTTCGCGGCTGCCCCAGGCGTTATGCGGCGTGACGATCAGGCGGGGGATGTCACCGGCCAGCAGCGGGTTGCCATTTACCGGTGGCTCAACGCTCAGCACATCGGTGGCGGCGCCGCCCAAGTGGCCGTTGCGCAGGGCGTCTGCCAGTGCCTGTTCGTTGATCAAGCCACCGCGCGCGGTGTTGACGATAAACGCGCCGGGCTTGAGCAGTGCCAGCTCGCGGGCGCCGATAAAGTCGCGGGTGTGTTCATTGAGCGGGCAGTGCAGGGTCAACGCGTCGACCTGCGCGAGCAGTTCATCCAGCGGCACGCGGTCGGCACGGGCAGGGCGCCCCGGAATCGCGCCGAGCACCACGCGCATGCCGAAGGCTCCGGCCAGGCGTGCCACGGCACCGCCCAGTTCGCCGTGGCCGAGCAGGCCAAGGGTTTTGCCTTCCAGCTCGACAATCGGGTAATCCAGCAGGCAGAACTGCTTGGCCGCTTGCCACTTGCCGGCAGCCACATCGCGTTGGTAGTCCTTCAGTCGCGTCGCCAGGTTGAGCAACAGCATGATCGTATGCTGCGCCACCGACGGCGTGCCGTAGCCCTGGCAGTTGCTCACGGTGATGCCATGGGCGCGGGCCGCGTCGAGGTCGACGTTGTTGGTGCCGGTGGCTGAAACAAGGATCAGCTTGAGCTCGGGGCAGGCTTCCAGGGTTTCGGTGTTGAGCGCGATCTTGTTACTGATGGCCACCTGAGCGCCTTGCAGGCGTTCGATCACATTCTGCGGCGTGGTATGCGCGTACAGCTGGAGGTCGCTGAAGCTGTTGCGCAATTCGCTGAGGTCGAGGTCCCCCAGGTCCAGGGACGGGTGATCAAGGAAGACGGCGCGGCGATTGTTCGTCATCAACTGTACCTTTTGCGACAGGGTTCGAAGGCGTAATCTGCCGAGCCTATCAGATGAAATAATCAGTTACTTAATGGAGTGAGCATGTACGCCGCCGAGTTTTTGACCGTAGCCTTGATTCACTTGTTGGCAGTGGCCAGCCCCGGCCCGGATTTCGCCGTGGTGGTGCGCGAGAGTGTCACCCATGGCCGCCGCGCCGGCACCTGGACCGCGCTGGGCGTGGGTTCGGCGATTTTCCTGCACGTGGGTTACTCGTTGCTCGGGATTGGCTTGATCGTGTCGCAGTCCATCGTGCTGTTCAACGCGCTGAAATGGGCCGCCGCCGCGTATTTGCTGTACATCGGCTTCAAAGCCTTGCGCGCGCAGCCGGCCAAGCCGGTCGCCGAGGGCGAGTTGCACCGTGAAGCGGGCGAGCGCACCCCGCGCGGGGCCTTTACCGCAGGTTTTGTGACCAATGGCTTGAACCCCAAGGCCACGCTGTTTTTCCTGTCGCTGTTCACCGTGGTGATCAACCCGCACACGCCGCTGGCGATCCAGGCCGGGTACGGCGTGTATTTGGCGGTGGCGACGGCGCTGTGGTTCTGCCTGGTGGCGATGCTGTTCAGCCAGCAGCGCGTGCGTGCGGGATTTGCGCGGATGGGGCATTGGTTTGATCGGACCATGGGCGCGGTGTTGATTGCGATTGGGGTGAAGTTGGCGTTTACCAGCATGAAGTAAACACGGTTCCCAAGTCACCACAGCTCAAAATGGATCTGTGTAAGGCTCCAGTGCTGGCTCAAAGCTAGCATTCATTGGCCTCTACAAATCATTCCTTTGGCTGATTTGGCTGACACATAAGCTCTCTAAAGTGCAGGTCTTCAAGCCAAGACCGTGCAGTCAGATAAGGGATTCGTATGTTGCAGACCCGTGTTATCCCGCCCGCCGAAGGCGCTTACCAATACCCGCTGTTGATCAAACGCCTGCTGATGTCCGGGGCGCGTTACGAGAAGACCCGGGAAATCATCTACCGCGACAAACTGCGCTACACCTACCCAACCCTGATCGAGCGCGTGGCGCGCCTGGCCAATGTGCTCACCGAAG
Source organism: Pseudomonas sp. D2002 (assembly GCF_013385735.1). Classification (NCBI taxonomy): domain Bacteria; kingdom Pseudomonadati; phylum Pseudomonadota; class Gammaproteobacteria; order Pseudomonadales; family Pseudomonadaceae; genus Pseudomonas; species Pseudomonas sp. D2002. The sequence continues at coordinate 940,732 of NZ_JACAPL010000003.1, read as the reverse complement.
CCGGGGTCAAGGCCGGCGACACCGTTGCCGTGATGGACTGGGACAGCCACCGTTACCTGGAATGCATGTTCGCCATCCCGATGATCGGCGCGGTGATCCACACCATCAACGTGCGCCTGTCGCCGGAACAGATTCTCTACACCATGAACCACGCCGAGGACCGCTTTGTGCTGGTCAACAGTGAGTTCGTGGGGCTTTACCAGGCCATCGCCGGGCACCTGACCACGGTCGACAAGACCCTGCTGCTCACCGACGGCGACGCCAGGACCGCCGAACTGCCCAACCTGGTAGGCGAGTACGAAACCCTGCTGGCGGCCGCCGGCCCCAAGTATGACTTCCAGGATTTCGACGAAAATTCCGTCGCCACTACCTTCTACACCACTGGCACCACCGGCAACCCCAAGGGCGTGTACTTCACCCACCGCCAGTTGGTGCTGCACACCATGGGCGTGGCGACCATCATGGGCAGCGTCGACAGTGTGCGCCTGCTGGGCACCAACGACGTGTACATGCCGATCACGCCGATGTTCCACGTACACGCCTGGGGCCTGCCGTATGTGGCAACCATGCTCGGCTTGAAACAGGTCTACCCCGGCCGCTACGACCCGGAATACCTGGTGGAGTTGTGGCGCAAGGAAAAGGTCACCTTCTCCCACTGCGTGCCGACCATCCTGCAAATGGTGCTCAACGCCAAGGCCGCCCAAGGCGTGGATTTTGGCGGCTGGAAAATCGTCATCGGCGGCAGCGCGCTCAATCGCACGCTGTATGAAGCGTCCAAGGCGCGTGGCATTCAACTGACCGCCGCGTATGGCATGTCCGAGACCGGGCCGCTGGTGTCCTGCGCCCACCTCAACGAAGAGCTGATGGCCGGCACCGAGGACGAGCGCACCACCTACCGCATCAAGGCTGGCGTGCCTGGGCCGTTGGTGGAGGCGGCGATTGTCGACAGTGAGGGTAATTTCCTGCCCGCCGACGGCGAGTCCCAAGGTGAGCTGGTGCTGCGCGCGCCGTGGCTGACCGAGGGTTATTACAACGAGCCGCAAAAAGGCGCCGAGCTGTGGGAAGGCGGCTGGATGCACACCGGCGACGTGGCCACCCTCGATGCATTTGGCGTGATCGATATTCGCGACCGCATCAAGGACGTGATCAAGACCGGTGGCGAGTGGATTTCCTCGCTGGCCCTCGAAGACCTGGTCAGCCGCCACCCGGCGGTACGCGAAGTAGCGGTGGTGGGCATCGCCGACCCGCAGTGGGGCGAACGCCCGTTTGCGTTGCTGGTAGTGCGTGATGGCCATGTGATAGGTGCTCGCGAGCTCAAGGAACACCTCAAGCCTTTCGTCGAACTGGGCCATTTGAGCAAGTGGGCGATTCCAAGCCAGATCGCCGTTGTTACGGAAATTCCCAAGACCAGCGTAGGAAAACTCGACAAAAAACGTATCCGTATCGACATCATTGAATGGCAGGCCAACAACAGCACCTTCCTCTCCACCCTCTGACGCCTTGCGCCGCGCCCGTTCGGGCGCGGCAATGCTCTATCTCGCGCCTTCACTTGTGATTTGCCAATTTTCAGCCATCCTTGCCCCGCCGACCTTCGTTGGCGTGGCGAAAGGGTTGTGGCAGACGGGTCGGTGATGCAAATCACACTTTAGAGGGATCAAGCGATACCCCCCGCTGGCTATAGTCCCCTTCAGAGTTTTTCAAGGATGTTGTGCTTCGGGCCATGGGGGCTCGGTTGCCGTTCGGCATTGGAATCGTTGTATTCCGGCCGTTACATGCATCCAGAAGACAGAACTCACTGCCATAACAATAATGCACATGGAGTAGCGTCGATGACCTCAGTAAACCAGTTCTGGCGCCGGGCAAGACTGCCCCTGGCCGTCAGTCTCGCTTCTACGCTCGCCGGGCCCGCATTCGGCGTCAGTTTCAATATCGGTGAAATCGAAGGTAGCTTTGACTCATCCCTGTCGGTGGGGGCGAGCTGGTCGACTGCAGGTCGAAATAAAGACCTGATCGGTGCCAACAACGGTGGCAAGGGGCTGTCGCAGACCTCTGATGACGGCCATCTGAACTTCGACAAGGGCGATTCCTTCTCGAAGATCTTCAAGGGTATCCACGACCTTGAATTGAAATACGGCGACACGGGTATCTTTGTGCGGGGCAAGTACTGGTACGACTTTGCCCTGCAAAACGAAGACCTGGACTTCAAGAACGTCAGCAACAACAACCGCAAAGAAGGCGCCAAGTCCTCCGGCGGGCAGATCCTTGATGCATTCGTCTACCACAACTACACCATTGCCGATCAGCCGGGTAACGTGCGCCTTGGCAAGCAGGTGGTGAGCTGGGGTGAAAGTACTTTCATTGGCGGCGGTATCAACTCCATCAACCCGATCGACGTGTCTGCATTCCGTCGGCCGGGCGCCGAGATCAAGGAGGGCTTGATTCCGGTCAACATGTTCTATGTGTCCCAGACCCTGACCGACAACCTCTCCGCAGAGGCGTTCTACCAGCTGGAGTGGGACCAGACGGTTGTGGATAACTGCGGCACGTTCTTCTCCCAGCCCGACGTGATTGCCGACGGTTGCAGCAATAACCTGCGCGTCTTGAACAAGCGCTCCACCATCCCCGGCGCGGCCTTGCCGACATTGAATGCGCTGGGCGTGGACGTGAACAATGAGGGCGTGCTGGTAAAACGTGGCGGTGACCGTGATGCACGGGACAGCGGCCAGTTCGGCGTGGCCATGCACTACAACTTCGAACCGCTGGACACCGAATTCGGCGCGTACTTCATGAACTACCACAGCCGTGCGCCGATCTTCAGCGCGACAGGTGCGCCTAACTCGGCCTACACCCGTCCGCTGGGGCCGCTGGCGGCATTGCGTCCGCTGATCGTGGCTGGCAGTTCCCAGTACTTCGTCGAGTACCCGGAAGATATCCGCCTCTACGGCTTGAGCTTCTCCACCACGCTGCCTACCGGCACCGCCTGGAGTGGTGAACTGAGCTACCGGCCAAACGCGCCGGTACAACTGAGCACCACCGATATTCTGTATGCGGGCGTTACGCCAATTCCGGGCTTTGGCAATGCATCGGTGCTCAAGGGCACACCGGGCCAGGACCTGCACGGCTACAACCGTAAGGAAGTGACCCAGTTCCAGACCACCTTCACGCACTTCTTCGACCAGGTAATGGGCGCCACCCGCCTGACCACCGTGGGCGAAATCGGCGTAACCCATGTGGGCGGCCTGGAGAGCAAAAACGAGGCACGTTATGGGCGTGATCCGGTCTTCGGCCCTGGCAGCCTGCCGGGCGGCTTCTGTAACGCGCTGAACAATTCGACCGCTCAGGGTGCCGGCCTGCCTAATGCGTCCGGCCTGAACACCAACTGCAACAACGATGGCTACACCACGGCCACGTCCTGGGGTTACCGCGCCCGGGCCATCTGGGAGTACCCGGATGTGTTTGCCGGTGTGAACCTCAAGCCCAACGTGGCCTGGTCACATGACGTCAAAGGTTATTCGCCAGGCCCTGGCGGCAACTTTGAAGAGGGTCGCAAGGCCGTCAGCCTGGGTGTCGATGCCGAGTACCAGAACACCTACACCGTCAGCCTGAACTACACCAACTTCTTTGGTGGCAAGTTCACCACGGTGGATGACCGCGACTTCATCGCGCTGAGCGCCGGCGTGAACTTCTAAGCACACTCTCTTTAAGCAGTTTGTTTTCAGGAAGAACCAGAGCATGAAAATAACTAAAAGTCTGTTGCACGTGGGTGTGCTTGGGCTGTCGATCCTGGCGAGCAACGTCATGGCGGCGGTCTCGGCGGATGAAGCCGCCAAGCTGGGGACGACCCTGACCCCGATGGGCGCTGAAATGGCCGGTAACGCCGCTGGCACCATCCCCAAATGGTCACCGTTGCCGACCAATGCCGGCGCCGTGGACGCCCGGGGTTTCCTGGCCAACCCGTACGCCAGCGAACAACCGCAGTTCACCATCACCGCGCAGAACGTCGAGCAGTACAAAGACAAACTGGCGCCTGGGCAGTACGCGATGTTCAAGCGCTACCCGGACACCTTCAAGATGCCGGTCTACCCGACCCATCGCGGCGCCACGGTGCCGGCTGATGTGTTCGCCGCCATCAAGAAGAACGCCACCAACACCAACCTGGTGTCCGGCGGCAACGGCCTGGAAAACTTCGAAACCGCGATTCCGTTCCCTATCCCGAAAAGCGGCGTGGAAGTCATCTGGAACCACATCACCCGCTATCGCGGCGGCAGCGTGACCCGTCTGGTGACCCAGGCGACCCCGCAAACCAACGGCTCGTTCAGCCTGGTGTACTTCCGCGACCAGTTCGTGTTCCGCGACAAAATGAAGGACTACGACCCGAAAAACCCAGGCAACGTGTTGTTCTACTTCAAGCAGCAAGTGACCGCGCCGGCGCGTCTGGCCGGTGGTGTGCTGCTGGTGCACGAAACCCTCGACCAAGTGAAAGAGCCGCGTTCGGCGTGGGTCTACAACGCCGGTCAGCGCCGCGTGCGCCGGGCGCCGCAAGTGTCCTATGACGGGCCGGGTACAGCGGCCGACGGCCTGCGCACCTCTGACAACCTCGACATGTACAACGGTGCGCCGGACCGCTACGACTGGAAGCTGGAAGGCAAAAAAGAAATCTACATCGCCTCCAACAGCTACAAGGTCGACGATCCGAAGCTCAAGTACACCGACATCATCAAGGCCGGCCACATCAACCAGGACCTGGCCCGCTACGAGCTGCGCCGCGTCTGGCACGTGGTTGCCACCCTCAAGGAAGGCCAGCGCCACATCTACGCCAAACGTGACTTCTTCATCGACGAAGACACCTGGCAAGCCGCAGTCATCGACCACTACGACGGCCGTGGCCAACTGTGGCGCGTTGCCGAAGCCCACGCCGAGAACTACTACGACAAGCAAGTGCCGTGGTACGCCCTCGAAACCCTCTACGACCTGCAGTCCGGCCGCTACCTGGCCCTGGGCATGAAGAACGAAGAGAAGCAGGCGTATGACTTCGGCTTCACCGCCACCACCAGCGACTTCACCCCGGCGGCGTTGCGCCAGGATGGGGTTCGCTAAGCCGCTTTAACTGAGGCCGCATCCTCGAGTGTGGGAGCGGGCTTGCCCGCGAAGACGGTGTATCAGTGGCACATGTGCTGACTGATACGCCGCTTTCGCGAGCAAGCCCGCTCCCGCATTTTATTTGGGGCGTTGGGAATTCCTGAGTCAGACAGCTGGATATTTTTTGTCGTAGTCTTTTTCAGACATTTGTTGCAAAGATCTACAAACCTGCCGCTTTTACCGCTAGTCTGCGGACATCTGCAATGCCGACAACAGCCTTCTACAAGAGCCCGGCGATGACTGATCTGTCCCGAATCCAAGGGCCTGCAAGCGCGGTGATTCCAACCCTGGAAGCACGCTTTTACAGGCCGCCTTTGCCTGACGGCTATGTGCTGCGCCCGCGCCTGTGCGAACGGCTGAGTGCCGGTCTTGCCGGGCGACTGTTGCTGGTCAGCGCACCCGCCGGGTTCGGCAAGAGTTCGTTGGCGGTGGAGTTTTGCCAGAGTTTGCCGGCCCATTGGCAAAGCCTGTGGCTGGGCCTGAGCCCACGGGACAATGACCCCGGCCGATTCCTCGAGCGCCTGCTCGACGGTTTGCAACAGTACTTCCCGCAGATCGGCGCCCAATCCCTGGGCCTGCTGAAAATGCGCCAGCGTCACCAACCCTTTGCCTTTGAAGAATGGCTCGACGGCCTGCTCGATGAACTGACGCTGCACCTGTCCACCCGCGCGCCGTTATTGCTGGTGCTGGATGACTACCATTTGGCCCAGGGCCCGGTGCTGGATCGCTGCCTGCAATTTTTCCTCAATCATTTGCCGGACGGGCTGGTGGTGATGGTCACCAGCCGCCAGCGCCCCGACTGGCACCTGGCGCGGTTGCGGCTGTCACGGCACCTGCTCGAACTGCACGAACAAGACCTGCGCCTGACCCACGACGAATCGCTGGCCGTGCTCGATCGGCACAGCAGTTCGTTGCGCGGCGAGGCGCTGGACAACCTGATTCGGCGCAGCGAGGGCTGGGTGGCGGGCCTGCGTTTTTGGCTGCTGGCCTTGTCCGAAGCCGGCAATGAAAGCGCGCTGCCGCAGAGCTTGCACGGCGGTGAAGGGCTGATTCGCGATTATCTGCTCGAAGAAGTCATCGACTGCTTGCCGGCTGAAGTGCAGGCGTTCCTGTACGACACCGCGCCCCAGGATCGTTTTTGCAGCGAGCTGTGCGACGCCGTGCGCGAAGCCCATGACAGCGCCGAGATCCTGCGCTATTTGCAGGCCCATCAAGTGTTTCTGGTGCCGCTGGACGAACAAGGCCATTGGTATCGTTATCACCATCTGTTTTCCGACCTGCTGCGCACCCGCCGTGCCAGTAACGCCACGTTGCCGATAGCCAGCCTGCACCTGCGGGCCTGTCGCTGGTTCAATGCCCAGGGCCTGATCGACGAAGCGGTGGAGCAGGCGTTGCGCGCCGGCCACCTCGATGTGGCGGCGAACCTGGTGCAGAACCTCTCGGAGGAACAACTGCTGGCCGAGCAGAACGTCGGCATGCTGCTGCGCTGGAAGATGGACTTGCCCGACAGCCTGCTGATCAGCACGCCGCGTTTGATCGTGCTGTACAGCTGGGCCTTGGGCTTGGCGTGTCAGCTGGATGCGGCCGAAGAGTTGTCCGGCTACCTCAGCCGCTTCCTGCCGGCGCCGTCGGCCACCGCGCAAAAATCGATGCTGGCGCAGTGGCTGGCGCTGAGCGGGATCATTGCCCGTGGGCGCGGCGACCGCGAGTTGACCCAGCGTTATTGCAGCGAAGCCCTGGAAAGCCTGCCGCACAAACGCTACGGCCAGCGGTTGATGTGCCTGTCGACCCTGTCCAACCTGGCCATTGTGGACGCCGACCTGTGGCGGGCCCGCGGCCTGAATCGCGAATCCCTGGAGTTGGCGCAGCGTGTCGGCAACCCGCTGTTTGAAGCGCTGGCCCACTACGACCGAGCACGTGTCTTACAGGCGCGTGGCGAAATTTTGCGCTCCCTCGACGAAGTCCGCCAAGGCCTGCAGCGCCTGCAAGGCCTGGCGCCCCAGCGGCTGTACGCCGTGCGTGCGCGCTTGTCGCTGTACGAAGGTTATTTGCTGCTGGTGCGTTATCAGCCCGAAGCCGGCCTGGCGCGCCTGCGTGCCGGCTTGAGCGAAGCGCGTGCCTGCCGGGATATCAGCGTGCTGATCGGGCATTGCGTGATCGCCAATTTCGAAGGGCGACGCGGCGATTTTGCCAAAGCCTTCGCCGAACTCGCCGAGGCCGAGCGCTTGATGCACATCTGGGATGTGCCGCCGATCTACTACCTGGCGATGATCACCCTGATCAAATGCGAATTGTGGTTGGCCCAAGGCCGTACCGACCTCGCCGACGCATGGCTGGCTCGGTTGGGGCAAACCTACAACGGCGAGCACGCTGCCGCCGCGCCGGAGTTTCATCCGCACCTGGCGCAACACATCGGGCTGCAACAGGCCGCCCTTGACGCCATCCGCCACCAGCCCGCCGCCGCGTTGCAGCGTCTTGAAGAGCTGGCGCAGCAAGCGCACAACAGCGGGCGCCAGATGATTGCCTTGATGGCCCTGACTCAGCAGGCGCATTTATTGTTGGCCTGTGGCCAGGAAGCCAAGGCGCGGCCGATTCTGGCCCAGGCACTTGAGGCCGGAGCGGGTGGCGCGCTGCAACCGTTCCAGCGCTTGCTGGAAAGCCACCCGGACTGGATGCGCGAGCAACTCGGCAAAGACCCGCACGGCTTGCTCAACCAGAGCCTGTTGGCGCTGCTGCCGGTGGTGGCCGCCATCGAGACCTCGCCCACCCACGAAACCCTCAGCACCCGCGAGCTGGCGGTGCTGCAACTGATCGCCCAGGGTTGCTCAAACCAGGAGATCAGCAACCAGCTGTTCATTTCGCTGCACACGGTGAAAACCCACGCCAGCCACATCAACAGCAAGCTGGGCGTGGAGCGGCGCACCCAGGCGGTGGCGCGCGCCAAGTCGATGGGCTTGCTGGCCTGATAATCGGCCGCTCCCACAGAAAAGCAGAGCACAGAAGTTTGAACGCCGAACTCGGTAAAATTGTGGGAGCGGGCTTGCTCGCGAATGCGGAGGGTCAGTGACACATGAGCTGGCTGGCACGCCGCCTTCGCGAGCAAGCCAGCTCCCACAGGTTTACTGCGGCGCAGTCGGGCACGTTTTCAGTGACGTGTCGGCGGTTTTGCTGACCAGGGCGGCGAAGCGCTTGAGGTTGTTCTGATGCGCCACTACCAGGTCGTCTATGCTCGGGTCCACTGGCGTCTGCAAGGTGGTGCGGCAGGTCAGGGGTTGAGCATCACCGCCAAGGGTGGGCCGCAGGCGCCAGCGCACGTCGAGCAATGCGTATTGGCCGGGCACCGAGTCGAATCGCTGCACTTCAACGCGCAACGATACGGGCTGCCGGGAATGACTGTTGGCCAGTTGATCCACCAGCGCACTTTTCAGTTCATCGGCCAAGGTTGCGGCCCACCACTGGGTTTCAAGAATCGCCACGCCACTATCCCCTTGGCGAATCACGATCTGTGCGCGGTCGACCTGGGGCGGCACGCTGATGCTTTCAATGCGGATATCGCTGGCCTGCGCTTGAGTGCTGTTATTCCAGTGCACCGGGGTCAGGGTGTGGAACGCAATCGGCTCGCTGCGGCAGGCTGCAAGTAACAGCAGCGCGCCGACCAGGGTGATCTTCAACGGAAACGTCATGGCTGCTCCAGTGCTCATTTGCGGGGTGGCCCTTGCAGGTCTGTCGGCGCGGCGTTGTCGGGGCGGCCGCGAATCAACGATTCCGGGTGCCGGCCGAGGTAATCCGACAGCTCGCGCAAGGAGCGCGACATCCGCCCCAGTTCGTCCAGGGTCTGGGTCAGTTGCTCGCGTTGCGGCGAGTCTTCGGCCAGGGTTGAATTGGCCGACTGCAGGGTCTTGCTCACGTCGCCCAGCGTGCTCTGCACGCCGGGCAGGGTCTTGGCGTTGAACTGGTTGAGCCCTTTGCGCAGTTCGACCAGGCTGCCATCCAGGTTGCCGGCGATGCGCTCGATTGGCAGCTGATTGATCTTGTTGACGATGCCTTCGAGTTTTACCTGCAGTTGTTCCAGGTTGCCGGGAATGGTCGGGATGTTGATCGGGCGCAGGTTCGGGTCAAACGCGACTTTCTCGGCTTTCGGGAAGAAATCCAGAGCGATGTACAACTGGCCGGTCAGCAGGCTGCCACTGCGAGCCTGGGCGCGCAGGCCGTTTTCGATAAACGTGCCGATCAAGCGTACGCCGCCGGCCTCATCGTTGGGGTCGTGGTTGGTGGCCTTGAGCAGCTTGGTATTGGCCTCCCCAAGCAATTGTGGATAGATCACGATGCCGACGTTGATTGGAAAGCTGCGTTTCTTGGCGTCGTAGTCCAGGTTGATCGACACCACTTTGCCGAATTCAACGCCGAGGAACTCAACCGGCGCGCCGACTTTAAGGCCGCGCAGTGCCTGATCAAAGCGCAAGGCCATGTATTGCCCTTTGCCGGTGGGCGGGGCGAGGGCGCTTTGCTGGTCGTCGAACAGCTCGTAGGCATGGTCTTCGTCAGCCGGTTTGTCGTTGGGGCTGTAGGGCGGCGCCTGGAACGCGATGCCGCCGGCCAGCATCGACGACAAGGATTCGGTTTTCAGCGCGAAACCGTTGGCGCCGACGCTCAGGTCAATGCCGCTGGCATTCCAGAACCGCGTGTTTTCGGTGACATACACATCATTGGGCGCATGCACGAACACCTCGATGTTCACCCCTTTGCCTTCGGCATCCAGCTCATAGGCCACCACCTGGCCCACCGGAATTTTGCGGTAATACACCGGCGAGCCGATATCCAGCGACCCCAGGCCCTGGGTGTGCAGGGTGAAGCGCTTGCCCGGCTCGCCGTAGGTGATCGGCGGTGGGTTTTCCAGGCCTTTGAACTGCTTGGCACGGGTGTCGGACTGGCCGATGTCGGCACCGATGTAGTCGCCGGACAGCAAGGTGTCGATGCCGGACACGCCACCGGCGCCGATGCGTGGGCGCACCACCCAGAATTTAGAGTCTTCGCGGGTGAAGCTTTCCGCCTGTTTGGCCAACTTGATGGTGGCGTTGACGCTTTTCTGGTCATCACTCAAGGCCACGTCGGAGACTTGGCCGATCACCACGTTGCGGTATTTGACTTCGGTTTTGTTGGCGACCAGGCCGCTGCCGGTCTTGAAATTAAGGATGATGGTCGGGCCCTGTTGCAGGACGTTGTGAACCACCAGCGAGATGCCCACCAGCACCGCGACAATCGGCACGATCCACACCAGCGAAACGCTGAAGCGCCGCGTCTTGATCGCAGGCGTGCCTGCCGATGTGCCAGCAGGGTTGTCAGCGTTGTGTGGCGTCATCCAAGTGCTCCTCGTTGTGTGGGGTTTCCCAGATCAGGCGCGGGTCGAAACTCATGGCCGCAAGCATCGTAAACACCACCACCAAGCCAAAAAACAAAATGCCCAGGCGCGGCTCGATCGTGCCCAAGGCCTGGAACTGCACCAGCGCGGCCACCAGTGCCACCACGATCACATCGAGCATTGACCAGTAGCCGATCAGCTCGACAAACCGAAACAGCTTCGAGCGCTCCTTGCGCGCCCAGCGGCTGTTGCGCTGCACGGTGACCAGCAGCAGTGTCAGCGACACGAATTTGATGCCGGGCACCGCAATGCTGGCGATGAAAATGATCAAGGCGATGTCCCAGGCGCCGTGCTGCCAGAACTCCAGCACGCCACTCATGATCGTGCTGTCCGCGCCCGAGCCGAGCATCGTCGTATTCATCACCGGCAACAGGTTCGCCGGAAAATAAAACGCCAGCGCTGTGAGCATGTAGGCCCAGGTGCGGGTCAGCGAGTGCACCTTGCGCCGGTGCAGGGCCGCGCCGCAACGGTCGCACTCGGTGGGCGCGCTGCTCATGTCGCAGGGCTGGCCGCAGGTGTGGCACAGGCACAGGTTGAGTTCACGGGCGGTCGGTGGCGAATTCATAGAACGTCCCACAAATCGCGCACATCACGCCCGGCGATGCGGATCAGCAACAGGCTCAGCGCTGCCAGCGCAAACAGGCCGGTGCCGGGCACCACGTCGAGCATGCCGGCCAGCTTGAACACCGCCACCATCGCGCCGAGCAGGCAGACCTCCAACATGCTCCACGGCCTGAGGGCTTCCAGCCAGCGCATGCACAGCTTGAACGCGGGTGAGCGCCGGCCGGACAGGGCGAAACTCAAGACCCAGATCAGCAGCACCAGCTGGAATACCGGCGCGATGATGATGGAAATCGCGGCCACCAACGCAATAAAGGTGATCGGCCCCAGGCTCAGCGCAACCACCGAATCCCACAGGGTCGCGCTGTTGTTCAAGCCCTGCAGGCTGATGCTCATCACCGGGTAGAAGTTGGCGAACGTCCACAGGACGGCGGCGGTAACGCTCAACGCGAGGCGTTGTTGCACCGACAGGCCGTTGTAACGCTGCAATACGCCTGCGCAGCGTATGCACAGGGCTTTTTGATGTTTGGCGAGCGTGACTTTTTCATACACGCAGTCGCAGTGTTCGCAGATGACCCGTTGATTCGCCATAAGTGTTGCTCCCAACGCGACGCGCTGCGGTCTTGGACGGTGCTGCTGATTCAATGGCGCTTGGACAGCTTAGCAGTAGATGTGTTGCGGGCTGCTCTCTTCCGGATCAGGGGCAAGCTCAACCATACTGCGCGTGGAATGTGCCATAGAGCTTGCAGGAACACCCATGAATAACCAAAAAACCGCGCTGATCCGCGAAACCTTCCCCGTCGGCCCGTTGCAGTGCAACTGCACGATCATTGGCGACCCAATCACTAAAAAAGCCATTGTGGTCGACCCGGGCGGCAATCACGAGCTGATCCTGGCGCGCCTCGATGCGCTGGGTCTGAAGGTGGTGAGCATCATTCATACCCACGCCCACCTGGATCATTTCCTGGCGTCCGGCCAGTTGAAAGAGAAGACGGGCGCCACGTTGCACTTGCACAAGGAAGACCAATTTCTGTGGGACAACCTGGAGATGCAATGCCAGATGTTCCGTGTGCCTTATACGCCAGTGCCGTCGCCGGATCGGTGGTTGGAAGATGACGAAGAGCTGGCGTGTGGCTGCGGGGTGGCCTTGCACACGCCGGGGCATACGCCGGGCTCGATGAGCTTCTGGTTTGCCGACGCCAAGCTGTTGATTGCCGGTGACACATTGTTCAAGCGCGGCGTGGGGCGCACCGACCTGTGGGGCGGCGATCAGGCGACCATTGTGCGTTCGATCAAGCAACGTTTGTATACGCTGGATGAAGGTGCGACGGTGGTGACCGGGCACGGGCCGGACACGCGGTTGGGGGACGAGATGCGTGAGAATCCGTTTGTCAGGGCCTAGATACCAAATGGCAACCGTCCGACGAGGCTTATAGAGAAAATGACAATTTCCGTTCAGGAAGTCTCTGCTAGGGTTTTAGTGTGCTCAACCTTTGTAGAGCGCGGGCTGGCCGGGCATGGAATTTTTACCGTTTGTCGCGTTCAAAACCCGGCACAGGTCCATTGCCAATGTCCTTTGCACCACAGAATGCAAAAGTAGGAGCTCCCTTCATGTTTACTCCGCGTCGTCTTCTTGTTGTTGCCACCGCCGTAGCCTTGTTGTCCGGTTGCGCCTCACCTAATCCTTACGACGGCAGCCAGGGGCAGGCAAATGATGGTTCGCAAGGTGGTATCAGCAAGACCGCCAAGTACGGTGGCCTGGCTGCATTGGCCGGTGGTTTGGCCGGTGCCGCAATCGACCATAATAACCGTGGTAAAGGCGCCCTGATTGGTGCCGCCGTCGCAGGTCTTGGTGGTGCGGGTTATGGTTACTATGCCGACCAGCAGGAAAAGAAACTGCGAGCCAGCATGGCCAACACGGGTGTTGAAGTGCAGCGCCAGGGCGATCAGATCAAGCTGATCATGCCGGGTAACATCACCTTCGCCACCAACTCGGACGCGATCTCCAGCAGCTTCTACACACCGCTGAACAACCTGGCGGGCTCGCTGAAGCAGTTCAACCAGAACACCATTCAGATCGTTGGCTACACCGACAGTACCGGCAGCCGCCAGTTGAACATGGACCTGTCCCAGCGCCGTGCGCAGAGCGTGGCCAACTACCTGACGTCCCAAGGTGTCAGCCCGACCAACCTGAGCGCACGCGGTGCCGGCCCGGATAACCCGATTGCCAGCAACGCCGACGTGAATGGTCGCGCCCAGAACCGTCGCGTAGAGGTCAACCTCGGCCCGATCCCTGGCCAGCAATACGGTCAGCCAGGCCAGCAGCAGCAACAACAAGCGCCGCAGCAGAACAACCAGTTCCAGGGCAACCCGTACCAGCAGTACCAATAAACCCTGGCCAATAAAAAGGGCGCCGTGCAGTCAATGCACGGCGCCCTTTTTTGTGGCTTGCGTTTACATCAGTCGATGTATTCGAAGACTTTTACGATCTTCTGCACGCCGGACACGCTTTGTACCAGGTTGGCTGCGCGAGTGGCTTCCGCCTGGGTCAGCAGGCCCATCAGATAAACGATGCCGTTGTCGGTGACGACCTTGATCCGCGAGCCTGGAACGGCGCTATCTGTGAGCATCTGCGCCTTGATCTTGGTGGTCAGCAAGGCATCGTTGCTGATAGCCAGCAGCGTGATCGGGTCCATGACTTGCAGTTCGTTGTGAACCTTCTTCACCCGTTGCACGCTCGAGGCGGCCTGTTCGGCCTGGGCCTTGAGGTCGGCACGCGGTGTTTGCCCTGCAAGCAGTACTACACCGTTGAAGCTGGTCACCACAATGCGCGACGCGCCGTTACCCAGGTCTGTTGCGGCCTTGGCAACGTTGACCTTGACCTTGGTTTCGATCAGCGAGTCATCAATGGTGCTGCCAAAGGTACGTGTGCCCCGGTCATCCTGAATCGGTGTGTCACGTGTCGCAGTGATTGCCGTGCTGCAGCCGCTGATGGCGAGGCACAGCGTAATGGCCAAAAGGCTGAGGCGGTTAACGGTCATTCTTCACTCCCGAACAGTTGGCTGTCGATCAGATCGCACAGGCAGTGGATCGCCAGCAGGTGGACTTCTTGAATGCGTGCGGTGACATTGGCCGGGACGCGAATCTCGACGTCCTCCGGCAACAGCAGCGAGGCCATGCCGCCGCCATCGCGTCCGGTCAATGCTACGACAATCATTTCGCGATCATGTGCGGCCTGGATCGCTTGAATAATATTCGCCGAGTTGCCGCTGGTCGAAATCGCCAGCAACACATCCCCTGGTTGTCCCAGGGCGCGGATCTGTTTGGAGAAGATCTCGTTGTAGCTGTAGTCGTTGGCGATCGAGGTGATCGTCGACGTGTCGGTGGTCAGGGCGATGGCCGGCAGGCTCGGGCGCTCGCGCTCAAAGCGGTTGAGCAGCTCGGAGGAGAAGTGCTGGGCATCACCGGCCGAACCGCCGTTGCCGCACGAAAGCATTTTGCCCTCGTTGAGCAAGGCATTGACCATGACCTGACTGGCTTGCTCGATGTGCGGTGCAAGTACGTCCATCGCCTGTTGCTTGGTGTCGATACTGGCCTGGAAAAGCTGGCGAATTCGGGATTGCATGTCCATCTGTGTGACCTTAAGTAGCGCGGCTGTTTGGCACAGGAATGTGCAGCCCGCAAAGCAAAGAGCAAAAGTGTGTGGTGAAGGTGTCCGTTGAATCAGCTGTCGAAGGCATCTTTCAGCCAGTTCAGATCAGCGAGGCCAGACGGTGTGCTTTCTATGGCAACCACATCGAAACGGCAGGGGGAATCAGCCCAGCGATGCTCTTTTTGCAGGAAAAACTGCGCGGCGAGTATCAGCTTCTGACGCTTGCGCCCGTCGATACTGGCGAGCGCGCCACCCCATTGTGCGTGTTTTCTGTAGCGGACTTCGACGAATACTACTGTATCGCCGTCAAGCATGACCAGATCAAGCTCACCGCGTTTACACAACCAGTTCTGCGCCAGAAGGCGCAGACCCTGTTGTTGCAGATAGTTGAGCGCTTGAAGTTCGGCATCCTTGCCGCTTTGTGCGCTGGACCGCTCGGGCATCAGCGCGGGGTGTCCGGCAGACGCTGGATGTCGCCGCCGACGAACTTCGCCCATGGCATCTGGCGGTCAACACGTTGGAAGCCACCGATGCCCAGGCTGCCGGAGAGGCCGTCTACGCGTGTGTCCGGCAGCGCCTTCAGTTGACCCAGGCGCGGTGCCAGGCGGTAGGCGTCGGCGCCCATCGCGTACAGGCGGCCGAGGCTGCCATTGGCCTGTGGCCATTGCGCGGCAACCTGGTTGCGCAGCGGGTCGGTGGTGTTGAGCAGCCAAGGCGTTTCACAGAACATGACGTTGGTCATGTCCAGGTACTGGTTCTTGTCGCCGCTGGCGCTGAACACGTGGGACGTTGCATACACAGGCACATCGCCGGCGTACTGGAAGTTCAGGGTCGGCTTGATCTGCTGGGCCAATTGCGGCGTCACAGCCAGGAAGATGAACTCGATGTCCTGGCGGCGCGAAGGTTGCGCCGCGACGTCGGTGCCCACTGTGTTTTGCAGGCTCTTGGCACGGCCTTCGCTTTTACGCAGTTGGAACAGGTCGGCAATTTGCTGGGCGAGGGCGACCGGCTGGTCAACGTACTCGACGCCGACGACGGTGCCGCCATTGGCTTCCCAATCCTGACGGAAGGCTTTGTAGACACGCTCGCCCCATTCGCCACGCGGCACCATGGCGGCGGCGCGGTGCAGGCCGTCGGCACGGGCGCGGCGCGAGACTTCGCGGGCTTCGTCTTCAGCGGCCAGGCCAAACTGGTACAACTGCGGCGGGTTTTCATTCAGTTCGCTGTAGTTCAGCGCCAGCGTGGTGATCGGCAGTTGCGGGCGAGAAGCAAGTTGTTTGACCAGCGGTTTTTCCAGCGGGCCGACCACCAATTGCACGCCGGCGGCCTGGGCCTTGGCGTAGAAGTCGTCGAGGGAGGACAGGCGCGAGCTGTCATAGAACTCGATGACCGGCGGCTTCTGCCCGGCTTGTTCGGCCTGGTAGTGAGCGGCCATGAAGCCTTCGCGCAGTGCCTTGCCGACTCCCGCCAAAGGACCTTCCTGCGGCAACAGCAGGGCGATCTTGTTCAGGGGCTGGCTGGCCAGTTCCTTGAGTTTTGTCAGCGGGGTTGGCAGGTTGACTGCCGCTGGGTGGCCTGGATTCTGTGCGCGCCAGGTATCGATGGCGGCCTGTTGTTGCTCCAGGGTGCCGGCGCCTTTGACCGCTTTGGCCAAGCTGATCCAGCCGTCGAGTGTCGGGTTGCCGCTGGCTTGCAGCTGTTCGGCCGGCAGTGCGGCAATCAGCGCCCAGATGGCTTCGTGGTTGCTGGCGGCAGCATCGCCCGTCAGCAGCGGGGCCATGGCGACTCGCTCGCGCGCGGCGGCCAGCGTCTGGCCATCAGCTTCATAAGCGCGGGCATGCACGGTGCCGGTGCGCACCTGCTGTTCGGTCGGCAGGTCCTTCAGGCTTTGCAGGCTAGGGTGGTTCAGGGCCGCCAACGCCGCTTTTGGCTGATTGCGTGCCATGGCCAGTTCGGCCGACAGGGTGCTGGCAAATACTTGCGCAGCCGGCTTCAGGACATCCAGGGGCACCTGCGCAAGAATCTGCGCCGAACGACCAGGGTTGTTCTGGCGATAGGCCAGGTCAGCCGCACTCAGGCGCAACATCGCGGCCTTTTCTGGCGTACTGGCGGAAGTCGCCTGTTCGAGCAGTTGCTCGATACTGGCATCCGGGGTCCGGGGGAGGTCGCCAAGGCTGGACGAGGGCGAGCTGGCACAAGCGGCCAGCAAGGCAGCGAGGCAGAGGGCGGAGAGCAGCCGCAGGCAAGCGATCATGTAAGTGTTCCTGATACCGATCAAATTAGCGTGGAATTGTACCCAAGCACTGGCCCAGGCGCGATGTTACTGGCGTGAAACCGTCGATTTAGGTCGTGCAATTGTTGCAAACGAGCATCGACGGCCGAACTTGCGGGCATATTATCGAGGCGCCTACGCGCTACAATGCGACTTTTCCCTACCATCGAGGTGTGCGTTTTGACTGCTCCAGGTCCTTTGAATTCCACTGCAGGCTCGCTTTTTGTCGTGGCGACGCCCATTGGCAACCTGGACGACATCAGTGCTCGAGCCCTGAAAGTGTTGCGCGAGGTAAAACTGATCGCGGCGGAAGACACGCGACACTCCCAGCGGTTGATGCAGCATTTTGGTATCAGCACGCCACTCGCCGCGTGCCACGAGCATAACGAACGCGAAGAAGGCAGCCGTTTTATCACGCGCCTGTTGGCCGGTGACGATGTGGCGCTGATCTCCGATGCCGGTACGCCGCTGATTTCCGATCCTGGCTACCACCTGGTTCGTCAGGCGCGTGCCGCTGCTATCAATGTAGTGCCTGTTCCGGGGGCGTGCGCGCTGATTGCAGCATTATCTGCCGCCGGGTTGCCGTCGGATCGTTTTATCTTCGAGGGCTTCCTGCCGGCCAAGACGGTTGGGCGCCGTGCGCGTCTGCAGGCACTAAAGGAAGAACCGCGCACGTTGATCTTCTATGAAGCCCCGCACCGCATCCTGGAATGCCTGCAGGATATGGAGCTGGTGTTCGGCGGCGAACGCCTCGCGTTGCTGGCGCGTGAGCTGACCAAGACCTTCGAAACCCTCAAGGGCTTGCCGTTGGAAGCGCTGCGCGCGTTTGTAGAAGGCGACAGCAATCAACAGCGCGGTGAGTGCGTGGTGCTGGTGGCGGGTTGGACGGCGCCGGAAGAAGAAAATGCGGTGGGCAGTGAGGCCATGCGCATTCTGGATTTGCTGCTCAAGGAAATGCCCCTCAAGCGCGCAGCGGCACTGGCGGCTGAAATTACCGGCGTGCGTAAGAATGTTCTGTATCAAGTTGCGCTGGATAAACAGAAAGCCGAATAGTTCCGGGGTTAAACCTGTATTCCGTCTGAACGTGATGGCATTGCTGTACTTTTAATACTTGTCCTGAGGCCGCCGTGCCGTTAACCTGCGCGGCGGAGAGTCGATTGGACAGTCGCTGCCCTCTATGAAAATTAGGGGGGGGAGGAAAGTCCGGGCTCCATAGGGCGAAGTGCCAGGTAATGCCTGGGAGGCGTGAGCCTACGGAAAGTGCCACAGAAAATAACCGCCTAAGCACTTCGGTGCCGGTAAGGGTGAAAAGGTGCGGTAAGAGCGCACCGCACGACTGGCAACAGTTCGTGGCTAGGTAAACCCCACTTGGAGCAAGACCAAATAGGGTCCCAAGGCGTGGCCCGCGCTGGGACCGGGTAGGTTGCTAAAGATGTCCAGTGATGGCCATCGTAGACGAATGACTGTTCAAGACAGAACCCGGCTTACAGATCGACTCTCCACCTTTTTTCCTTCTGTCTGAATCTCGGGCAGAAAACCGGTAGTAACGCAAGAATCCCTCCCTGCCGAATCATTGGCAGATGCGTCTTCGTAATACCAAAAAAATCTTACTCTTAATAAATTACTTTAACTTTGAGCTATAGCTCTATGAGCTATTTGCGATTGTTGAGTCAAAATCCTCGCCGAACTCGCCTTTCTCCTCCTTTTGCGCTCCTAAATCTCCGTTCTGTAAGGCTTTTCCTTGAATCCGCGCCTTGACGGTGTGGTGGGCGCATTCCTATAGTGTGCGCAAGTGGCGGAAAGTGGCACAAAGTGGGTTTTTTGAACGTAAAACGCTAAAATTTGGAGAAACGCATCTGTGTTTCGCGGAGCTAACGCTATCAGTCTCGATGCAAAAGGCCGTCTCGCCATGCCGAGCCGGTATCGTGACGAGCTCATTTCGCGAAGCTCCGGGCAGTTAATCATCACGA
Organism: Pseudomonas sp. D2002; assembly: GCF_013385735.1. Classification (NCBI taxonomy): domain Bacteria; kingdom Pseudomonadati; phylum Pseudomonadota; class Gammaproteobacteria; order Pseudomonadales; family Pseudomonadaceae; genus Pseudomonas; species Pseudomonas sp. D2002. Next base: position 921,719 of record NZ_JACAPL010000003.1, on the reverse strand, counting down.
TTGACGCCGTTGACCCTTGTTTATGTGTTTACCCCCTCGACGAGTGGGAGTTGATTGAAACCAAGTTGCGCGCTCTGCCTTCATTGCGTGAAGAAAACCGCCGCCTGCAGCGTTTGCTGATTGGTAACGCCGTCGACCTCGAACTCGATGGCAGCGGTCGTTTCCTGGTGCCTCCACGTTTGCGCGAGTACGCCAAGCTGGACAAGCGCGCAATGCTGGTCGGCCAACTGAACAAGTTCCAATTGTGGGACGAAGATGCTTGGGATGCTGTTTCTGCAGCAGACCTGGCTGCTATTCAACAACCGGGCGCCATGCCTGATGAACTGCGTGATTTGATCCTGTGACTATTGATAGCGGCTTTAACCACATCACCGTACTGCTTGACGAAGCCGTTGAGGCTCTCGCCGTACGTGCGGATGGCTGCTATTTGGATGGCACCTTCGGCAGGGGCGGGCACAGTCGGCTGATACTCAGCCAGCTCGGGTCCGACGGCAAACTCCTCGGGTTCGACAAAGACCCTCAAGCGATTGCCACCGGGCAAGCGCTAGCGGCCGAAGACGGCCGCTTTGTCGTTGTGCAGCGCAGCTTTGCCGAGCTCGGTGCCGAAGTCGCCGAACGTGGCATGGCAGGCAAGGTGGCCGGGGTTTTGCTCGATCTGGGCGTGTCTTCGCCGCAGCTTGACGACCCGGAGCGCGGCTTCAGCTTCATGAACGACGGCCCGCTCGACATGCGCATGGACCCGACCCGTGGCGTCAGTGCGGCGCAGTTCATTGCCACTGCACCGGTTGAAGAAATCGCCCGCGTGTTCAAGGAATACGGTGAAGAACGCTTCGCCGGTCGCATGGCCCGCGCCGTGGTCGAGCGTCGCGAAATCCAGCCGTTCGAGCGCACTGCCGACCTGGCCGAAGTGCTGAAAGTCGCCAACCCTGCCTGGGAAAAGGGCAAGAACCCGGCGACCCGCGCGTTCCAGGGCCTGCGTATTCACGTCAACAACGAATTGGGCGATTTGGAAGCCGGCCTCGAAGCCGCGCTGGAAGCCTTGGAAGTGGGTGGTCGCCTGGTGGTGATCAGCTTCCACTCCCTGGAAGACCGCATCGTCAAACTGTTCATGCGTCGTCTGGTCAAGGGCGAGTCCGATAACCTGCCGCGCAACCTGCCGGTACGTTTCGAAGCCTTTGTGCCGAAAATCAAAATCCATGGCAAAGCGCAGTTCGCTTCCGAAGCCGAACTCAAGGCCAACCCTCGTTCCCGTAGCGCCGTCATGCGCGTTGCGGAGAAGCTGCGGTGAGCAAGCTTTTCGCCAAGCCCCTCCCGGGCGGCAGCTTCTTTATGTTGCTGCTGTTTGTCGGCGTATTGATTTCCGCGATTGCGGTGTCCTACAGCGCCCACTACAACCGCCAATTGCTCAATACCCTGTACGGGGAATTGAGTGTGCGTGATAAAGCGCAGGCGGAGTGGGGCCGGTTGATCCTCGAGCAAAGCACCTGGACCGCCCATAGCCGCATCGAAGTGCTGGCGACCGAGCAACTGAAAATGCACATTCCGGGCGCGGCCGAAGTTCGCATGGTGGCGCCATGATGAAACTCGAAGGCGCACTCTACCCATGGCGCTTCCGTCTGATGCTCGGCTTGCTGGCATTGATGGTGGGCGCGATTGCCTGGCGCATCATCGACCTGCAAGTGGTCGACCGTGACTTCCTGATCGGCCAGGGCGATGCCCGTAGCCTGCGTCACATTCCGATTCCTGCGCACCGCGGCCTGATTACCGACCGTAACGGCGAGCCCCTGGCCGTCAGTACACCGGTGACCACCTTGTGGGCCAACGCCAAGGAATTGCAGGTTGCCAAGGACAAGTGGCCAGAATTGGCCGCGGCCCTGGGCCAAGACCCGAAAGCCTTGTCCGAGCGCCTGGAAGCCCAGGCCAATAAAGAATTCATCTACCTGGTTCGCGGGCTTACCCCTGAACAGGGCCAGCAAGTGCTCGACCTTAAAGTCCCCGGTGTCTACGGCATCGAGGAATTTCGTCGTTTCTACCCGGCCGGTGAAACCACCGCTCACATGGTGGGCTTTACCGACATCGATGACCACGGCCGCGAAGGCGTGGAACTCGCCTACGATGAATGGCTGGCCGGGGTCCCCGGCAAACGGCAGGTCATCAAGGATCGGCGCGGCAGACTGATCAAAGACGTCCAGGTCACCAAAAACGCCAAGGCCGGTAAGCCCTTGGCGTTGTCGATTGACCTGCGTCTGCAATACCTGGCCAACCGCGAGCTGCGTAACGCAATCATCGAGAACGGCGCCAAGGCCGGTAGCCTGGTGATTATGGACGTGAAGACCGGCGAGATTCTCGCCATGGTCAACCAGCCGACCTACAACCCGAACAACCGTCGCAACCTGCAACCGGCGATGATGCGTAACCGCGCGATGATCGACGTGTTCGAGCCGGGTTCGACCATGAAAGCCATCTCCATGAGTGCCGCCCTGGAAACCGGGCGCTGGAAACCCAGCGACAAAGTCGAGGTTTACCCAGGCACCTTGCAGTTGGGCAAATACACCATTCGAGACGTGTCCCGTACCGAAGGCCCAGTGCTGGATTTGACAGGCATCCTGATCAACTCCAGTAACGTGGGCATGAGTAAAGTCGCCTTCGATATCGGCGGTGAAACCATCTACCACCTGGCGCAAAAAATCGGCTTGGGCCAACCCACCGGTCTGGATTTCCCAGGCGAGCGCGTGGGTAACCTGCCGAACTACCGCGACTGGAAAAAAGCCGAGACTGCCACGCTTTCCTACGGCTACGGCCTGTCGGTGACCGCGATCCAATTGGCCCATGCTTTCTCTGTATTGGCCAATAATGGCCGGATGGTTCCACTGAGCCTGATCCACGTCGACGAAGCGCCGAAAGCCACCCAGGTCATTCCGGAAAACGTCGCCAAGACCATGCAAGGCATGCTGCAACAAGTGATCGAAGCGCCACGCGGTGTATTCCGCGCCCAGGTGCCGGCGTATCACGTGGCCGGCAAGTCGGGTACTGCACGTAAAACGTCGGTGGGCACCAAGGGCTACGCCGAGAACTCGTATCGTTCGCTGTTCGCCGGCTTCGGCCCGATGAGCGACCCGCGCTACGCCATCGTTGTGGTGATTGATGAGCCGAGCAAGGCCGGCTATTTCGGTGGCCTGGTGTCGGCGCCGGTGTTCAGCAAAGTGATGTCCGGCACCCTGCGCCTGATGAACATCACGCCGGACAACCTGCCGCCCACCCAACAAGCGAACGCCGGCCCGCCGGCCGCTGCTGCCAAAGCCAATGGAGGGCGCGGCTGATGTCTCTTAGCTTGAACAAGATTTTTGCCCACGCCGGACGCGATCTACTGATTCGCGAGTTGAGCCTGGACAGCCGAAATGTACGCGCCGGTGACCTGTTCCTGGCCGTGCCTGGCGGCAAGTTCGATGGCCGCGCGCATATCGCCGATGCGCTGCAGCGCGGTGCTGCGGCCGTGGCGTATGAAGTCGAAGGCGCCACCGTGCTGCCGATCACCGACGTGCCGTTGATTCCGGTCAAAGGCCTGGCTGCGCAACTGTCGGATATCGCCGGGCGTTTTTATGGTGACCCGAGCCGTCAGCTCAACCTGGTCGGCGTGACCGGCACCAACGGCAAGACCAGCGTGACCCAGCTTGTGGCGCAGGCGCTTGACCTGCTCGGCCAACACTGCGGCATTGTCGGCACCCTGGGCACCGGTTTTTATGGCGCGCTGCAAAGCGGCCTGCACACCACACCAAACCCGATTGCCGTGCAAGCGACCCTGGCCGACCTGAAAAAGGCCGGTGCCAAGGCGGTTGCCATGGAAGTGTCCTCCCACGGCCTGGACCAAGGCCGCGTGACGGCGCTGGCCTTTGACGTGGCGGTGATGACCAACCTGTCGCGCGATCACCTCGATTATCACGGCACCATGGAGGCATACGCTGCCGCCAAGGCCAAGCTGTTCGCCTGGAATGACTTGAAGTGCCGGGTGGTAAACCTCGATGACGCTTTTGGTCGCCAACTGGCTGCCGAAGACAGTGAAGCGCGCCTGATCAGCTACAGCCTGGAAGATTCCAGCGCGTACCTGTATTGCCGCGACGCCCACTTTAATGACGAAGGCGTGCTCGCCACGCTGGTCACGCCGCAGGGCGAGCACCACTTGCGCAGCACCTTGCTGGGGCGCTTCAACCTGAGCAACGTGCTGGCGGCCATCGGTGCATTACTCGGCCTGGATTACGCCCTGGATGAAATCCTGCGTGTACTGCCCAAACTGGAAGGCCCGGCCGGTCGCATGCAGCGTTTGGGCGGCGGCTCGCAGCCGCTGGTGGTGGTCGATTACGCCCACACCCCGGACGCCCTGGAAAAAGTCCTCGAAGCCTTGCGCCCACACGCCAAGGGCAAATTGCTCTGCCTGTTCGGCTGCGGCGGCGATCGTGATCGCGGCAAGCGCCCGTTGATGGCCGAGATCGTCGAGCGCCTGGCCGATGGCGTACTCGTCACCGACGACAACCCGCGCAGCGAAGACCCGAGCCAGATTTTCGATGACATCCGTGCCGGTTTCAAAGACGCGTCCAAGGCGACCTTCGTCGCCGGTCGTGGCGCCGCCATTGCCCAACTGATCGCCAGCGCCAGCGCTGACGATGTGGTGGTGCTGGCCGGCAAAGGTCACGAGGACTACCAGGAAATCAACGGCGAACGCCATGCCTTCTCCGATCTGGTCGAGGCCGATCACGCCCTGACCGCCTGGGAGGTCGCGCATGCTTAAAGCGATGAAATTCAGCGAACTGACCCAGGCCCTGTCGGCCCGCGTAGTGTCGAGTGATTGCAGCTTCGACGGCGTGAGTATCGACAGCCGCAACATCCAGCCTGGGCAATTGTTTGTTGCACTGGCCGGCCCGCGCTTCGACGGCCACGACTACCTGAATGACGTCGCCGCCAAAGGTGCCGTGGGTGCCCTGGTGCAGCGCGAAGTGGCGGATTCCACCTTGCCGCAACTGTTGGTTGCCGACACCCGTCTGGCCCTGGGCCAGTTGGGTGCGCTGAACCGCGCCGCGTTTGACAAGCCGGTTGCAGCCATCACCGGCTCCAGCGGCAAAACCACGGTCAAGGAATTGCTCGCCGGCGTCCTGCGCACGCGCGGGCCGGTGCTCGCCACCCGTGGCAACCTGAACAATGATTTCGGCGCACCGCTGACCCTGCTCGAACTGGCCCCGGAACACACGGCGGCGGTGATCGAACTGGGTGCTTCGCGCGTCGGCGAAATCGCCTACACCGTGGCGCTGACCAAGCCCCACGTGGCAATCATCAACAATGCCGGCACCGCCCACGTTGGCGAGTTCGGCGGCCCCGAGAAAATCGTCGAAGCCAAGGGTGAAATCCTTGAAGGTCTCGACGCCGCGGGCACTGCAGTATTGAACCTCGACGACAAGGCCTTCGAGACCTGGCGTGTACGCGCCGCCGGTCGCAAAGTGCTGACGTTTGCCGTGTTGAATGCAGCCGCCGATTTCCACGCTTCCGATATCCGCGTCGACGCGCGTGGCTGCCCGTCCTTCACCTTGCACACCCCGCAAGGTAGCGAGCACGTACAACTGAATCTGCTGGGCAACCACAACGTCGCCAACGCCTTGGCCGCTGCGGCTGCCGCGCATGCCCTGGGCGTGTCGCTGTTTGGTATCGCCACCGGGTTGGGCGCGGTGCAGCCGGTCAAAGGCCGCACGGTTGCGCAACTGGCAACCAATGGCATGCGCGTGATTGATGACACCTACAACGCCAACCAATCCTCGATCTGCGCCGCCATCGACCTGCTGAAAAGCTTCGACGGTCGCAAGGTGCTGGTACTGGGCGATATCGCCGAGCTGGGCGACTGGGCCGAACAGTCCCATCGTGAAGTCGGCGCGTACGCCACCGGCAAAGTCGACGCGTTCTACGCCGTCGGCCCGAACATGGCTCACGCCGTCGACGCCTTCGGCCTCGGCGCGCGGCATTTCGCTACCCAGGCCGAGCTGATCCAGGCCCTGGTGGCGGCAGAACAAGACAAACACACAACCATTTTGATCAAGGGATCGCGCAGCGCGGTGATGGAAAACGTCGTCGCGGCCTTGTGTGGCTCAAGTACGGAGAAACATTAATGCTGCTGCTGCTGGCTGAGTATCTGCAACAGTTCCACAAAGGCTTCGCGGTCTTTCAGTACCTGACCCTGCGCGGGATTCTGGGTGTGCTGACCGCGCTGTCTCTGTCGCTGTTCCTGGGGCCGTGGATGATCCGCACCCTGCAGAACCTGCAAATTGGTCAATCGGTTCGTAATGACGGCCCGCAGTCGCACCTGTCCAAATCCGGCACCCCGACCATGGGCGGCGCGCTGATCCTGTCGTCCATTGGCGTCAGCACCTTGTTGTGGGCCGACCTGCATAACCGCTACGTGTGGGTGGTGCTGCTGGTGACCCTGTTGTTCGGCGCCATCGGCTGGGTCGATGACTACCGCAAAGTGATCGAGAAAAACTCCAAGGGGCTGCCAAGCCGCTGGAAGTATTTCTGGCAGTCGGTATTCGGCCTTGCCGCCGCGATTTTCCTGTACACCACTGCGCCAAGCGCGGTTGAAACCACCTTGATCATTCCGATGCTCAAGGACGCCAGCATTCCACTGGGCATCGGCTTTGTGGTGCTGACCTACTTCGTGATCGTCGGCTCCAGCAACGCGGTGAACCTGACCGACGGCCTCGACGGCCTGGCGATCATGCCGACGGTGATGGTCGGCGGCGCGCTCGGCATTTTCTGCTACCTGTCGGGTAACGTGAAATTCGCTGAATACCTGCTGATCCCGTATGTGCCGGGCGCAGGTGAGCTGATTGTGTTCTGCGGCGCGCTGATCGGTGCCGGCCTGGGGTTCCTGTGGTTCAACACCTACCCGGCACAAGTCTTCATGGGCGACGTCGGTGCACTGGCGCTGGGCGCAGCCCTGGGCACCATTGCGGTAATCGTTCGCCAGGAAATCGTGTTGTTCATCATGGGCGGTGTGTTCGTGATGGAAACCCTGTCGGTGGTCATCCAGGTGGCTTCCTTCAAATTGACCGGGCGCCGCGTGTTCCGCATGGCGCCGATTCACCACCACTTTGAACTCAAGGGCTGGCCCGAGCCACGCGTGATCGTCCGTTTCTGGATCATCACCGTGATTCTGGTACTGGTCGGCCTTGCCACCCTGAAACTGAGGTAGAAACGAGTGTCCCTGATCGCTTCAGACCACTTCCGCATCGTTGTCGGCCTCGGCAAGAGCGGCATGTCCCTGGTTCGCTTCCTGGCGAACCGGGGCACGTCGTTTGCTGTGGCCGATACGCGGGAAAATCCACCGGAGCTGGTCACGCTGCGCCGTGACTACCCGCACGTGGAAGTGCGTTGTGGCGAGCTGGATGTCGAGTTTCTGTGCCGTGCCGATGAGCTCTACGTGAGCCCAGGCTTAGCCCTGGCGACACCGGCTTTGCAAGCTGCTGCCGCACGTGGCGTGAAGCTCTCCGGCGATATCGACCTGTTCGCGCGCAACGCGAAAGCGCCGATTGTGGCCATCAGCGGCTCCAACGCGAAAAGCACCGTGACCACGCTGGTGGGCGAGATGGCCATTGCGGCCGGCAAGCGCGTGGCCGTGGGCGGTAACCTCGGCACACCGGCGCTGGATTTGCTCAGCGACGACGTCGAGCTGTACGTGATGGAACTGTCGAGCTTCCAGCTTGAAACCACCCACGACCTCGGCGCCGAAGTGGCCACCGTGTTGAACGTCAGCGAAGACCACATGGACCGCTACAGCGGCCTGCCGGCGTATCACTTGGCCAAGCACCGGATTTTCCGTGGTGCCAGGCAAGTCGTGGTCAACCGTCAAGACGCCCTGAGCCGTCCGCTGATGGGCGAAGGCCTGCCGTGCTGGACCTTTGGCCTCGGCAAACCCGATTTCAAAGCCTTCGGCATTCGCGAAGAGAACGGCGAGAAATACCTGGCCTTCGAATTCCAGAACCTGATGCCGGTGCGTGAGCTGAAAATCCGTGGCGCGCATAACCAGTCCAATGCGCTCGCAGCCTTGGCGCTCGGTCATGCGGTCGGCCTGCCGTTCGATGCCATGCTCGCCAGCCTGCGCACCTTCGCCGGTCTTGAGCACCGCTGCCAGTGGGTGCGCGACCTCAACGGCGTCAGCTATTACAACGATTCCAAGGCCACCAACGTCGGTGCTGCCCTGGCTGCCATCGAAGGCCTGGGTGCCGACATCGAAGGCAAGCTGGTGCTGATCGCTGGTGGCGATGGCAAAGGTGCCGACTTCAAGGACCTCAAAGGTCCGGTGGCCGCCCATTGCCGCGCCGTGGTGCTGATGGGCCGTGATTCCGATTTGATCGCCGCCGCCCTCGGTGACGCGGTGCCGCAAGTGCGTGCCACGTCCCTGGACGACGCCATCGCTCACTGCCAAGCCCTGGCCCAGCCGGGTGATGCAGTGCTGCTGTCGCCGGCGTGCGCCAGTTTCGACATGTTCAAGAACTACGAAGAGCGCGGCCAGCTGTTCGCCCGCGGCGTGGAGGCCTTGGCATGAATTTCAGAAATATCATCAAGCCGTACCCGTCGCCGATCATCACTGGCCGTGGCATCGACCTCGACTTCCCGATGCTCGCCGGCTGCCTCGCGCTGCTGGGCCTGGGCTTGGTGATGATCACCTCGGCATCCTCCGAAGTGGCCGCCGTGCAGTCGGGCAACACCCTGTACATGATGATCCGTCACCTGGTGTATTTGGTCATCGGCCTCGGCGCGTGCATCGTCACCATGATGATCCCGATTGCCACCTGGCAGCGCCTGGGCTGGATGATGCTGATCGGCGCGTTTGGCTTGCTGATCATGGTGATCCTGCCCGGCATCGGCCGCGAGGTGAACGGTTCGATGCGCTGGATCGGCTTCGGTGCGTTCAACGTGCAGCCGTCGGAAATCGCCAAGGTGTTCGTGGTGATCTACCTCGCCGGCTACCTGGTGCGGCGTCAGAAAGAAGTCCGCGAAAGCTGGATGGGCTTCTTCAAGCCCTTCATCGTGCTGCTGCCGATGGCTGGCCTGTTGCTGATGGAGCCCGACTTCGGTGCCACCGTGGTGATGATGGGTGCCGCCGCCGCCATGCTATTCCTCGGTGGCGTCGGCCTGTTCCGTTTCACCTTGATGGTGGTGCTGGCCGTGGCTGCCGTGACGGTGCTGGTGCAGGCGCAACCCTACCGGATGGCGCGTCTGATCACCTTTACCGACCCATGGTCCGACCAGTTCGGTTCCGGCTACCAGTTGACCCAGGCGCTGATTGCCTTCGGTCGCGGCGAATGGCTGGGCGTGGGCCTGGGCAACAGCGTGCAGAAGCAGTTCTACCTGCCGGAAGCGCACACCGACTTCGTGTTCTCGGTACTCGCCGAAGAACTGGGCGTGGTCGGTTCGCTGTGCACCGTCGCACTGTTCGTGTTCGTGTGTGTGCGCGGCATGTACATCGGCTTGTGGGCCGAGAAAGCCAAACAGTATTTCGCCGCGTATGTGGCGTACGGCTTGTCGTTCCTGTGGATCGGCCAGTTCCTGATCAACATCGGCGTGAACGTCGGTCTGCTGCCGACCAAGGGCCTGACCTTGCCGTTCCTCAGTTACGGCGGCAGTTCGTTGGTGATTTGCTGCGCGTGCCTGGGGTTATTGCTGCGCATCGAGTGGGAGAGTCGAACCCACTTGGGCAGCGAAGAGATGGAATTCAGCGAAAGCGATTTTGCCGAGGAGCCGAACCATGGGCGCTAACGTGCTGATCATGGCGGGCGGCACCGGGGGCCACGTGTTCCCGGCCCTGGCGTGCGCGCGCGAATTCCAGAACCGCGGCTACACCGTGCATTGGCTCGGTACACCGCGCGGCATCGAAAATGAATTGGTGCCGAATGCCGGCTTGCAGCTGCATTTGATCAACGTCACCGGCCTGCGTGGCAAGGGCAAGCTGTCCCTGCTCAAGGCGCCGTTCGTGTTGCTCAAGGCGGTGTGGCAGGCACGCAACGTCATCCGCGAATTGAAGCCGGTGTGCGTGCTCGGTTTTGGTGGTTACGTGACCGGCCCTGGCGGCGTGGCAGCCAAGCTCGCCGGTGTGCCGGTGATCGTGCACGAGCAGAACGCCGTCGCCGGTACTGCCAACCGCCTGCTGGTGCCGTTGGCCGCACGGGTGTGTGAAGCGTTCCCGAAAACCTTTGCCGCCTCGGACAAGCTGCGCACCACCGGCAACCCGGTGCGCACTGAACTGTTTATGGCCATTGCCCGTGAGGCATTGGCCGGGCGCAAGGCGCATCTGCTGATTCTGGGCGGAAGCCTGGGCGCCGAGCCGCTGAATAAATTGCTGCCCGAAGCGCTGGCGCAACTCTCTGTGGAATTGCGCCCGGAGATCTTCCACCAGGCCGGCAAGAACCACGATGAAGTGACCGCCACTCGCTATCGCGAGGCCGGGGTCGAGGCGAATGTACAGCCCTTCATTAAAGACATGGCCCACGCCTATGGCTGGGCCGACCTGGTGGTCTGTCGCGCTGGTGCGCTGACCGTCAGTGAACTGGCCGCCGCCGGTCTGCCGTCCTTGCTGGTGCCTTTGCCCCACGCGATTGACGATCACCAGACCCGCAACGCCGAATATTTGGCCGGGGAGGGCGCTGCCTTCCTGCTGCCGCAAAGAACGACTGGCGCCGCCGATTTGGCCGCACGCCTGACCGAGGTTTTGATGCAACCGGAACGACTCAACAGCATGGCGAGCACCGCAAGCCGCCTGGCCAAACCTGACGCAACCCGCACCGTGGTCGATATCTGCCTGGAGGTGGCCCATGGTTGAGAATCAGAAAGCCATGCCACAACCGGAAATGCGCCGCATCCGTCGCATTCACTTCGTCGGTATCGGCGGTGTGGGCATGTGCGGTATTGCCGAAGTACTGCTGAACCTGGGCTACCAAGTGTCCGGCTCCGACTTGAAAGAGTCGCCGGTCACCGACCGCCTGAAGTCCTTTGGCGCGCAAATCTTTATCGGCCACCGCGCCGAGAACGCCGCCGAGGCTGACGTGCTGGTGGTTTCCAGTGCCGTGAACACCTCCAACCCGGAAGTGGCCACCGCCCTTGAGCGCCGTATCCCCGTGGTGCCGCGTGCCGAGATGCTCGCCGAGCTGATGCGCTATCGCCACGGCATCGCCGTTGCCGGTACGCACGGCAAAACCACCACCACCAGCCTGATTGCCTCGGTGTTCGCCGCCGGTGGCCTGGACCCGACCTTCGTGATCGGTGGCCGTCTGAATGCAGCGGGCACCAATGCCCAGCTCGGCACCAGCCGCTACCTGATCGCCGAAGCCGATGAAAGTGACGCGAGCTTCCTGCACCTGCAACCGCTGGTTGCGGTGGTCACCAACATCGACGAAGACCACATGGCGACCTACGACGGTGACTTCAACAAGTTGAAGAAAACCTTCGTCGAATTCCTGCACAACCTGCCGTTCTACGGTTTGGCCGTGGTGTGCCTGGACGATCCTGTCGTGCGTGAAATCCTGCCGCTGGTCAAGCGTCCGACCGTGACCTACGGCTTCAGCGAAGACGCCGACGTGCGCGCGATCAATGTGCGCCAGGAAGGCATGCAAACCTTCTTCACCGTGCTGCGCCCCGACCGCGAACCACTGGATGTCTCGGTGAACATGCCGGGTAACCACAACGTGCTCAATTCCCTGGCGACCATCTGCATCGCCTCCGACGAGGGCGTCAGCGATGAAGCCATCGTTGAAGGCCTGTCGCGCTTTGCCGGGGTTGGCCGTCGCTTCCAGGTCTACGGCCAATTGCCGGTGGACGGCGGCGACGTGATGCTGGTGGACGATTACGGTCACCACCCGACCGAAGTCGCCGCAGTCATCAAAGCCGTGCGCGGTGGCTGGCCGGAGCGTCGCCTGGTGATGGTTTACCAGCCGCACCGCTACAGCCGCACCCGTGATCTGTACGACGATTTCGTCAATGTATTGGCCGATGCCAACGTGCTGCTGTTGATGGAAGTCTACCCGGCCGGTGAAGAGCCGATCCCGGGCGCCGACAGCCGCAAGCTGTGCAACAGCATCCGTCAGCGTGGCCAGTTGGACCCGATCTACATCGAGCGCGGTGTGGACCTGGCGCCGATCGTCAAGCCGCTGCTGCGTGCCGGTGACATCCTGCTGTGCCAGGGCGCCGGTGATATCGGTGGCCTTGCGCCCAAGTTGCTGGCGAGCCCGCTGTTCGGCGCCGTGCAGGGGAAGTCGAAATGACCACCCATTACGACGCCCTGTTTTCCACGATTACGCCTGCCGACTTCGGCCGCGTGGCCGTGCTGTTTGGCGGCAAGAGCGCCGAGCGTGAAGTGTCGCTCAAGTCCGGCAATGCCGTGCTTGAAGCCCTGCAAAGTGCCGGCGTGAACGCGTTCGGTATCGACGTGGGCGATGATTTCCTCGCCCGCCTGCAGGCCGAAAAAATCGACCGTGCCTTCATCATCCTGCACGGCCGTGGCGGCGAAGACGGCAGCATGCAAGGCTTGCTCGAGTGCGCCGGCATCCCTTACACCGGCAGCGGCATCCTCGCGTCGGCACTGGCGATGGACAAGTTGCGCACCAAGCAGGTGTGGCACAGCCTGGGTATTCCAACCCCGCGTCACAGCGTGCTGTGCAGCGAAGACGATTGTATTTGCGCAGCCAAGGAACTGGGCCTGCCTTTGATCGTCAAACCAGCCCATGAAGGCTCCAGTATCGGCATGGCCAAAGTGAACTCGGCCGCCGAATTGATCGACGCATGGAAAGCGGCAAGTACCTACGATTCGCAAGTGTTGGTGGAACAGTGGATTCAAGGCCCTGAGTACACCATCGCCACCCTGCGTGGCCAGGTATTGCCGCCTATCGCATTGGGTACGCCCCACACCTTTTACGACTACGACGCCAAGTACGTGGCTTCCGATACCCAGTACCGGATCCCGTGCGGCCTCGACGCAACCAAGGAACAGGAATTGATGGACCTCACGGCGAAAGCCTGTGAGGCGCTGGGTATCGCCGGTTGGGCGCGGGCAGACGTGATGCAGGATGACCAAGGGAATTTCTGGTTCCTGGAAGTCAACACCGCTCCCGGTATGACCGATCACAGCCTGGTACCTATGGCAGCCCGTGCAGCCGGTTTGGATTTCCAGCAGTTGGTGCTGGCGATCCTGGCCGCAAGCATTGAGCCAAGAGGCTAAACACATGAACGGCGCATCGCTTCGTCATCAGCAACCTCCAGTGCCCAGCCGCAAGCCGGTGCCTCGGGGTGCCAGCCGAATGGTGGCTAAAGAGCCGATGTCGGCGCGCCTGCCGAAAGCCAACTTTGGTTTTCTCAAAGCGCTGTTTTGGCCGGTGCTGTTGGTAGCGTTGGGCTTTGGTACTTACGAAGGTGCGCAGCGCCTGTTGCCGTATGCCGATCGACCGATTACCAAGATCAGTGTTCAGGGCGACTTGAGCTACATCAGTCAGCAAGCGGTACAGCAGCGCATCGGCCCGTACCTGGCGGCGAGCTTCTTTACCATCGACCTGGCCGGTATGCGCTCGGAGCTGGAGCAAATGCCGTGGATCGCCCACGCCGAAGTCCGCCGCGTCTGGCCGGACCAGGTGACGATCCGCCTGGAAGAACAGCTGCCCGTGGCCCGTTGGGGCGATGGCGCGCTGCTGAACAACCAGGGCCAGGCGTTTACCCCGCGCGAGTTGGCGAATTACGAACACCTGCCGCAGTTGATCGGGCCGCAGCGGGCGCAACAGCAAGTAATGCAGCAGTACCAGGCCTTGAGCCAGATGCTGCGCCCGCTGGGTTTCTCCATTGCACGCCTGGAACTGCGTGAACGGGGCAGCTGGTTTTTGACCACCGGGGCAGGCAGTTCCGGCCCGGGCATCGAGTTGCTGCTGGGACGCGGCAACCTGGTGGAAAAGATGCGCCGCTTTATTGCCATCTATGACAAGACCTTGAAAGAACAGATTACGAACATTGCGAGCGTCGACCTGCGTTACGCCAACGGCCTGGCCGTCGGCTGGCGTGAACCAGCTGCGCCGACGACAGCCAAACCCGCTGTCGCGAAGAATTAAGAAGAGGCAGGACCCATGGCAAACGTGCAAAGCGGAAAAATGATCGTCGGTCTCGATATCGGCACCTCCAAAGTGGTGGCGCTGGTCGGCGAGGTCGGTGAAGACGGTGTTATCGAAATCGTCGGTATCGGCACGCATCCGTCCCGGGGCCTGAAGAAGGGCGTGGTGGTGAACATCGAGTCCACCGTGCAATCGATCCAGCGCGCCATCGAAGAAGCGCAGCTGATGGCCGGTTGCCGGATTCACTCTGCGTTCGTCGGCGTGGCCGGCAACCATATCCGCAGCCTGAATTCCCACGGCATCGTGGCGATCCGCGACCGTGAAGTCAGCTCCGCCGACCTTGAGCGCGTACTCGACGCCGCCCAGGCCGTGGCGATCCCGGCTGACCAGCGCGTGCTGCACACCCTGCCGCAGGACTACGTGATCGATAACCAGGAAGGCGTTCGTGAGCCGCTGGGCATGTCGGGCGTACGTCTGGAGGCCAAGGTTCACGTGGTGACCTGCGCCGTAAACGCCGCACAGAACATTGAAAAATGCGTGCGCCGCTGCGGCCTGGAAATCGACGACATCATTCTTGAGCAGCTGGCGTCGGCCTACTCGGTACTGACCGACGACGAAAAAGAGCTGGGCGTGTGCCTGGTCGACATCGGCGGCGGCACCACCGATATCGCGATTTTCACCGAGGGTGCGATCCGTCACACCGCCGTGATCCCGATTGCCGGTGACCAGGTCACCAACGACATCGCCATGGCGCTGCGTACGCCGACCCAGTACGCCGAAGAAATCAAGATCCGTTACGCCTGCGCCCTGGCCAAACTGGCTGGTGCCGGTGAAACCATCAAGGTGCCAAGCGTCGGCGATCGCCCACCGCGTGAGCTGTCGCGTCAGGCCCTGGCCGAAGTGGTCGAGCCTCGCTACGACGAGCTGTTCACCCTGATCCAGGCTGAACTGCGCCGCAGCGGTTATGAAGATTTGATCCCGGCCGGCATCGTGCTGACCGGTGGCACCTCGAAGATGGAAGGCGCGGTCGAACTGGCCGAGGAAATCTTCCACATGCCGGTTCGCCTGGGCGTGCCCCATGGTGTCAAAGGCCTGGGCGACGTGGTGCGCAACCCGATTTATTCAACCGGTGTGGGCTTGCTGTTGTACGGGCTGCAAAAGCAGACCGACGGCATTTCCCTGTCGGGCCCAAGTATCCGTGACAGCTACCGCAGCGACGACGAGGCGAAAGCGCCGTTGTTCGAGCGGCTGCAGGCTTGGGTAAAAGGCAATTTCTAACGATTTACCGCGACACCGCAGCACCGCAGTAAGCAGTAGGCGAAAAAACTAGAGAAAATGAAAGGAGAGGGAACATGTTCGAACTCGTAGACAACATCCCCGCAAGCCCGGTTATCAAAGTAATCGGTGTCGGCGGTGGCGGCGGCAACGCTGTCAACCACATGGTCAAAAGCAACATTGAAGGCGTTGAATTCATCTGCGCCAACACTGATGCCCAGGCGCTGAAAAGCATCGGCGCGCGGACCATCCTGCAATTGGGCACAGCCGTGACCAAGGGCCTCGGCGCTGGCGCCAACCCGGAAGTCGGCCGTCAAGCCGCACTGGAAGACCGCGAGCGTATTGCTGAAGTGCTGCAAGGCACCAACATGGTGTTCATCACCACTGGCATGGGCGGCGGTACCGGTACCGGTGCGGCCCCGATCATTGCCGAAGTGGCCAAGGAAATGGGGATTCTGACGGTTGCTGTCGTCACCCGTCCGTTCCCGTTCGAAGGCCGCAAGCGCATGCAGATCGCCGACGAAGGCATCCGTCTGCTGTCTGAAAGCGTCGACTCGTTGATCACCATTCCCAACGAGAAGCTGCTGACCATCCTGGGCAAGGACGCAAGCCTGCTGTCCGCGTTCGCCAAGGCTGACGATGTACTGGCCGGTGCCGTTCGCGGTATCTCCGACATCATCAAGCGCCCAGGCATGATCAACGTCGACTTTGCCGACGTACGTACTGTCATGAGCGAAATGGGCATGGCGATGATGGGCACTGGCTGCGCCAGCGGTCCGAACCGTGCGCGTGAAGCCACTGAAGCGGCGATCCGCAACCCGTTGCTGGAAGACGTGAACCTGCAAGGCGCACGCGGCATCCTGGTGAACATCACCGCCGGTCCTGACCTGTCCCTGGGTGAGTACTCCGACGTGGGTAGCATCATCGAAGCCTTCGCTTCCGAGCACGCGATGGTCAAAGTCGGCACCGTTATCGACCCGGACATGCGTGATGAACTGCACGTGACCGTGGTGGCTACCGGCCTGGGCGCTAAAATCGAGAAGCCTGTGAAGGTCATCGACAATACCGTTCACACCGGCCACAACAGCCACGCCAGCCAGCAAGCTGCCGCTCCAGCGCCTGCGCGCCAGGAACTGCCGTCTGTGAACTATCGTGATCTGGACCGTCCGACCGTGATGCGCAACCAGGCTCAGGCCGGTGCTGCGGCGTCCCGTAGCCCGAATCCGCAAGATGATCTGGACTACCTGGACATCCCGGCATTCCTGCGTCGTCAGGCCGATTAATGGAATGTATCAGGGCTATGAAGGTGATTGGTGTTCAGCAAAGGTCTGGTCTGTTATTATCGCCAGCCTTTGTTGATACCAGTTCGCAATTTGCGCTGAAGCGGTCCAAGCCATGATTAAACAACGCACCCTGAAGAATATTATCCGTGCCACAGGTGTAGGTCTGCACTCCGGGGAGAAGGTATACCTGACCCTCAAGCCCGCACCTGTCGACACCGGCATCGTGTTTGTTCGTGCCGACCTGGACCCTGTGGTGCAGATTCCTGCTCGCGCGGAAAACGTTGGCGAAACCACGATGTCGACCACATTGGTCAACGGTGACGTCAAAGTGGACACGGTGGAGCACTTGCTCTCGGCCATGGCTGGCCTGGGCATCGATAACGCCTACGTCGAGCTCTCCGCGTCCGAAGTCCCGATCATGGATGGCAGCGCTGGACCCTTCGTATTCTTGATTCAATCTGCCGGCCTGGAAGAACAGGACGCAGCCAAGAAGTTCATTCGCATTCTGCGGGAAGTGACAGTAGAAGACGGCGACAAGCGCGCCACCTTCGTCCCGTTCGAAGGCTTTAAAGTGAGCTTTGAGATCGATTTCGATCACCCGGTATTCCGTGACCGCACCCAAAGTGCAAGCGTGGATTTTTCCAGCACTTCGTTCGTAAAAGAAGTCAGCCGCGCCCGTACCTTTGGTTTCATGAGTGACATCGAGTACCTGCGCAAGCACAACCTCGCACTCGGCGGCAGCGTTGAAAACGCCATTGTGGTCGACGCGGATGGTGTACTGAACGAAGACGGCCTTCGCTACGAAGACGAATTCGTGAAGCACAAGATCCTCGATGCAATCGGTGACCTCTACCTGCTGGGCAATAGCCTGATAGGCGAGTTCAAAGGCTTCAAGTCGGGCCACGCCCTTAACAACCAGCTGCTGCGCAAGTTGATTGAGCAGACAGACGCTTGGGAAGTCGTGACCTTCGAAGATGCCAGCACCGCACCGATCTCTTACATGCGTCCCGTTGCGGCGGTGTAAGTAACAACTCTCTTTCTTTAGTTTTGAAAGGCCACCTTCGGGTGGCCTTTTTTTATGCCTGATGTGAAAGCACCGCAGCCCTCCTGTGGGAGCTGGCTTGCCCGCGATAGCATCACTGCGGTACGCCATAAATACCAAGGCACCTGCATCGCAGCTTCGCTATTAATTTACGCTGCACTCACCCAGCTTGAAGCGTTGCAGTATCCACAATCCGATTGCGCCCGCTGTGCTTGGCCTCATACAACGCCTGATCCGCACTCAACAACAACGCCTCCAACGACATGCGGCTGCGCTTGTCCCACGTACTCATGCCGATACTCACCGTAATCGGCCGCTCGGCGCCGGCGACCCGTGGCAGGTGCTCGACACTGCTGCGGATATGCTCGGCGATCAGCCACGCGCCTTTAGCGTCGGTATGCGGCAGCACCACCGCAAACTCCTCCCCGCCGTAGCGCGCCGCCAGGTCAGCGGGGCGGCGGATGTTGTCTTCGATCACCTGGGCCACCGTGCGCAATGCCGCGTCACCGCCGTGGTGGCCATGACGGTCGTTGAAAGCCTTGAAGTGGTCTACGTCGATCATCAGCAAAGTCAGCGGCTCCGTTGAGCGTTGCGCGCGGTCCCATTCCTGGCGCAGGCGCTGGTCCAGGGTGCGGCGGTTGGCCAACCCGGTCAGGGCATCGGTGGCTGCCAGTTCTGACAGCACCTGCTCGGCGCGGTGGCGGCGGCGCAATTCTTTGCTCAGCATCCAGCTCAGCCATAGCAAGCCAATGCACAGCACGCCGGTTGCCAGGCTGATCAGCAAGGCCGCGCGCTTCCATTGGGCGAAGATGTCTTCGGTAGACAGGGCCACCGCCACGATCAGCGGTAAGTCGCCCACACTGGAAAAGGTATAGAGCCGTTCCTGGTGGTCGACGCTGGAAACCCCGCGAAAGCTGCCGTCGCGTTCCTTGAGCATGCGCGCGACGTTGGGGCGCTGGCTCAAGTCCTTGTCGATCATGTCGAGTTCCAGCAGGGGGTATTGCGCAAGCAGGATGCCCTGCTGGTTGATCAGGTTAATGGTGCTGTTGCTGCCGATGTTCAGGCTGCTGAACAGTTGGTGAAAGTACGACAGGCGCATGGACGCCACCGCGACGCCCTGAAAGCGTCCATCGGGCCCGGAAATACGCCGGCTGAATGCAATGCGCCATTGGTCGTCACACACGCAGCGCGCCATGAACGGCCGGCTGATATACAGCCCGATATCAGGTTTTTTCCGGTGCGCCTGAAAATAGTCCCGGTCGGCAAAGTTACCGGTCTTGGGCGTGAGCAAGGACGAGTCGGCAATCACCTCGCCGTTGGCGTCGAGCAGCAGGATGTCGCCCTTGTACGGTGCGGCGGCGGAGCGGTCGAACAGCACCAGGTGACGAATTTCGGCGGAAACGCTGTGCAGGTCATTGCGCTCCGTGGCGGCGATCAGGCCTTTGAGGGCCATGTCGTAGAGCTCGGCATTGCGCAGTACATCCGCGTCGATCAGTTGGGTAATGTTGTTCGCGGTGCGTTTGGCGGTCTGCAGGGTGCTGGCGTGTTCACGAATCAGCAGCACCGCCACGATCGCCACGATCAGCAGGGCCGTGAGCACGCTGCCCAGGATCAGCAAGCGCTCCGGGCGACGTGTAGGGCGGGAAAGGCTCGGGCTCATCGGGCTTACTTCTGCTTCGAGGATGCCAATAGCGTAGTACGTGCAGGGCGTTGCAGCCGATCAGCGTGTGGCCGCCTCCACAATCCGGTTGCGCCCGCTGTGCTTGGCCTCATACAGCGCCTGATCCGCGTGCAGCAGCAACGCCTCGAGTGATAGGCGGCTGCGTTTGTCCCAGGTACTCATGCCGATACTTACGGTGATCGGCCGCTCGGCACCGGCGACCCGTGGCAGGTGCTCGACTTCGCTGCGGATATGCTCGGCGATCACCCAGGCGCCCTTGGCGTCGGTATTCGGCAGCACCACCGCAAACTCTTCCCCGCCATACCGTGCAGCCAGGTCGGCTGGGCGGCGGATGTTGCCGCCGATCACCTGGGCGACCGTGCGCAGTGCCGCGTCACCGCCATGATGGCCATGGCGGTCGTTGAAAGCCTTGAAGTGGTCCACGTCGATCATCAACAGCGTCAGCGGCTCGGTGGAACGCTGTGCGCGTTCCCATTCCAGGCCCAGGCGTTGATCCAGGATACGGCGGTTGGCCAGGCCAGTCAGGGCATCGGTGGCGGCCAGCTCCGACAGCACCTGTTCGGCGCGATAACGGCGACGCAGTTCACGGCGCAACATCCAGGTCAGCCATAACAAACCTATGCAGAGCACGCCGGTGGCGCCACTGGTAAGCAGCGCGGCGCGCTTCCAGGGGGCGAACACGTCCTCACTGGCCAGCGCCACCACCACAATCAGCGGCAGCTCACCGACATTGGTGAAGGTGTATAAACGCTCTGTGCCACTGATGGCTGAGATAGCCCGAAAGCTGCCTTGGCCTTCGCGCAGTATGCGTTTGAAGTTGGGCCGATCGCTGAGGTCTTTATCGATCATGTCGCGTTCCAGCAGCGGCTGCTGGGCCAGGAGAATGCCGCGATTGTTCAGCAGGTTGACCGAGCTGCCATTGCCGATGGTGAGGCGGTTGAACAACTGATCGAAGTACGCCAAACGCATCGTCGCCACCGCGACACCGGCAAACTCGCCGTCGGGCCCGCTTATTCGGCGACTGAATGCCATGCGCCAGACTTGGTCGCAATCGCAGCGGATCTTGAACGGCCGGCTGATAAACAGGCCTGCCTGGGCATTCTGTTTATGCACCTGGAAATAATCGCGGTTGGCGAAATTGCGCGGTGTGGGCCGCAGCGTCGAGGAGTCGGCAATCACCGCGCCATCGGCATCCAGCAACAGCACTTCGCCTTTGAAGGGCGCCGCGTTGGATTGATCAAACTGCACCACGTGGCGGATTTCCGGCGACGCCTGCGCCAGGTCCTTGCGCTTGGCGGCGCTGATCAAGCCCAGCAGCGCCAAGTCATACAGCTCGGCGTTACGCAACACATCGGCATTGATCAGTTGGGTGATATTGGTGGTTGCGCGTTTGGCCGCCTGCAAGGTGCTGGCGTGTTCGCGGGTCAGCAACGCTGCAACGATAATCACAATCAGGATAACGGTGAGGCCACTGCCCAGAATCAGCAAAAGCTCCGAGCGTGCAGGCAAAGAAGGAGGGCGGAGTTGACTCATCGCGCAGGCTTCAACAGGGAAGATACTGGCAGTTTAGTTCTACGCGATGAAAATTAGAGCATGGGCTAAAAAAGAAAAATCAGCGGGTTAGAACACGTTGATCGGGTAGTCCACGATTACCCGGTATTCATCCACATCGCGATCCACCGCCGCGTAGCCATTGCCGCCACGGTTGGTTGCCCACTGCAGGCGTACCGCCAGATCCTTGGCCTTGCCGCCTTGCACCACGTACTTCAAGTCGATGTCCCGCTCCCAGTGTTTCGCGTCCTTGCCATCGGCGCTGTACCAGGCGCTGTAGCCACGGCTGTTGGGGTCGACCTTGGTCAGGTCGGTCTTGCCGCTGATGTAGGACACGGCGGACGTCAGCCCAGGCATGCCGAGGCCGGCGAAGTCGTAGGCGTACTTGAGTTTCCACGAGCGCTCGTTGGGGCCGTTGAAGTCCGAGTATTGCTGGGAGTTGTCCAGGTAAACGCTGTCGCCCTGGCTGATGTAGTCGAACGGCGTGTTGCCGTTGACCCGCTGGTAGGCGGCGGTGACGCTGTGGTTGCCCACGCCCACGGTGAAATGCAGGCTGTAGGTGTTGTTGTCGATATTGCCCAGCAGTGACTGGCCGGTGTCCTGGGTGTGGTAGTAGTGCAGGCCCGGGTTGAGGCTGACCAGGTCATTGAGCGCGTAGGTGTAGTCCAGGTCGTAGTAGTACTGGTGCCATACGTCCTTGAGTTCGGAGGCGTACAGGTTGCTGGTCACGCCTGGAATGCCGCTGAACGACACACCGGCCCAGTTCAGGTGCTTGCTGTCGGCGTGGTCCGGCAGCGCGCCGTAGCTGGTGCCGATGCGCCGGTGGCCGCTCTGGTTGTAGAGCTTGGTGAAACTGGCCTGGCCACCTTCGAGCATCCAGCCGTCGAAGCTGTGGTTGGTCAGGCTCACGCCACGAAAGTCCTGCGGCAGCATGCGGGTCATGCCGCCGGCGATCACCGGGTTGTTGAGGAACAGGTCGCCGGCTTTCAGCTCGGTGTCGAAGGCGCGCATCTTCAAGGTGCCGCCAGCGGTAGAGAACGAACCGGGGGCTTTGCCGTTGCCGCTGCCGTACGGGAGGATGCTGGAACCGTCAGTGCCGCCACCGCCGTCGAGTTTGAGGCCGAGCATGGCGTTGAGGTCCAGGCCGAAGCCGACAGTGCCTTGGGTGTAGCCGGATTCGAAAGTGCCGATGAAACCCTGGCCCCATTCCTCGCTGTCATCGGTGTGAATGTCGCGACGGTCGCGGTTCATGTAGTAGTTGCGGGTGTTGATCTTGAGGCTTGCGCCTTCGACGAAACCGTCGGCGGGGGTGGTGTCTGCCGCGTGGGCGAGGGGGGCGATCGTTGCTGCAATCGCTAGGAATAGCGGGGTGAACGTCAGCGAGTTCTTCACCGGTGGAGCTCCTTTGGTCAATCGTAAACGGCCAATGTCGTGGGGGTGTGCCTGGCCTTTTTTACGGCAAAAAAAAGCCGCTGAAGTCAGCGGCTTTAAACAGATTCCCAGTGTAGAGCCCTGGAAATAAGTCGAGGGAAATTGGGGTGAGCGGGAAGCTGTGTTTGCCGTCGCGCTCATCGGTGCGTCAAATTAACGCAGGTGAGCGGTGCGATACAGAGTGTAACAAGATAATGACTGTTGCCCAAATCGCAATAGTCGAGGCGGCAGAGCCTCCTGTCGGAGCTGGCTTGCCTGCGTTGAGTTCCATAAGTCGACTCCGATTCAACGGATACGCCGCGATCCAAATGTGGGAGCGGGCTTGCTCGCGAAGGCGGCGGGTAGGTTGGTGGTTTGGTTCAGGACGACCGAGTACATATCCATTTCTGCGGTAACGGCCACTTAGGGTTCCGCCCTTACGGCGGGTCACTTTTTTACAAACGCCTAAAAAAGTAACCAAAAAACGCTTTGCCCCACCACTCGGTGCCTCGCCTAGGCTCGGCATGCCCGCACGCAGG
Source organism: Pseudomonas sp. D2002 (assembly GCF_013385735.1). Taxonomy (NCBI): domain Bacteria; kingdom Pseudomonadati; phylum Pseudomonadota; class Gammaproteobacteria; order Pseudomonadales; family Pseudomonadaceae; genus Pseudomonas; species Pseudomonas sp. D2002. The sequence continues at coordinate 898,818 of NZ_JACAPL010000003.1, read as the reverse complement.
CTTGAATCCGTGGG
>NZ_JACAPL010000003.1:852434-898709 GCF_013385735.1 Pseudomonas sp. D2002 | reverse complement strand
CGACCTGAGTGGTAGAAGCAAGAGCGGATCAAAAGCACAGCAGCACAACTTCTATCTGAGGTACCGAAATCCAAATGTGGGAGCGGGCTTGCTCGCGAAGGCGGTGGGTCAGTCAGCTCATTCATAACTGCTCCACCGCATTCGCGAGCAAGCCCGCTCCCACAATTTGACCGAGTTAAGCTTCCACCAGCAGGTCAGCTGTCAGGCCGATGACCCACTTACACCGGCAACGTAATCCCAAACGTATTCCCGCCCCCATCGCTGCGCACAAACACATCCCCGCCATGCATCAGCGCAATCGCCTTGACGATCGCCAACCCCAGCCCATGATTCGCCCCGCTGTTGCTGCGCGACGCATCCACCCGATAAAACCGCTCGAACAGCCGGGGCAAATGCTCACTGGCAATCTCATCCCCCGGGTTGGTCACCCCAATCGCCACCTGATGGTCCTGCACCTCAATGTTCACCTCGATAACCTGCCCCGGTGCGGTGTGCTGCACCGCATTGCTCAGCAGGTTTATCAACGCACGGCGTAGGTGCGCTTTCTCGATTTGCACCAAGGCGTCACCGCGCACCCGCACTTGGACTTGCGCGTCTTCGAGGATGAAGTCCAGGTAATCGAGGGTCGTGGCCACTTCGTCCGCCAGCGAACTTTCGATCAGCTTGGTGGCCTTGCTGCCCTGATCAGCACTGGCCAGGAACAACATGTCATTGATGATCGAACGCAGGCGCTCCAACTCCTCAAGGTTGGATTGCAGCACCTCGAAATAATGCTCGGCCGAACGCCCGCGCGTCAGCGCTACCTGGGTTTGGCCGATCAGGTTGGTCAGCGGCGAACGCAGTTCATGCGCCACGTCGGCATTGAATGACTCCAGGCGCGAATAAGCCTGTTCCACCCGATCCAGGGTGGAGTTGAACGAGTTGACGAACTGGCTCAATTCCGGCGGCAACGGCGACAGTTGCAACCGCCCCGAGAGCTTGGGCGGTGCTAGTTTCTGCGCTTCATCCGAGAGCTTGCCCAACGGCTTGAGGCCAATGCGCGAGACCCAGAACCCCAACAGCGCCGCCAGCACCACACCGACAAACGCCAGGCCGATCAAGGCCACCAGCAGTTGGTGCTGGGTTGCGCGGAAGTTTTCGGTGTCGATGGCGATCATAAAGCGCAGCGGCGGGCGCTGTTCTTTGGCGGCGAACTGGCTCACCAACACCTTGAACGGGTATTCACGCCCTGGCAGGCGCAAGTCGCGCTTGCCGGTCGGCCCCTCGGCGAAGGCGCGGATTTGCGCGTCCGGGTTGCCGTATTCGTAGTTCGGATCGCTGCTGACCACCCAGAAGCGGATGCGTTTGTCTTCTTCACCGAGCAGTTTCAGTTTGGCGGTGATTTTCGCCCAGTGGTCCGGCGTGCCGAAGCGATTGACCGAGGATTCGAGCACGCTGTAGCGCGCGTCCAGCTCGGCGCCGGGTAACAAGCCCAGGCCGCGGTCCACTTGCTGATACAACGCGCCGCCGATCAACACGAAGATCAGCAGCGCCACCAGCGTGAACATGCCGCTCAGGCGCAGGGCGATGGAGTTAGCCGACACTGCGGTTCTCCAGCACATAACCCATGCCGCGAATGGTGTGCAGCAGCTTGGTGTCGAACGGCCCGTCGAGCTTGGCGCGCAGGCGTTTGATCGCGACTTCGACGACGTTGGCGTCGCTGTCGAAATTGATGTCCCAGACCATCTCGGCAATCGCCGTCTTGGAAAGGATTTCACCCTGGCGCCGCGCCAATACGCTGAGCAGCGAGAACTCCTTGGCGGTCAGGTCCAGGCGCAGGCCGTTGCGGCTGGCCTTGCGGCTGATCAAGTCAATCCACAGGTCGGCGACGGTGACCTGCACCGGCTCATGCCCGCCACTGCGGCGGGTCAGCGCTTGCAGGCGCGCCACCAGTTCCAGGAACGAAAACGGTTTGCCCAGGTAATCGTCGGCGCCTTCGCGCAGGCCACGAATGCGGTCCTCAACGCGCTCACGCGCCGTGAGCATGATCACCGGCGTCTGCTTGCGCGCACGCAGCGCGCGCAATACGCCGAAGCCGTCGAGGCCGGGCAGCATCACGTCGAGCACGATCACCGCGTAATCGTTCTCCAGCGCCAGGTGCAAACCTTCGACGCCTTCACGCGCCACATCGACGGTGTAGCCCTGTTCCGTCAGGCCGCGGTGCAAGTAGTCCGCGGTTTTTTCTTCGTCTTCAATAATCAGGACGCGCATGACCCCGCCTTTAGTGTGTGGTCGCCAGCGCCAGCGCTGGTTTGGGCCTGTGGAAAAACTTCTCAAGGTACAAGTATATGACCGGTGTGGTGAACAGCGTCAGCGCCTGGCTCACCAGCAAGCCGCCCACCACTGCGATACCCAGCGGCTGGCGCAGTTCCGCACCGGGGCCGGAGCCCAGCATCAGCGGCACCGCGCCGAGCAAGGCGGCAAGGGTGGTCATGATGATCGGCCGGAACCGCGTGACACAGGCTTCATAAATCGCCTCCTCGGGCGGCAGCCCACGCACGCGCTGGGCATCCAGGGCAAAGTCGATCATCAGGATGCCGTTTTTCTTGACGATACCAATCAGCAGCACCAGCCCGATCAAGGCCATGATCGAAAAGTCCTGGCCCAGCAGCCACAGCATGATCAGCGCGCCCAGGCCTGCCGAGGGCAAGGTCGAGATGATCGTCAGCGGGTGCACAAAGCTCTCATACAGCACACCCAGGATAATGTAGACCGCTACCAGCGCCGCGAGGATCAGCCATGGCTGGCTGGCCAGCGAACTCTGGAACGCCTGGGCCGCGCCCTGGAACGTGCCGATCATGGTCGCCGGCATGCCGATTTCGTTCTTGGCCTGGTTGAGCATGATCACTGCATCGCCCAACGCCACGCCGGGCGCCAGGTTGAAGGACAGGTTGGCGGCCGGGAACATGCCGTCATGGCTGATCGACAACGGCCCTACGGTCGGCGGGTCGACCTTGGCCAGCGCCGACAGCGGCACCATTTCGTTGGTCAGCGGCGAGCGCAGGTAGAAATAGTTGAGGCTCTCGGCCTTGCCGCGTTGCTGGCTGTCGAGTTCCAGCACCACTTGGTACTGGTTGATCTCGGTCTGGAACTCGTTGATCTGGCGCTGGCCGAAGGCGTCGTACAGCGCCTGGTCGACATCGGTGGCGGTCAGGCCGAAGCGCGCGGCGGCCTGGCGGTCGATGCTGATGTGGGTGATGCTGCCGCCCAGTTGCAGGTCGTTGGACAGGTCACGAAACGCCGGGTTGGCGCGCAGTTTTTCGGTGAGGCGTTGGGTCCAGGTATTCAGCGTCGGGCCGTCGTTGCTCTTGAGCACATATTGATACTGGGCGCGGCTCGGGCCGGAGCTGAGGTTGATGTCCTGGCCGGCGCGCAGGTACAGCACGATGCCCGGCACCTTGGCCAGTTTGGGGCGGATGCGATCAATGAACTGGCTGGCGGACACGTCGCGGTCACCGCGGTCTTTCAAGGCGATCCAGAAGCGCCCGTTGGCGATGGTCTGGTTGCTGCCGGTCACGCCAACGGAGTGGGAGAACGACTCCACCGCCGGGTCGGCCTTGACGATTTCAGCCAGGGCTTTGTGCTTGGCGACCATGTCCGGGTACGACACGTCGGCAGCCGCTTCGCTGGTGCCGAGCACGAAGCCGGTGTCTTGCACCGGGAAGAAACCCTTGGGGATAAATATGTAGCCGACCACGGCCAGGGCCAGGGTCACCATGAAGATCGCCGCCATCGTACGTTGATGCGCCAGCGCGCGGCGCAGGTTGCGCGCGTAGCCGGCAAGCAGGCGTTCGCTGAAACCGGGTTTGTCGTGGGCGTGGTGGGTCGGCGCGCGCATGAACAGCGCGGCGAGGGTCGGTGCGAGTGTCAGCGAAACCACCACCGAAATCAAAATGGTCGAGGTCGCCGTCAGCGCGAACTCCTTGAACAGCCGCCCGACCACGCCGCCCATGAACAGCAGCGGAATAAACGCCGCCACCAGCGAGAAGCTGATGGACACCACGGTGAAGCCGATCTCGCCAGAGCCCTTGATTGCCGCGTCACGTTTGCTCAGGCCTGCTTCCAGGTGGCGGTGGATGTTCTCCACCACCACAATCGCATCGTCCACCACAAAGCCCACGGCAATCACAATCGCCACCAGCGTCAGGTTGTTCAGGCTGAAGCCCATCAGGTACATCAAGGCAAAGCTTGCCACCAGCGACACGCCGAGCACGCTGGACACGATCATCGTCGCCGACAGTTGGCGCAGGAACAGTGCCATCACCGCCACCACCAGCAGGATCGCGATCAGCAGCGTGACTTCCACTTCATGCAAGGACGCGCGAATCGTCTTGGTGCGGTCGGTCAATACGCTGACCTGCACCGAGGCTGGCAGCATGCCTTCCAGGCGTGGCAGTTCGGCTTGAATGCGGTCCACGGTTTCGACGATGTTGGCGCCGGGCTGGCGCGAGATCACCAGGTTCACCCCAGGCGTATCGCCGGACCAGGCTTGCACGTAGGCGTTTTCCGAACCGTTGATGACTTTGGCGATGTCGCGCAGCTGAACCGGCGCGCCGTTCTTGTAGGAAACGATCAATTGGCCGTATTCATCCGGGTGAAACAGCTGGTCATTGGTCGACAGGGTCGACACGCTGTTCTCGCCGTAAATCGCGCCCTTGGCCAGGTTCAAGCTGGACTGCTGGATGGCCACGCGCACGTCGGCGAGGGTGAGGCCAATGGCCGCGAGCTTGTCAGGTGAGGCTTGCACGCGAATCGCCGGGCGCTGTTGGCCGGTGATGTTGATCTGGCCGACGCCGTCGATCTGGCTGATCTGGCGGGCCAGCAGGGTTTCCACGTAGTCGCTCAGCTCGGTGCTGGGCATGCTGTCGGAGCTGACGCTGAGGATCAGCACCGGGCTGTCCGCCGGGTTGACCTTCTTCCAGGTCGGCAGGCTGGGCATATCGCTGGGCAGCTTGCCGGACGCGGTGTTGATCGCCGCCTGCACTTCCTGCGCGGCGGTGTCGATGCTTTTGTTCAGGGTGAATTGCAAGGTCAGCAGGCTTGAGCCCAAGGCGCTGCTGGACGTCATCTGGGTCATGCCGGGGATGGCGCTGAATTGCACCTCCAGCGGCGTTGCCACCGACGACGCCATGGTGTCCGGGCTGGCGCCGGGCAATTGCGCGGTGACCTGGATCGTCGGAAATTCCGCTTCCGGCAGTGGCGCAATGGCCAGGCGCGGGAAGGCAATAACCCCCAGCAGCACCAAGGCGAACGTCAGCAGCAGGGTGGCGACCGGGTGGTCCACGCACCAGGCGGACGGCGAGCGGCTGCCGCTCATGGTTGCACCTTGGCGTCGACGGTCTGGATGACTTGTGGCGGTTCCTTGAGCACGTCTACCTGGGCACCGGCCTTGAGCCGCGACTGGCCATCGCTGACCAGCACATCACCGGCTTGCACGCCCTTGATGATGTTCACGTCGCTGTCCTGATAGGCGACTTGCACCGGCACGATCTCGACCTTGTCACCTTTGACCCGGTACACAAAATGCGAGTCGAGGCCGCGTTGCACCACGGTCGGTGGCACCACCAGGGCGTTTTTGTCGAGGGCGGTCTGGATCTTGATGGTCACCAGTTGCCCCGGCCACAGGCGCTGCGAGGCATTCTTGAACTCGGCCTTGGCGCGCAAGGTGCCGGTGGTGGAACTGATCTGGTTGTCGATCAGGCTCAGGTGGCCTTCACCGAGCAAATCGCCGGTCTGGCCGTCGGTGTCGGCGCCCATATAGGCATCGACGCTGGCCTGGGTCGGCGCGGCGATCAGGCCTTGCAGGGTCGGCAGCATCTGTTGCGGCAAGGAGAACTCGACGGCAATCGGATCGATCTGAGTGACCGAGAACAAGCCTTGGGTATCACTCATACGCAGGAAGTTGCCTTCATCCACCGTGCGAATGCCGACGCGGCCTGTGACTGGAGAGCGAATCTGGGTGTAGGAAAGCTGAACCTGGGCCGAGTCGATCGCCGCCTGATTGCCCTGCGCCGTGGCTTTGAGTTGGTTGACCAAGGCTTGTTGCTGATCGTAAGTCTGCTTCGACACGCCGTCGTCGATGCTCAGTTCCTTGTAGCGCTTGAGGTTCACCAGTGCCACTTGCAGTTGCGCCTGGCTTTCGCCCAGTTGTGCCCTGGCCTGGTCGAGGCTGGCGCGGATCGAGCGGTCATCGATGGTGGCCAGCAGGTCGCCGGTCTTGACCAGTTGGCCTTCCTTGACCAGCAATTTGGTGAGAATGCCGTCGATTTGCGGGCGGATCACCACACTGTGCAACGACAGCACCGAGCCGATCCCGCTGACATACCGGGGGATGTCCTGTTGCGCGACGCTGACGACCCGGACCGGAATCGCGGTCGGCGCCGCCAGTTTGGTCTTGGCGGGCCGGGTCAGTGCCCAGGCTGCAATCGCCACTACTACGAGGACACCCACGATCAGGGCGGTTTTTCGTTGAATGTGCATGGGGTGAGGCGCCGGGGCAAAGGGGTGGGAGGATGAAGGTCTTTATAGCCCGCCAATCCGGTCAGCACGGTGACTGCTAACTGACGGCGCTGTCAGTAAAGTCCGACCATTCGTACTGGCGGTGGTTAAAGATCCGAAGCGCGCAGGTATACTGCGCGCCAGTGGGGCCCGCAAGCCGGCCCCGCCTCATTATTTGCACGCCCCGGAGCTTCCATGACTTCCCCGACACAACCCCCTGTTGAAGTGGCCGACCTCGTCGATCCGGCCGGCGCTGACAGCGTTGAAAAAGCCGAGATCCCAGCGTTCAAGTTTCCGTTCAAGCCGGGTGAGTTGGCCGGGGCCAAGAATGCCGCCCAGCCTTGGTACAAAAACGGTGCCAAAAACGGCCACACCAAGTCGCCAGGCATGGCGCCACCGGGCACTCGCCGCTCCATGGGTAAACGCTGAGAATAATGATGCGCAGACTGTGGCGGTGTTTGCCTACAGGGTCTGCTGAACTTTCTGATTGAAGGCCCGTGACCGTTTCTTGAAAGCTTGTGCAGCCTCTGCTCAGCCCCGATTGTTCTCACCGGGGCAGGGTGTAATGAGGCTGGTCTTTCCAGAAAAGGACGTCCCCTGTGGATTTCATCCGGGTTTTTGTTGTGCCTGCCTTATTGTTCCTGGCCGCCGCTGTCTGCCTCCCTGCGACAGCTGATGAGCCACGGCGCGACATTCGTTTCGCCGTCGTCGCCCAATTCCCACCCTTTGAAAGTCGCGACCAGCACGGTCAGTTGGTGGGGTTGAACATTGAACTGGGCAATGCCATTTGCCAGCAGCTCAATACGCGTTGTACCTGGGTCGATCAGGTCCTGGTCGAAAGTTTTCAAGCCCTTGAGGCCCGTCGATTCGATGCGATCATGGGCATAGCCCCCACCTCAAGACGGCGCCAATGGGTGAGTTTTACCGACAATCTGTATCCGTTTATCACGCGGCTCGTGGCGCGCAAGGGCTCCGGCCTGGTGCCGACCGTAGCGTCGCTGCGGGGCAAGCGTGTCGGTGTGCTGCTGGGCAGTAACCGGGAAGCCTTTGCGCGATCAAAGTGGGCGCCTGCAGGCGTGGTCATCAAGAGCTTCTGGCTCAATGACGATCTGGTTCGCAGCCTGGTGGCCGGGCATATCGATGCGACGCTGCAAGGCACGGTGGAAATCCGCAAGGCACTGCTCGACACCCCTGCCGGCCAGGATTTCGACTTCCTGGGCCCCGCCGTTTCGGCCGAGCTGCTGGGCGACGGTGTGGCCATTGCGGTGCGTAAGCCCGATATCGCTTTGCGCAATGATCTCAACCACGCGTTGGAACGACTGAAACAGAGCGGTGAATACTTGCGCATCGTGCAGCCTTACAACCTCGATGAACCGCTCGTCAGTCCATGATGGCCAATTAATTGCTCGGAACATGAGCTGGATCAGTATTTGCCCCATGGGTGCGCTTAGAGTCGACGCCCTGCCGACTCCTCCAATAATTACGAGCGCGCTTCTCCATGAAGATCAATCTGCCGGTCACCGGTCGAAATGTGGACTTTGCTCCCGATGCCAACATCCTCTCGACCACCGACCTGACCAGCGCGATTACCTATGCCAACAAGGACTTCATCGACGTGTGCGGCTATAGCCGCGATGAACTGCTTGGCTCACCGCACAACCTGCTGCGCCACCCCGATATGCCGCCCGCAGCGTTTGCACAGATGTGGCAAACCCTGAAAAGCGGCCGCTCGTGGATGGGCATGGTAAAAAATCGCTGCAAGAACGGTGACCACTATTGGGTCAGCGCCTACGCCACGCCGGTCACGCGGGACGGGGCGGCGGTGGAGTATCAGTCGGTGCGCACCAAACCCGATGCGCGCAAGGTGCAGGCGGCGGAACGTGCTTACGCGCAGTTGCGCGCGGGTAAACGTCAAAGGCCGCCGATGCCCGGCATGTGCATGAAATTGTCACTGTGGGCCACCGCCACCTGTGGGTTGGCGTGGGCCTTGGGGCTGGGTCTGGCGGCTCATTCGCCGATCTGGCAACTGTTGGCGTTAACGCTCGGGTGTGCACTGGCGGCGCTCGGGGTCAAAGCGATCATGCGACCGCTGGGGCAACTCAACCAGCGCGCGCGCCTGATTGCCGACAACCCTTTGAGCCAGGTGATCTACACCGGTCGCAGCGATGAGTGCGGGCAGATCGAGTTCGCCCTGCAAATGCTCGAAGCCCAAGTGGGCGCCGTGGTGGGGCGCATCGGCGATGCGTCCCAACGTTTGGCGGGGCATGCCGCGCAGCTGGTCGAGCACTTGGACAACAGCCACGCCAGCAGCCTCGGCCAGCAGACCCAGACTGATCAGGTGGCGACGGCGATCCACCAGATGGCCGCCAGCGTGGCGCAAGTGGCCAGCCATGCACTGGAGGCGTCCACGGCGGCGGACCAGGCCGGCAGCGAAACCCGTGAAGGCCATCAGCGCGTCGATGAAAGCCGCGATGCGGTGTTGCGCCTGGCCCAGGAGTTGGCGCGCGCCACCGCAGTCATTCAGCAGTTGGAAAGCCACAGCGGCGCAATCAGTGGCGTGCTGGAAGTGATCCGCACGATTGCCGAGCAAACCAACCTGCTGGCCCTCAATGCCGCCATCGAGGCCGCTCGTGCCGGCGAGCAGGGCCGTGGCTTTGCGGTGGTTGCCGATGAGGTGCGCGGCCTGGCCCAGCGCACGCAGCAATCGACCAATGAGATCCAGCGCATGATCAGCACCCTGCAAGGCGGCGCCCGCGATGCGGTGCAAGCCATGGCGCACAGCAGCGAGCATGTCGATGCGAGCGTCGCACAGGCACAGCAGGCCGCGCTCGCGCTGGATGGCATCAGCCGGCGCGTCAGCCAGATTACATCGATGAGTCAGCAGATTGCCGCGGCGGTGGAGGAACAAAGCGCGGTGAGCGAGGACATTAATCGCAATGTCGTCGGCATTCGCAATGCCGGCGAAGCCACCGTCAGCGCGGGGCAGCAAAGCCAGCTCAGCTCGGCCAATGTGGCCGCGCTGGCGGAGGATTTGCGCCTGTTGGCGCAAGAATTCTGGGGCCACCGGCGCTAAGTCGAAAAACGGTCTACTATCACTTTTGGGAGTTTTCCTACTCAATAAACAGGCGTGTCGCAGTTATAGACCAGTCAGTGCTTGTTAGAACGCTGGGGGTGTTTGGGCCATAAGTGATTGAGCCCGAATGCTTCACATCACTTTTGCACAGGACAGGTTTATGACTACGGCAATAAGAATGCTGGCACTCGCTTTGATGGTGTTCGCCGGGAGCGGGTGTGCTGTTTCCCCCCCTCCCGCCAATCCCTGGAGCGAAATACGGTTTGGGGTCGAGGCGGATGTTCCGCCCTTTGAGTACCGCAATGCACAAGGCGAGCTCGCGGGGTTGGACATTGAGTTGGGTAACGCGCTGTGTGCTGAACTCAACGCGCGCTGCGTTTGGGTTGATCAGCCTTATGCAACCAATATTGCGGCGCTCCAGGCCAAGCGTTTCGACGCGATCATGCCGATGACCGCGACGCCGCCACGGCGTGAAATCGTAGACTTCACCGACCCACTGTACGCCCTTGAAAGCCGCCTGGTCGCCCCCGTGGGTTCCAACCTGCTGCCAGAACCCAACGCGCTAAAAGGCAAACGCGTGGGCGTTTTGACCGGCACCAGCCGCGCCGCCTATGCAATGGCGCGATGGGCGCCGCAAGGGGTGCAGGTACGCAGCTTCAACCTCAATGCCGAATTGATCACAAGTTTGCTCGCCGGTGAGTTGGACGCGACCTTGCAAGACACCATTGAAATCCGCGAGGCATTGCTCAACACGCCTCAGGGCAGGGCGTATGCGTTTGCCGGGCCGGCTATCAAGGATGAATTGTTGGGCAGCGGCCCCGCCATTGCTACACGCAAGACCGACCCTGAACTGACTGCCGCGCTGAACAAAGCGTTGCAGCGGCTGAAGGACAATGGCAAGTACGCGGCCATTACCCAGCCTTATCTGGCACCGGTTTCCGGCAAGCCTGAGCCGGCAGCGATGATATTCACCCCGGCAGACGGTGGTTTGCCCTTCTCGGAAACCGTGCAAGTCGGGCAAACCCTCTATGTGTCGGGGCTGCTCGGGCTGGATGAAAACGGCAAGGTGGTGCGCGGCGGCATTCGCAAAGAGACCGCACAGGCACTTGAGACCCTGCGCGACACGCTGCGCAAACACGGTGTGGGCATGGACCGGGTGGCCAAATGCTTGGTGATTCTTGCCGACATCAATGAGTTTTCCGCGATGAACCAAGTTTATGCCAGCTACTTCCCATCGGACCGCCTTCCGACGCGCACGACCTTCGCCGCCGGCAAGCTGTTAGCCGATGCTCGGATCGAAATCGAGTGCCTGGCCATCTTGTAAGCCTGCGGGCCTAAGAGGCCCGCAACGAAATAAACGCGTAGTTGGCCGGCACCTGGGTTGCGATCTGGGCGCCGGCATCCAACAGCTGTTCGGCGATGTCCATGCCAGACACGTGAAACACCCACTCATTGGCTGCGGCTGGCTGATCAGTCGCCCATTCGATTGCCTGGGCAAAGGCGTTCATGTCCGGCAAGTACGCGGTAAACCCATCGCCCTTGAGCGCGGTGGTGCGAATGCCCAGCAAGGCGCACACCGCCTCCTTGGTCTGCACGTCATCGCGGTCGGCCTGGCGCGAGCGGCGGATCAACTCTGCCAGTTCCCGGTCCATCAACTCGCCACCGACGATCAACGCCGGGCCTTGTTCCCAGGATTCCGGCGGGCAGTCTTTGGCCGCTGGGTTCAGCGGGATATGCGGGTTGATTTCCATCGGATAGATACGACACACCAGCGGGCGACGCTCATAAATGCCGCAACGGTTGTCGTCGTCAAGATTCCGGCAGCGCCCGGCGTTGTAAGCGGCAAAGGTGATTGCCACAAACGCCTCGGTACTGCCGCTCGGCACCACCACTGAACGGCGTTCGGCGTGTTCGCGTTGTTGCACGGGCAAGCCCAGGCCATTGCCGAGAAACCCTTCCACCAGAACGATGACGTTACCGCCGTCAGCCGCCCAACTGCGGGCCTCTTCGAGGGTCAGGGGCACATGATGGTCGGTGCAGCATTTGCCGCAACCCACGCAGGAAAAGTGAGTGTTCATGGAGGATCTGTCACCAGGCAAGGTCAGAGGGCACTCTTGAACAGTGACGGGTTTTTGCCTCTCTGCACTGTTCAAGTCCTTGCAAAGCAAGTTATGCGCCAGTGCCTGTCAGTCCTCGGGCACCACGTCGCGCAGCACAAACACCATGCCCGCGCTTTCATACAGTTGCCGGGCGCGCAGGTTGCTTTCGCGCACCTTGAGGTCGACGTAGGGTTCACCGCGCTGCTTGAACACCTCAAAGGTGTGCAGCAACAGGGCGCGGCCCAGCCCCTGGCCTTGGGCGCCAGGGTGCACGCTGAGGTTCTTGATGAATGCACTGGTCCAGCATTGGGCCACTCCGAGTATGCCGTCGCTGTTGCTGGCGACCAGGCACAGCGTGGGGTCGAACTCGGCATCCGTGATGAACCGGTGTTGCCATTGCGCCAGGCTGGCGACGCGGCCGCCGCCTTGGTCCTGGGTCATGCGCAACACCGCATGAATCGCCGGAGCCAGTTCGTCGCGGTAATGATCCAATCGAATATCGGCCGGCCACTGCGGCGCGGGCAGGTTGGCGGTGAGGTCGCGGCGCAGCAGCTGGAAATACTCCGCCACCGGCTACAGACCCTTTTGCGCCACAGATTTCGCAGCCACCACCAGGCACTTGGTCAGTTCGGGCGAGGAGAACTTGGTGAGCACCGCGTCGGCACCGGCCAGGCGCGCCTTTTCGCTGTTCATCGCGCTGTCCAGGGAGGTGTGCAGCAGCACATAAAGCTCCTGGAAGTCCGGGGTTTCGCGCAGGGTGCGGGTGAGTGCGTAACCGTCCATTTCGGACATTTCGATGTCGGAGACCACCACGTTGATCTGCTCGACCGTGCCTTGCAGCTCCAGCAGCACGTCGATGGCTTCCTTGGCGCTGCGTGCGGTGTGGCACGTCAGGCCCAGATTGCGCAGCGTATGCACCGATTGCTGCAGGGCCACCTGGCTGTCATCCACCACCAGAATCCGCGCATTGCCGAGGACTTCGGCCTCTTCCATGGTCAGGTCGGTGGGCGCCGCTTCAATCGGTGCCGGGGCGATACCGTGGATAACCTTCTCGATGTCCAACACCTGCACCAGCCCGCCTTCCACCTGGGTAACCCCGGTGATAAACGAGCGATTGCCGCCGGAGCCATAGGGCGGCGGGCGGATATCGGTGGTCAGGCAGTGCACGATCTTGCTCACCGCCTGCACATGCAGGCCCTGCTTGGAGCGGCTGACGTCGGTGACGATCAGGCAGCCGCCGTTCGGGTCTTGCAGGGGCATTTCGCCCAGCGCACGGCTCAGGTCGATCACCGACAGCGACGTACCGCGCAGCGTGGCGATGCCTTTGACGTGTGGGTGCGACTCCGGCAGCTTGGTCAGCGGCGGGCAGGGGATGATTTCACTGACTTTCAACAGGTTGATGGCCATCAGCTTGCCGCTGCGCAGGGTAAAGAGCAGAAGCGAGAGTGAGTCTGCGCGGGCTTTGGTGGTGGACATAAAAACCTTCTGTGGATCAGGGATGACGATCTATAGAGGGTTATCGACCTCGGCGGCCGAGGCTTTAACCCGATGATCGTTCCCACGCTCTGCGTGGGAACGCCGCCCCGGACGCTCCGCGTCTCGTGGTGCAAGAGTCAGGTCCTGCGCAGTGGTGACGCGGAGCGTCACAGGATGCATTCCCACGCGGAGCGTGGGAACGATCAGTATCAGGCCTTCCAGACTTGCGGGTTCACCAAGTCTTGTGGACGCTGGCCCAGCAAGGCGCTGCGCAGGTTTTCCAGGGCGCGATTGGCCATGGCTTCACGGGTTTCACCGGTAGCCGAGCCGATGTGCGGCAAAGTCACCGCATTGCTCAGCTGGAACAGCGGCGATTCGGCCAGCGGCTCCTGCTCATACACATCCAGCCCGGCGCCACGAATCTTCTGGGTTTGCAGGGCTTCGATCAGCGCCGGCTCGTCCACCACCGGGCCACGGGAGATGTTGATCAGGATCGCACTGGGCTTCATCAACCCCAGCTCGCGGGTGCTGATCAGGTGGCGAGTCTTGTCGCTCAACGGCACCACCAGGCAGACGAAATCCGACTCGGCCAGCAACTGCTCCAGGCTGCGGAACTGCGCGCCCAGCTCTTGCTCAAGTTGCGTCTTGCAGCTGTTGCCGCTGTACAGGATCGGCATATTGAAACCCAGGCGCCCGCGACGGGCGATGGCCGCGCCGATGTTGCCCATGCCGACGATACCGAGGGTTTTGCCGTGCACATCGCAACCGAACAACGGCGCACCAACGCTGGCCTTCCATTGCCCGGCCTTGGTCCACGCGTCCAACTCGGCCACGCGGCGGGCGCTGCTCATCAGCAAGGCAAAGGCCAGGTCGGCGGTGCTTTCGGTGAGCACGTCGGGGGTGTTGGTGAGCATGATCCCGCGCTCGTTGAAGTACGCCACGTCGTAGTTGTCGTAGCCCACCGACACGCTGGAGACCACTTCCAGCTTGCTCGCGCCTTCAAGCTGCGCACGGCCGAGCTTGCGGCCCACGCCGATCAAGCCGTGGGCGTGGGGCAGGGCCTCATTGAATTGCGCGTTGATGTCACCCAGCTTGGGGTTGGGCGCAATCACCTCGAAGTCCTGTTGCAGGCGTTCGATCATTTCCGGGGTGACGCGGCTGAAGGCGAGGACGGTCTTTTTCATTGCAGGCGGGCTCATCGACTACGGGAGAATGCCAAGCAAGCTAACATTCCTGACGGTGGTTGTCAGGGCATAGCAATATCAATGTGGGAGCTGGCTTGCCTGCGATGGCGGTGGAACAGTAAGCACAGTATTGGCTGACACACCGCTATCGCAGGCAAGCCAGCTCCCACCTTTGATCCCTGTAGCCTGATAGCAATCAGTTCGCCAACCGCGCGCCGCTCAGGCTGCCGCTCAATTCATAGGCCACCAGTTCCGCCTGGTGCGCTGCCAGTATTTCCGGCAGCGACCCGCGCAGGTATTCCACCCACGTCTTGATCTTCGCATCCAGGTATTGGCGCGACGGGTAGATGGCATACAGGTTCAGCTCTTGCGAGCGATAGGTCGGCATCACCCGTACCAGCGTGCCGTTGCGCAGGCCTTCGATAGCCGCATACACCGGCAACAGGCCGACGCCCATGCCACTGGTGATCGCGGTTTTCATCGCATCCGCCGAGTTGACCAGGAACGGCGACGTATTGATCGCTACGCTTTCCTGGCCTTCGGGGCCGTTGAAGGTCCATTTATCCAGCTGGATCACCGGGCTCACCAGGCGCAGGCAGGCGTGGTTGAGCAAGTCCTGGGGCCGTTGCGCGCAGCCTTTGGCCTTGACGTAATCCGGCGAGGCGCAGGCGATGCTGTAAGTAATGCCCAGGCGCTGGGACACGAAGCCTGAGTCCGGCAGTTCGCTGGCCAGCACGATGGACACGTCGTAGCCCTCGTCGAGCAGGTCCGGCACGCGGTTGGCCAGGGTCAGGTCGAAGGTCACGTCGGGGTGGGTGCGGCGGTAACGGGCAATCGCATCGATGACGAAATGCTGGCCGATGCCGGTCATGGTGTGCACTTTCAACTGCCCGGCGGGGCGCGCATGCGCGTCGCTGGCTTCGGCCTCGGCTTCTTCGACGTAGGCGAGAATTTGTTCGCAGCGCAGCAAATAGCGTTTACCGGCCTCGGTCAGTGCAATGCGGCGGGTGGTGCGGTTGAGCAAGCGGGTTTGCAGATGGGCTTCCAGGTTGGAGACCGCGCGCGAGACGTTGGCCGTGGTGGTGTCCAGTTGCACGGCGGCGGCGGTGAAGCTGCCAGCTTCGGCCACGCAACTGAAAGCGCGCATGTTTTGCAAAGTGTCCATGGAGTGTTCTCAGGGGAGATAACAAATTGTGACAGAAAGTTACGCCGTCCAGTGATCCCTACCAACGGATTATCGCTTGAACGGTAACAAAGATTCACAGGAATGCCAGCTTATCGTTCCCCAAGCCGCCCCCTAGAATTGCGCCACCTTCCCGCCACACCACCTCAGGAATACGCTTGCCGTGCCGCGTCGCATCAGCAGAGAGCTGAAGGCTCTCAGTGTTTTGGCCTTATCGTTAGCAATCAGCGGCTGCATCGGAACCGGAGGAATCGCCCCCCAAGGCCAGGCCCTCAACGCCAATACCCTGGCCACCGACGAAGCGATTCAACACGCCACCCAGGACGCCCACTGGCCCACTGCGCAATGGTGGCAAGCCTACGGCGACCCGCAACTGAACCGCTGGGTCGCACTGGCCACGCAAAACAGCCCGAGCCTGGCCATGGCCGCCGCGCGGGTGCGTGAAGCGCGGGCCATGGCCGGGGTTGCCGAGTCGGCCGAGGCGTTGCAGATCAACAGTGACACCACGCTCAAGCGCCACAACTGGCCGAAGGATCAGTTCTACGGGCCGGGCGAGCTGAGCGGCGCCAACACCTGGGACAACAATTCGTCCCTGGGCTTGAGTTACGCCCTCGACCTGTGGGGCCGCGAAAGCAACACCACCGAGCGTGCCGTCGACCTGGCGCACATGAGCGCCGCCGAAGCGCGCCAGGCCCAGCTCGAATTGCAAAACAACGTGGTGCGCGCCTATATCCAGCTGTCGTTGCATTACGCCAACCGCGATATCGTCGCCGCCACGCTGGCCCAGCAACAGCAGATTCTCGACCTGGCCAATAAACGCCTGAATGCCGGGATCGGCACGCATTTCGACGTCAGCCAGGCCGAAACGCCGTTGCCGGAGACCCATCGTCAACTGGACGCCTTGGACGAAGAAATCGCCTTGAGCCGTAACCAACTGGCGGCATTGGCCGGCAAAGGCCCAGGTGAGGGCGCGCAACTGCAACGCCCGAGCCTGAGCCTCGCCGCGCCGCTGAAATTACCTTCCAGCCTGCCGGCGCAGTTGCTTGGCCAACGCCCGGACGTGGTCGCCAGCCGCTGGCAAGTCGCCGCGCAAGCGCGTGGCATTGATGTGGCCCACGCCGGTTTCTACCCCAACGTCGACCTGGTCGGCAGCCTCGGCTACATGGCCACCGGCGGCGCCATGCTGGGCTTTTTGAGTGGTGAGAAACTCAACTACAACGTCGGCCCGGCGATCACCTTGCCGATCTTCGACGGCGGCCGTTTGCGCGGGCAGTTGGGCGAAGCCAGCGCCGGTTATGACATCGCCGTGGCCAAATACAACCAAACCCTGGTCAATGCGCTCAAGGGCATCAGCGACCAGTTGATCCGTCGCGAGTCCATGGACAAGCAGTCGGCGTTCGCCGCGCAGTCGGTGGCCTCGGCGCAAAAAACCTACGACATTGCGATGATCGCCTACCAGCGCGGCCTCACCGATTACCTCAACGTGCTGAACGCCCAAACCCTGCTGTTCCGCCAGCAGCAAATCGAGCAACAGGTGCAGGCCGCGCGCCTGAGCGCGCATGCCGAACTGGTCACCGCCCTGGGCGGTGGGCTCGGTGCCGGCAACGATGTGCCGCAGCCTGCCAAAACCCTTCCGAGCAAAACCCCGGCGGCGCTGGCCGTGTTTGATCACTGAGTAGGATTTGATGACGCCCTTGCCTGCACCGCTGCGCTGGTTGCACTCCCTGGAGTGGCGCCGTGGTTTTTTCGACTGGGCACGCAGCGATGGCGTGACCTGGGTGTATATCTTCAAAGTGTTGATCGCCGCGTTCCTCACGCTGTGGCTGGCGATGCGCCTGGAATTGCCGCAACCGCGAACGGCGATGATCACCGTATTTATCGTGATGCAACCGCAGAGCGGCCAGGTGTTCGCCAAGAGTTTTTACCGCTTCCTGGGCACCTTGGCGGGGTCGGCGGTGATGGTCTTTCTGATCGCCTTGTTTGCGCAGAACACCGAATTGTTCCTTGGCGCGCTGGCGATCTGGGTGGGCATTTGCACAGCCGGTGCGACGCGTAATCGCAACTTTCGCGCCTATGGGTTCGTGTTGGCCGGCTACACCGCGGCGATGGTCGGTTTGCCCGCCCTGGCGCACCCGGACGGCGCCTTTATGGCGGCGGTGTGGCGGGTGCTGGAAATCTCCCTGGGGATTCTCTGCTCCACGTTGGTCAGCGCCGCGATCCTGCCGCAAACCAGCAGCGCCGCGATGCGCAACGCCTTGTATCAGCGCTTCGGCGTGTTCGCGCTGTTTGTCACCGACGGTCTGCGTGGGCGCAGCCAGCGTGAAGGGTTCGAGGCCAGCAACGTGCGCTTTATCGCCGAAGCGGTGGGGCTGGAAGGGCTGCGTAGCATCACCGTGTTTGAAGACCCGCATATGCGGCGGCGCAATGGCCGGCTCAGTCGCCTCAACAGCGAATTCATGAGCATCACCACGCGCTTTAACGCCTTGCACCAGTTGCTTGAGCGGCTGCGCACGGATGCGGCCGATCACGTGGTCGCGGCCATCAAGCCGGGCCTGCAAGACCTCGCTGAAGTACTTGATGGTTTTTCCGCTCGCGCCCTCACCAGCCCCGACGCGGCGCGGTTGGTCAACCAACTCAGCGTCTATAAAGACGGCTTGCCCGCCAAAGTGCGCAGCCTGCGTGCGCGCTTCCAGGAGGGCGACCCGAGCGAAGCCGAGCAACTGGATTTCCATACCGCCTACGAGCTGCTTTACCGCTTTGTCGACGACCTGCACAACTACGCGTTGACCCACGCGTCCCTCGCCGACCACAGCCATGCGCGCGAGCAGTGGGACGAAACCTTTATCCCCAAAACCAACTGGCTGGCCTGCGCCGCGTCCGGTATTCGCGCGTCATTTATTTTGGTCGTGCTCGGCAGTTACTGGGTGGCCACCGCCTGGCCGAGCGGCGCGACCATGACCCTGATCGCCGCCGCCACCGTGGGCTTGTCGGCCGCCACGCCCAACCCCAAACGCATGGCGTTTCAGATGGCCTGCGGCACCTTGATCGGTGCGCTGGTGGGCTTCGTTGAAATGTTCTTCGTGTTCCCGTGGATCGACGGCTTCCCGTTGCTGTGCGTGATGCTGGCGCCGGTGATCATCTTCGGCTCTTTCCTCGCTTCACGCCCGCAATACGCCGGCGTCGGCGTCGGCCTGCTGATCTTTTTCAGCACCGGCTCGGTGCCGGATAACCTGACCGTTTACAACCCTTACACCTTTATTAACGACTACATCGCCATGGTCATCGGCATGTTGGTGTGTGCGGCGGCGGGCGCGATTATCCTGCCGCCCAACAGCCGCTGGCTGTGGCGCCGGTTGGAGCAGGACCTGCGTGAGCAGGTGGTGTACGCCATCAGCGGCAAACTCAAGGGCCTGGCCTCGAGTTTTGAAAGCCGCACCCGCGACCTGTTGCACCAGGCCTACGGCCTCGCCGTCGGCCAGCCGCAGGTGCAGCGCGACCTGCTGCGCTGGATGTTCGTGGTGCTGGAAGTCGGCCACGCGATCATCGAGTTGCGCAAGGAGCAGGCGATTTTGCCGGTGCACCCGGCGTATGCCGAATCCCAGCCGTGGCGACAGGCGATCCGCGTGATGGGCCGGTCGCTGGTGCGGCTGTTTCTGCAGCCCAGCGCGAGCAACCTGGAGCGCGGCCTGATTGCCGTCGACCACGCGATCAGCCGCGTACAGGCCACCGACGAACCCTTCGCCCCGCACTTCGACACCTCGGCCCTGCGCCGGGTGAAAAGCTACCTGCACTTTATCCGCACCTCGCTACTCGACCCGCAATCGCCACTCGCGGCCCTCAAAGGAGCCCCGCATGCCTCGTGAAATCGCCTTCCACGGCGTGTACATGCCGACCATGACCTTGATGTTCTTGATCGCGGCAGGGCTGGCCTGGGCCCTGGACCGCTTTCTGGCCGGGTTCGACCTGTACCGTTTTTTCTGGCACCCGGCGTTGTTGCGCCTGAGCCTGTTCGTTTGCTTGTTCGGCGCCCTGGCGCTGACCGTCTACCGTTGAGAATGCCCCGATGAAAAAGTTTTTCAGCCTGCTCGCAACCTTGCTGGTACTGGCTTTGGCAATCTGGATTGGCCGCACAGTGTGGGTGCACTACATGGAGACGCCGTGGACCCGCGATGGCCGTGTGCGTGCCGACATCATCAACGTGGCAGCCGACGTCACCGGCGAGGTGGTGGATGTGCCGGTGCGTGACAACCAGTTGGTGAAGAAGGGCGACTTGCTGATGCAGATCGACCCCGAACACTACCGCATCGCGGTCAAGCAGGCGCAATCGCTGGTGGCCTCACGCAAGGCCACGTGGGAAATGCGCAAGGTCAACGCCCACCGCCGCGCCGACCTCGACGCCCTGGTGATCTCCAAGGAAAACCGCGACGACGCCAGCAACATCGCCGACTCGGCGCTGGCCGATTACCAACATGCGCTGGCGCAGCTTGAAGCGGCTGAGTTGAATTTGAAACGCACCCAAGTCGTGGCGGCCGTGGACGGCTATGTCACCAACCTCAATGTGCACCGTGGCGACTACGCGCGCATCGGCGAGGCGAAGATGGCCGTAGTGGATATGAATTCGTTCTGGGTCTACGGCTTCTTCGAAGAAACCAAGCTGCCCCACGTCAAAGTCGGCGACAAGGCTGACATGCAACTGATGAGCGGCGAGACGCTCAAGGGCCATGTGGAAAGCATCTCGCGCGGTATCTACGACCGTGACAACCCGGAGAGTCGCGAGCTGATTGCGGATGTGAACCCGACCTTCAACTGGGTGCGTTTGGCCCAGCGCGTGCCGGTACGCATTCATATTGATGAAGTGCCGGAAGGCGTGCTGTTGGCGGCGGGGATCACCTGCACCGTTATCGTCAACCCAACACAAAATTAAACTGTGTGAGCTGGCTCATGTGGGAGCGGGCTTGCTCGCGAATGCGGTGGATCAGTCAATACTTCTGTTAACTGACACACCGCATTCGCGAGCAAGCCCGCTCCCACATTTGACCGTGTTAAGCCTTGATGAAGGTTTCGTGCAAATGGCGCCACAGCAACGCGCCGCTGGCCTGTTTTTCAAACACCACCGTGGCGCGGCGATCGGTCTGCGTGCCGCTGTCGTCAACCTGATGCTCGCGATACGTCACCGTGGCGCCGCGTGCATGGCGGTCGATCCCGGTCATCTCACTCAAGGTGATTTTCAAGCCTGGACGCATACCGCCAAGGCGCGTGAACAGTGCCTTCACCCCGGCCGTATTCACCCGCGTGCCGGTGGCGGGCGCGACCATGCTGAACTCGGGTGAGAAGCGTGCAAGCAAGGTTTCCAGGGTGCCTTCAGGCGCAACGCCGGCAAACCACTGTTCAATCTCGACGTGGGTCTGGATCACTTCTTCAAAAAAATCGCTGTAATCAATCATGGCTGGGGCTCGCGGGCAGGGTGAAGCAGTGTGCGGACTCTGGACGCATCCAGGCGCAGCACGGCAAAAAGGGGCAGCAGTGTCAGGGCTGCCGCTATCGTGAAGGTTATGGCGAATGAATCCAAGGCCGACAACAGTGCACTGAGTGCCGCCGCGCCGAGGCAAAAACTCACTTGTCGATTGATATTCCACAACGCGCTGGCGTCGCCCATGCGCTCGGCGGGAATGTCCAGAAACGCCAGGGTCTGTGCGGTGCTGCTGCACAGGCTGCCGCCCAGGCCCATCAAGGCGTAGGCAAGAATCACCAAGGCTGGCTGGTTCAACAGCAGGATGCCGATGCATTGCAGGGCCATGCCCGCCAGCAGCAAGGGTTTTGGCCCGCAGCGGTTAAACAGCTTTTTGCTGAGGTAAATCGCCAGCGCCGACGCCAGTGCCCACGGCAGCATCAGTGCGCCCGTCTTTGTAGCGTCATAGCCGAGGCTGCGCAGGTAGAGAATGGCGATCAGGCTGGTGCCGATAAATACGCCGGGGATGAACAGGTAGACCAGCATCGCCACGCGCAGCATCGGGCTGCGGACCTGTTTGAAAATACTGCCCAGATCCAACGCCGGGCGCGCCGTTGCAGACGTATCAGGTTTTATCCACAGCAGCGCCAGCAGCAGCGTTAATAACGCCAGCGGCAGGTTGGCGTAGAAGATCCAGCGCCACGACACGCTGTCCACAATCACCCCGCCCAATGCCGGCGACAGCGCTGGCACCAGCAGCGCCACCGACATCACACGAGCGGTGAGTTGGCTGCGTTCTGCCGGTGGAAAGTGCCGGTACGCCATCGCTTGCCCCACGGGAATCAGCAAACCACCGCCCAGCCCTTGCAGCGCGCGCCAGCCAATCAGGGTTTCGATAGAGCCCGCCCGGCCCACCATCAGCGAAGCCCCCGCAAATAACAGCAGGCTTGCTGCGATCAGTGTTCGCTCGCCCATGATCGCCGCCAGCCACACGCTCAGGGGAATGATCACGGTGAGCCCGAGCATGTAGGCATTGCTGATCCAGGCCAATTGCGTGACCGAAGCGTGCAGCTCGCGGGCGATATCCGGGTAGGCGACCGTAGCGACAAACATGTTCACCAAGTCCAGGGCGAAGCCGAGTAGGAAGATCCAGGCAACTTTCGAGCGGTAGGTCATGAACGCGATCCTGCGAGAGAGGCGGGCAGGGTAGGCCGCACGCAACGTTTGGGATACGCCGATTTGCCTGTTAGTTTGTCAAAAATATTTTGACAAAGGAGGGCGCGGCCGATGGTCAGCCTGGACCGATTCGACACCTTCAAGGCCGTGGTCGAGGCCGGCTCGCTCACCGCTGCAGCCGACCTGCTGGGCCAGACTCGCGCAGTGGTCAGCTTCAACCTCAAGCGCCTTGAGGCGGAACTCGGCGTGACCCTGCTGACCCGCAACACCCGTCAACTGGCACTGACCGACGCCGGCGAGCGCTTCTACCTGCGCTGCACACGCATGCTCGAAGAAGCCCGGCTGGCGGTGGAAGAGGCGCGGTCCGAACATGCCCAGCTCAAAGGCACGTTGCGCATCACCACCACGGTGGAATACGCGCTGGCGGTGGTTGCCCCCGCAGTTGAGGCGTTTCGGCGCTTGCACCCGGACCTCAACATTCACTTATCCACATCCTCGACCCACGCCGATTTGATCTCGGAACGCTTTGACGTGGCGATTCGATTGGGCCGCCTATTGGATTCCAACCACCGCGCCGTGCAGTTGTCGACGTTCGAGGTGTTTGCCGTAGCAGCACCTGAATTCGCCGGGGTTCAAACGCTGGATGAGTTAGAACAGGTGCCCAAGCTGGGCCACGGTCGTTTGACGGAATTGAGCCTGACCGACCCGGCAGGTGGCGAGCATCAATACCGCCCCGGCCCGACTGCGCTGGTGGCCGACAGTGCGGCGGTGCTTCAGGTATTTGCCCTGCGCGGTCACGGCGTGGCGGTGTTGCCGCAATGGCTGGTGCAGGATGATCTGGACGCGGGGCGGTTGGTGCGTTTGTTGCCGGACCATCGTTTCGCCCCGCAGGGGATTTATGCGATGTACCCGGACACGCGACATTTGCCGCTGAAGGTGCGGGCGTTTATTGACTTCATGAAAGGCTAGAGCGAGCCCGCCAGCCCAAAGCGCTTCTTCAACACCTTCTCCAGCAATGCCTTGGGCAACAACGCCGCCATCAACGGCAGCGCCCGGCAACCGTTGCCCGCACGCAACAGCCGTGGCGGTTTTGACTGTTGCACGGCCTTGAGCACTTGAGCCGCAAATTGCTCGGCCGAGGTCGGGTTGGTTTGTGAGGCCTGGGAGCGTGCACGAATGCCTTCGCGCAACGGCCACCACGGCGACTTCTCGTTGATCAACAGCTCAGCCTGGGCTCCGGCATTTTCCGCAAAACGCGTGTCGATAGCGCCCGGCTGCACTTCCATCACTCGCACACCGAACGGCGCCAACTCCATGCGTAACGCATCGCTCAAGGCATGCACTGCGGCTTTTGAGGCGCAGTAAGCGCCGGCAAACGGCGTTACCAGCACACCCGACACACTGCCGATATTCACCACTAGGCCGTTAGCGCGACGCAATGCGGGGAACAGCGCCTGGGTGACGCCGACGATGGAAAACACATTGGTTTCGAACTGGCGCTGCATCGCCTCGGTGCCGCCGTCGAGCAGCGGGCCCATGGCGCCGTAGCCGGCGTTGTTGATCAGCACATCCAGCTCGCCCCACTGCTCGGCCAAGTGCTGCAAGGTGGCGCTGTGGTTGACGTCCAGTTGCACTGCATTGAAACCGGCGGCGGCGAGGGCGGCGACGTCTTCTTCGCGGCGGGCGCTGGCCCACACCTCGAAGCCGGCGGATTTGAACGCGTCAGCCAGCGCGCGGCCGATGCCGCTGGAGCAGCCGGTGATGAGTACGTTGGGCATGGATCAATCCTTTGTCAGTCCGAGAAACTGCCTTGCAGGTGCTCGGCGCGAAATTCCAGGGTTTGCGGGCGGTAGCCAGGGCGCAAAGGCGGTGTGGGCAGGCAATCATCCCAGGTGGCGCCGGCCTGCAACTCGCCGGGGCCACGATAGCGTGGGGCAGCATAGACGTTGTCGGCCAGGTTCACCGTGTCGCCCGGCGCATAGGCGGCGACGCGCCAGCGCAATTCGGTGAGAGGCACGTCGTTACCGTTGTTCAGGATCAGTTTAAGCGGGCGATCAGCCGGGCATTCTTGCGGCGCGTAGCTGATGCGCAGTTCCAGGCGCGACAGTTGCGAGGCTTCGCGGTTGTCCAGCCATACCACCCAAATCGCCACAAAGCCCAGGCCGACGGCGGCGGCAAGGGACACCGGCAAGGCCTTGGCAGGGTAGCGCAGCAGCAGGATCAGCCAGGTGATGATCAGTAGAACGCCGATGAACATGGAGACCACCTCGAATAGAGAACGAGCATCCTAACTTAAGCGTAGGCGGGTTTGACTATCTGCGGGCCCCGACAGGGTATGGGTAGTGTAGGGAACACATCATCAAACAAAGTTCCCTGAGCTTTTTTTATACAAATCGACACTCAGGAAGTACTGGAGCACGTCGAAAACGAGCACTCGACAGGTCCTTATTTCTTGCCCACTTTTATGAGACAGAGTCGATGATTACCCGCCCCCTCAATTCAGGCACTCTGCAACCGCTTTTGGCTGTAAAGCCGCTGGCTTCATTGCTGCTCGAACCACCTCCTGCGGCGGTGGGAAATGGTACGTCGCAAACGCTTTCGGCTCCCCCAACGCCCACGTTGCCTCGGCTGCGTAGCGCCTCATTGGAAAACCCTCCGGCCCGCGATACATCTGCGCCTTCGGCGCTGACGCTCAGTCAGCGCCAAGAATTGGCAGGGAACACTCATAACAACTATGCCCTGACTGTGGCGTTGGAAGAGGTCCAAGCGGCCATTATTAAAGATTCGAGTCTGGATATCGCCGAGTTGCTCGAAGCGAAGAAGTTTTCCGCTCATAGCGCTTCCACCTTCGGGCGCGCCTATAAAATCGCGCCTGGCGAGGATGTACCCCTGGCGTGGTTCCTGCGGGAAAATCAGTTGCTGGTGCCCCAGGATCTCGGGCAACTGGCCAACCTTATTGCCGTGTGCAAGGAGCCACTGCCTGAGCCTGTTGAGCACGGCAATTACTGGGGGCTGTTATCCCAGCCCGCAACATTGGACAGTGAGCAGCGCACCAGGCTAAGCGAGATGGCGGCAGCCGAAATGGCCACGCTGTCACCTGGCAAAGGCATCTTCGCTGCTTTTTATGAGAGGTATGGGGCTTCGCTTCAAGGGATGAGCGCCCAGCAGATGCTTGAAAGCCTGCTGGGCAGTGCTGAGATCAGAAACCTGGGTCAAGTGCTCGAGGCGGCCTTCAACAGTGATGCGTCATTGTCCAGCAAAGATGCAAATTGGGCGTTGGCGGCAATGGTGCTGGAGCTGGATCCGCAGGCCGGCAGCAAGCGTGGGGTCGTGGCCGGGTATGACCTTTATCAAGCGGCCAATCGGGATGTCCATCCTTCGGTGGTGGTCTCTCGCCTGGAGAAGCATCTGGTGGACCAGGGCAAGGTGCCTGCCGAGCTGGCGTCGGCCGCCGCGCGCTTATTGCTTGCAGGGGCTGACCCTGCCTTCATTGTTGAAGATATGCCCAGCAACCTGGTGGTTAAATCGGCGGCTTTTGCCCGGCTGTCGGCGGTTGTACAGGCGCAGGAATTTTGGGCGCCGGGCATCGCCACGCATACCGACTTTAAAACGTTCATGCGCCTGGCCGAGCACAGCCCTACCACGCAAGCCGAGGCTGTTATCGAGGCTAAGGCCCAGGCCAATGCGTTGATTCAGTGGGGTG
The DNA here is from genome assembly GCF_013385735.1 of Pseudomonas sp. D2002. Taxonomy (NCBI): domain Bacteria; kingdom Pseudomonadati; phylum Pseudomonadota; class Gammaproteobacteria; order Pseudomonadales; family Pseudomonadaceae; genus Pseudomonas; species Pseudomonas sp. D2002. The sequence continues at coordinate 872,829 of NZ_JACAPL010000003.1, read as the reverse complement.
TTGCCCAGGAGAAAATTGTTCCAAAGGCCGATGGCGCCTATACGCCGGAGGACGTGGCCGGGGTTAAAGATGTGTTCAATGCGCAACTCAACGCATTGAAAAAAGCCCACGAACAGCTGAGTGCCACCCTGCCGAAGCGGATGGACATGGCGCGTGAGGAACTGGCACAAGCCTATGGTTCCACGGATCCATTTGATCAGCGCAATACCCGCATTACCAATATCGACGCCAGCGAGAGCGAACCGCATTCCATCGAGGACATCTACGCGGCCGGCAAAATGGACCGTATTCCCAGAAAGGATCGCTACCATTTTCAGTTGGGCAACCGTCTTGTCGGGCTCAGGCCGCTTCCTGATATCAACCAGGCGTTCAATAGCCAGTTTGACAGCTACTTCAACAACTTGAAGGAGGGTGTGACCACCCTATCCAGGCACCAGCTGTCGCAGCTTTCTTCGCAAGACAAACAAATCATTGCGTCGGGCAAGGTCGATTTTTTTTCGCTGCGCAAAGCCGGTGTCGCAGAGGCCGAGGGCACGGAGTCTCCAGCTGAGGCGCAAGCGGCCAAAGCACGTTATGGACTCTTGATGCGGGTGCTGACCAAAATCGACAAGAACGGCGATGATCGGGACGATAAGAATCTGCGTCATGTCTGGTTTGAGTGGCACCCCTTGCAAGGATTCCTGAAGCGCCGCGACGACTTGCCCAGGTATCTGCCGAATCCTCCTGACCGAGTCGCCAACGCCGAAACCTACGCAACGACACGAGCGCAAGGCAAGGCACTCTGGGTGGATTTCGATGCGTTTGAGAACGGCACTGCGCCGCAGCCGGAGAAGTATTCGGATGGCCTTCTGAATGAGCCGATTGGCGCACCTTACTTGCCCGAACCCCGGCAGGGGCAGCACGCCGACCCCACGCAAGCCTTGAATGCCCGGTTCGACAAAATCGCCGGCGTGGCAGCGGGCCACGTGTTGCATGACTACGATGCCATGAAGGCTGGCGCCAGGGGGGTGACAAAGGTGGAAGAGGAAGAAGCCGGCATCCAGGCTTCGCTGGATTTTATAAGGCGACTGATTCCGTTCCAGAGTGCCATCGAGCATGTACTTCAGGGCAATACCGGCGCCGCGCTGAAGGACGTTGCGCTGGATATTTTCGGTTTCATCCTTCCCTTCGCCAAAGGGGTACGGACGGCAGGTAAAGCCTTGGGCAAGTTGGGCGAAAAGCTCGGAACACGAGCGTTCAAGGCATCCGATACGGTGTTGCGCTCAGTTGCCAGCGGCCTGAACCCCGGCGATGGTCTGGGAGACCTGGCAGTGGGGTTGGCAAGGGGAGGAAAGTCAGTGTTGAAAAGCAGTTACAGGGAGTTGCTGGAACAGTTTCAGAAGCAGTCTTCCAGCGTTGGCGCCCCTGTCAAAGTTACGAGCACAGCATCCGACATCGCCGGTGCCCGCCGCGAGTTCCGTGACTACAGCGAACACGCACTGCCTGACAGCCTGCTTGAAGGCGTTACGAAAAGGGGCGACGGCACGTTTCAAGTGGGGAGTAAGTCGTACGTCCGTTACACCGATGGCACCGACGTCAACCGAGTATTTGAAATCAGCGACGTCTACAAAGTCGCGGGGGGGCATGTTCGGGTCGTTGATCCGGTCACCCGCAAAACGGTGATGTTCCTGGAGCCAACCGGCACCGGCGAATGGCGACGAAACTTCCTGCTCGGAGGCGTCAAGCCCGACGTAGCGCAGGGCATGAGCGTGATCAGGCCTCACGCGCCCAAACGTGCTGCTGGCCAAGAGAGCTCCAGTTCGTCCGCAGCGCTGGGGACATCCGGTAGCCAGCCAGCCTTTAAACGACCCAAGGTGCCTGAAGTGTTCCCAGGTGAAAAGGCGCTTATGGATCCGCCCGTCAGAGGCGAGAACCGTTTCTACCATTACACCGGGGCGAAGTCGCATGCCGCAATCAACAGCGATTGGCATCTGCAGTCCTCGACGCTTAACGTGGATGGCAAGCCATTACCGGGTGGGCAAGCCAGGCATTACTTTACGGATCTGGCACCTGATGATGCGGCAACCAAAGCGATCTCCACGACCATTTTTGGGCGCCGTCGACATGGCAACCAATTGGACAAAATGACCCATTACTACGAGGTAAATACCTCGGGCCTGACGGTGATGAGAACCGATAACCCACATATTTTTTATGTGGAGACGAAATTCGCCTTGCCCTTGAAGTACCGAGTCGCCGGGGATCCGGTGAGTCGAGTCATTTCCCATGGTGAAACGCCATTCACCGCGTAGCATCTGAGGGGGGCGCTCCCACCTGTAACCGTGTACACCCTTGGAATACGGTTACAGGTGGGAGCGGGCTTGCTCGCGAAGACTGAGTTACTGAGCAGAAGAATCTGCCTGCAAGCCTTCGATAGAAGCCTCAACCAGGGCCAAACCGGTTTCGGCCAATTGCAGGCTGGCCCAGTTCAGGTAGCTCTGGTGTTCAGTGCACAGGTCTTGAGCCGCCAGGGTGAGCACGCGCGCGGTGCCCAGAACATAGCTGGCATGTTCCAGTGCATGTTCGATGGGAATGCCGGGTTGTACGCAGAATAGAGGTTCTTCACTGCGGTCGCTGGGGCCGAAAGTGGTGGGGCGGGTGGTTTGTTTGGACATTGTCTTGCTCCTTGAGAGAAAAGAAGCTGCCTTGAATCGCCGTCAAACGATTGGGTGGCAACTGTGCGCAGGTTGACGGACCGGTCTCAAGAACCCGGCGCACCCGAAGGTGCCCCACGCACAGTCGCCATAACGCTGTGCTGCGGGCACACGGGTGCACGAGCAAAGAGAAGGGACTATGCGTCTTGAGAACAGCGAGGCCGTCAAACCTCATCACGAATGAGTCGTGACAGGCGCGAGGATAGGCAGGAAGAGAAGATGGGTCAATGCTGGCGGTTGGACCCTGATCGTTCCCACGCTCTGCGTGGGCATGCATCCCGTGACGCTCTGCGTCACCGTTGCGCGGAGGGCGGGACGCGGAGCGTCCCAGGCGGCATTCCCACGCGGAGCGTGGGAACGATCAGCCCCCACCCAACCCACTGCGGATAGGGGACGCAGTGGGCTGGGTGAGGGCTTCTTTTTACGACTGTTTTATTGCGCGATAGTTTTCACCGACACGCCACGTTCAACCGGCGTGGAGCGTCCGTAGATATCTTCAAACCGCTCGATATCGTCTTCGCCCAGGTAGCTGCCCGATTGCACTTCGATGATTTCCAACGGGATCTTGCCCGGGTTGCGCAGGCGGTGCACCGAGGCGATAGGGATGTAAGTGGACTGGTTCTCGCAGAGCAGGAACACGTTGTCGTCACAGGTGACTTCCGCCGTGCCGCTGACCACGATCCAGTGTTCGGCGCGGTGGTGGTGCATTTGCAGCGACAGGCACGCGCCCGGCTTGACCGAGATGTGCTTGACCTGGAAACGCCCGCCCATGTCCACCGAGTCGTAGGAACCCCACGGGCGATAGACTTCACAGTGGTTCTGGGTTTCGCTGCGGCCCTGGTCGTTGAGGGTGTTGACCATCTGCTTGACGCCCTGAACCTTGTCTTTGTGGGCAATCATCATCGCGTCTTTGGTTTCCACCACCACGATGTTGTCCAGGCCGATCACCGACACCAGTTTGCCGTTGCCGTGGATCATGCAGTTGCGGCTGTCCTGGATCACCACGTCGCCTTTGCTGACGTTACCGTTGGCGTCTTTGTCGTTGACCGCCCACAGCGAGGCCCAGCAACCCACGTCGCTCCAACCGGCACTCAACGGCACCACGCAGGCGCGCTGGGTTTTTTCCATCACGGCGTAGTCGATGGAATTGTCCGGGCAGCAGGCGAACGTGGCTTCGTCGAAGGTCACGGTGTCGGCGGTCTGCTCGCTGCGCTCCAGGGTCAGCACGCAGGTGTCGTAGATGTCCGGGTCGTGCTTTTTCAGCTCTTCGAGGAAACGGCTGGCGCGGAACAGGAACATGCCGCTGTTCCAGAAATAACCGCCGCTTTTGACAAACTCGACGGCGCGTTTTTCATCCGGTTTTTCCACGAACTGCTGCACACGGCTCACGCCTTCGGGCAGCAGCGAATCGTTGGTGGACTTGATGTAGCCATAACCGGTTTCCGGGCGGGTGGCCGGTACGCCGAACAGCACCATCTCGCCACGCTCGGCGGCCACGGTGGCCAGTGCCAGGGCACGTTGCAGGGCTTTCTGGTCGTCGAGCACGTGGTCGGCCGGCAGCACCAGCATCAGCTCGTCGCGGCCTTCGTTGACCAGCATCATCGCGGTCATGGCCACGGCCGGTGCGGTGTTGCGCCCGAACGGCTCCATCAGGATGCGCTGGCACTCGAGGTTACGCGCACTCAGTTGCTCGTTGACGATAAAGCGGTGGTCTTTGTTGCAGACCACAATCGGTGAGTCCATGCCTTCGAACACCAGGCGCTCCAGGGTTTGCTGGAACAGCGTGTGCTCGCCGGTCAGGGCCAGGAATTGTTTCGGGAACTGTTTACGGGAAAGCGGCCAAAGACGTGAGCCGCTACCACCGGAAAGGATAACTGGAATCATGGGGGTTTCTCCTTGAATCGATTTGGGTCAGAGCCTGTGGGAGGGGGCTTGCTCCCGAAAGCGGTGTTTCAGTCAGCACATCTGTTGCTGAACCACCGCATTCGCGAGCAAGCCCGCTCCCACAGGGGGAGCGTCAAATTGAAAAGCTAATCAGCGGGTCGACACTGGGCGTTTCACCCAGACTGGCGAAATGCTCGAACCGGAACCGGTCACATACAGCACCGCCGCCTCACCACGTTCCAACGCCACCGGCTTCACATCGCCGACTTTCTTGTCACCGTCATACAACGCCAGGCTCACTTTCACTGGGTTGATTTCGCGCTCGCCGCGGCCTTTGGCGGCCACCGACTTGACCACGTCGGTCTTGCCGTCGGCAGTCTTCAAGGTCAGGGCCTTGTCGCTGAGGTTCTGCACGCGTACCAGGGATTTCTGCTTGTTCTTGAACGGCGGTTCTTCGATCAGCTGTGGCTGGCCGCTGCCGCTGTTGACCAGGGTGTAGTAGTGATCGGCGGCGAGTTTGACCGGCACGGTCTGGCTGCCGACCTTGGCGCTGTAGTCACCGCCCGGCATAAAGCTGAAGTCGCTGCTGGCCAGTGGCGCAACGTCGCTGAGGTTGGTGGCGCCGACGGTGGCGCTGACTTCCTGGTTGGAAGCGTTGTACACACGTACGAAGCTCGAACCTTTTGGCGCGGTTGGGCCGTAAAGCGCGGCGTCACCACCGGCGAAGGCGGACATCGACACGATGCTCATACCGGCAGCCAGGGCCAGAGTCTTGGCGAGACGACGAGGAGTTGTAGTGAAAGTCATGTGAGTTACCTCTCTTTCAGTTTTGCGCCCGGTCGGGCGTCTCGGATTTTTGATTTTTAACTGGGGTGTTGATTGCCATGTTTTGTTGGCGCGAACCGGCTTGTTTAAGCTGCGCAACCCACTGCGGGTCGGCGTCACCGATTTCGTTGTTGACGGGCAGATAACGTTCCGGGAACTCCCAGATCAGCACCTGTGGCGGGCTGTTCTTGAAGTCGTCGCTTTTCAGGTAGCTGAGCATCGGCAGAATCGGGCCGTGGCCGTCTTCGGAGTAGTTGATGACGTCGCTGTGCAAGGCTTGCTTGAGCGCGCCGACGAAGTTCCAGTTGGGGTTAGCGCTGTAGCTGGTACCGACCAGTGCCACCGGGGTTTCACTGTCCGCAAACAGGGCGTCGTCGCCTTTGTTTTCAGCCAGGTGCGTGACGCGTTTTTGCAGCGGCTCTTTAGGCGGCATCAGGTTTTCAAACAACGGGTCCAGCGGCAGGAACAGACGCAGGTCGCCTTTGTGCGGTTCGGTCTTTTCCGCTTCGGTGACAAAGCGCTGCGGCTCGCCGCTCAAAGGCGTTTTTTCAGCAATGGTCTTGGCCAATTGCTTGGCGGCGATTTCGGCGCCGTCCGGCGTCCAGTGCGTGTCGGTGCGCAGGAACACTTGCGTGCCGCCCAGCTTGGCCTGTTGCAACGGGCCGAGCAGGTCCGGGGCGATGATCTTGTCCGCCGCGACACGGGCGTGGAAGTCTTCGTACAGGTTGGCGTGGATGCTCGCCGGTTTCACGTCACCCAGGTGTTCCGGGTACAGGCGCACCTTGGCCGGCACGATGGCCATCACCAATTGAATGCCTTGGGCCTTGAGCTTCTGGCGCACGCCTTCGACCAGCGCGTAGTTGCCCTCAAGGTTCTGGTCTTCGTTGACGATGGGGTTGAACTCCTCGTCGCTGTACAACCAGTGATCGCGACCCAGCACCACGCCAGGGCGACCTTCGTTGAACAGCTTGTAGTCCAGCGCTGCCCACAGGTTGGTGCCGATGCGCTTGATCGGGAACTGGTCGTCGTAGTGCGTCTCGACGGCTTTGGTCCAGCGGCCGTTGAGCACGGTGGCGTCGGCATTGGTGCTGAAGCCGAAGAAACTGCGCAGCGACCAGGCGCCCAGGGCCAGCAGCACCAGCAGGAACAGCGCGATATAGAGGACGCGGAATGAACGGGTCATGGTCGGCTCCCTCAGAATTGGAAGTAAAGGAACGGCGAGAAACTCTGCGCCGACAGTTTGAGAATCGACGCCACGAACAGCAGCAGCACCGCAGCGCGCATGGCGTAGCGTGGCCAGTCAGCGGTCCAGTAGGCCGGTTGTACGGCGGCGTCCTGGCCGACGGTGAAGCCTGGCTGGTGGATGCTGTCCGGGTTGTCGCCAGGCACCGCTTTGATCAGGCTCGGGTCGGCCGGCTTGGCTTTCTCGGCAGGGCGATTGGTGTAGAAGTCGCGCAGGCCGAAGAACGCCAGCGTTGCGTATGCCACCACCAGGGTTGCCACTTGCAGGCCGGTGAGGCTGGCGCGGTTGAGTTCCGACAGTGACCACTCGCCAAAGCTGAACATCGCGCCGTACATACGACCGGCCACGTGCAGGTTTTCCGAGCGGAAGATCACCCAGCCCATCACCACCAGCAGGAAGGTGAAGGCCCAGCGCACCACGTTGAAGCTGCGCGGCGCGGTGTTGAGGCCGATGGCTTTTTCAATCGCCAGCCACATGCCGTGCCAGGCGCCCCACACGATGTAGGTGATGTTCGCGCCATGCCACAGGCCACCGAGCAGCATGGTCAGGAACAGGTTGCGGTAGGTGGTCAGCGTGCCTTTACGGTTGCCGCCCAGGGTGATGTACAGGTAGTCACGCAGCCAGGTCGACAGGCTGATGTGCCAGCGGCGCCAGAACTCGGTGATCGACTGGCTGATGTACGGCTGTTTGAAGTTTTCCATGAAGCGAAAACCCATCATCAAGCCTAAACCGATGGCCATGTCGCTGTAGCCGGAGAAGTCGAAGTACAGCTGCGCTGTGTAGGCCAGCGCGCCGAGCCAGGCATCACCGGTAGTGGGGTTTTGCAGGGCGAAGCAATGGTCGGCCACCACCGCCAGGGTATCGGCGATAAAGACTTTCTTGATGAAACCCTGCATGAACCGCGTGCAGCCCTCGGAGAACTTGTCGAGGGTGTGCGTGCGGTTGTTGAACTGGTCGGCCAGGTCGCGAAAGCGCAATACAGGGCCGGCAATCAAATGCGGGAAGATCGCCACGAACGCCGCAAAGTCGATGAGGTTGCGCGTGGCCGGGGTGTCGCCGCGGTACACGTCGATGATGTAGCTGATGGACTCGAAGATGTAGAACGAGATCCCGATCGGCAACAGCACGTGGGTCAGAATGAACGGCTCCAGGCCCGCCGACTTCATCATCACGTTGATGCTGTCGACGCCGAAGTTGGCGTACTTGAAGTAGCCGAGGATGCACAGGTCGATTGCCACGCCGAGCAACAGCCAGCGCTGGGCCGGCTTGGTGCGCACGCCGGCGGCACCGACCTTGAGGCCGATCCAGTAATTCCACAGCGTCACGGCGGCGAACAGCGCCAGGAAGTCCACTCGCCACCAGGCGTAGAACACATAGCTGGCAATCAGCAGCAGCAGGTTGCGATAGCGTTGCCCGCTCAAGTAGTACAAGCCGAGAAAGATCGGCAAGAACAGAAACAGGAACACATTGGACGAGAAAACCATCCCGATCTCTCCATGTTTAACAGACAGTCAAGGGCCAGAGCCCCCCCAAACCCCCCCACGATTTCGGGGGAGGCTGTGATCGTTCCCCCGCTCTGCGTGGGAATGCCTCACTGGACGCTCTGCGTCCGCTTTTGGGACGCAGAGCGTCCCTGGCTGCATTCCCACGCGGAGCGTGGGAACGATCATCAGCCGCTAGTTGCCTTTGTTGCCTTTCTCATGCGTCGGGTCGTAGACCTTGGTCAGGTCACCGCCCAGTCGGAAGGTCTTGAACGGCTGCATGCCATGCTTGCGTTCGAGCACATCCGGGGCGCAGGTGTAGAGGGTGCAGAAGGGTTCAAGCCAGGCGAACTTCATGTCCTCCTTGAGATCCTTCATGTCCTGTTCCTTGCCGTTCTTCTTCTCGAAGATTTCCGGGTCTTTGACCCCGGCCAGCACTTTGTCGCCCAGGCGTTTCAACGCGCCGTTGTTTTCCTGGCGCAAGTCCACCCCGTTGACCAAGGCAAAACTGGCGATCATCGACAGCGGTGGCAGCGCGTAGTTGTGGTACGACAAGGCCCGTTGCTGACGCTTCAATTCGTTGGGCAAAAAGCCCTGGTCATCGACCTGGTTGGCGCCGACTTTGTATTCCTTCACGGCCCAGTCAAACAGGTCGCGACGGTTGACGGCGACGGACGTCGCCATCACCGACCAGGCAGCCCAGTAGGAGTGGTTGTTGGTTTTTTCCAGCGGCAGGTTGTCCCAATCGCTCACCACCTGATCGGCCAGCTTGTTGAACCAGGCTTCGATCAACTGCGATTCCTGCTGGTGGTTGGCCAGCGGGTGCGAGTCGGAAAACTTCAGGCGTACATAGGCCGAGGCCATGCTGCCCAACGCCCATTTGCGCATGGACTTGCCGGTGTGGTTGAAGTCCTTGGACATCAACGCATTCGCCTTGGCCCAGCTTGTAAGCCAGTTCAGGGTGCATTCCAGTTGCTGCGGACGACCGTCGCGCATGAACTGCATCACGCGCTTGCTGGTGTCTTTTTCCAGCTTGGTGATGTCGGCGGTGCTGTCGCGAAAGGCTTTTTCGGATTGCACATTCAGGGTGGAACGGGCTTTGTCCGAACCTTCGTACTTGCTGCGAAATTGCAGCGAGCCGGTGTACGGCGCCGGCATGGCGTCGCAGTCATTCTTGAAGTCGCCGGTCTTGAACGCTTCCACCGGGGCAAAATAACCCTGGGGCGGGCGCAGTGGCGCGGCGGCGTTGGCTGCGCCGGCGAATATCGCCAGGCCCAGTAACGATGGGATCAATAACTTCTGCATAGGTAACCTCATTGCATACTTAATTCACGGCACTGAAGCAGTCTGTTGACCGCCGGCAGGGAATACGTTGCGTGTGCAAATTTTCGCTTCGACTTTCTGCGCGGCAGCGCCCGCTTCGGGGCCCTGCACTTCCACGGCCAGCAAATTCTGCGAGGCCCAGTCTTCATCGGTGCGCAGTTCAAAGGCGAAACGCCCGTCTGTATCGGATGTTTCGGGTTTCTCGATCTTGATGTCCTCGTGGCGCCCGTTCATGTACCAGAGGGTGGCTTGCAGGGTTTTCACCGACGGGTCGGCGAAGCGGATGTCGACCTGGTGACTGCTGTTACGCAGGTCTTTGTTCGAACTGTTGACCAGCAATTCGTTCTTGCCGGGTTTTAACGTCGTGCTGGCGCTCATCTGCGCGGTCTTGCCTTCGCAGCCGTTGTCGAGCAGCGACATCATCTGGCGGTAGATGGTCTCCTGGTCGAGGCGGTACAGCGGCGAAAATTCCCAGATCAGAATTTTCGGCGGGGTTTTCTGGAATTCGTCGCTGCCCAGGTACTGGATCATCGAGCCTTCGAGACCACCGCCAGGGAAGGCGACGTTGAGGATGTCGGCACCGATTTCCTGTTCCAGGAAACCGGCAAAGTTGTAGTTCTTGCCGCTGTGGCTGGTGCCGACCAGGGTAATCTGCGGGTTGCCCGAATCGCCGAACAGGTCGCCGTCACCGGCTTCGCCCTTGGGTTCGGTGGTGAACTGGTCCATGTACTGGATCGCGTAGCTGGTGCCGCACAGTTGCCCGGCCATGTTGTGCAAGGTGCCGGTCTTGCCCATGCGCCCGGAGCGCTTGGTTTCGAACTCACGCTTGGGAATATCCGCGAACTCAGGCATCGCACGGACTTTGGCACCGACGATTTTTGCCGTGCGCTGGGCGCCGTAAGGTGTCCAGTGTTGGTCGCCACGGAAGTAGAAATCGTGGGCCGGCAGTTCATCCGGCAGTTGCTCGTCTGTCAGCGGCGAGAGGTCCGGCACCACGTAACCCATCTTGGCGAAACGGCCGAGCATGGTCTTGTAGTTGCCCAGTGCCTTGTCGAAATCGAACTTGGCTTTTTCTTCCGGGTTGAGCTTGTTGCGGTTCACCAGGCCACGGGTCGGCTGGTAGACCACCACCAGTTCCACGCCCTTGGCCTTGAACGCATCGTGCAGCTGTTGCATGCGTTTGTAGCCGGCGGGGCTGGTGTCGAATTCGGTGCGCAAATCTTCCTGGGTTCGGAACAGCCAGTCGCCCTGCGCCTGCACCAGGGTGGTGAAGTTCTGCTGGTAACGCGTGGTGTAGTTCTTCGCGTCATGGGCGGCGGGGCACAGGCTGCAGCACGGTTCGGCGGTAAAGGTCGGCGCCTTGATTTCATCGGCGCGTACGCCTTGGCTGGCCGCCAGCAGGCCGAGGGTCAGACCCGAGAGGCTCAGCAGTTTGATCATGTGTGGGTGCATAAGGGTCATCCTCAGTCCTGCATTTCGGTCTGGCGTTCGACAGGGTCGATCAGCACGGCTTTCTGTTGGCGCACCAACAGGTCGAGAATTTCTTCCTGCCGATCACCCAGCACGCCGTTGAAGCTGATACCGCTGGATTTGGTCGGCGCGAGCATCGACACGCGGTACAGCTCGACACTCAGTGGCGAGTCGATCGACAGCGGCCCGCTGCCGTTACCCGCCAATTCACCGCCAACCACGATCAGCGAGACCTTGGCGTCGAACGGGTCGAGGGCGATGTCGCGGTCGGTGTCGGTCAAATCCTTGATGTGGCCGTACACGCCGGTCAGGCCGTTGGCCATTGAGGTGTTCTCGTACAGGCGGATGTTCACGCTGTTACGGATACGAATGCCGTGGCGACGGTTGGCGATCACCTTGTTGCCCCACAGCAGGTTGTCGGCGCTTTCATACAGCGTGATGCCGTCGGTGTGGTTGCGGTAGATCTCGTTGTCGGCGATCAGGTTGTTGACGCTGTTACGGTCGATCACCAGGCCCGACAGCTTGTTGTCGTAGCTGCGGTTGTTGAAGATGAAGCTGTCGTTCACCTCACGGGAAATGATGATGCCGTGCTTCTTCTTGGTGCCGTAGACGGTGTTGTCGGCGATGATCAGGCCGTGGGAACGGTCGTGCGGGTCAATGCCGTAGACGATGTTGTCTTTGTAGGTGTTGCCCTTGAGCACAAAGCCCGTGGTCTCGTAGCAGTAGAAGCCGTACCACATGTCCGAGAACTCGGAATCGACGATCCAGCCGGTCGGCTCAGGGCGCTTGAGCACCTTGGCCATGTTCGGCGTGTACTGGGAAATACTCACCCCGTACGACTTACTGTTGGCGTAGCCGAAGCTGGCCATCTTGCTGTTGGCGACGTAGGTCTCGGTGCCGCCCCAGGCCAGCAGGAACGGGCGGAATTCCTTGGGCGACTGGAACAGTGCCGGGCCATTGGTCTTTTCATTCCAGCCGGTGATCCGGGTGTCACGCACAAACAGCTGGCCGTCGTTGATCAGGAACGAACCGGCTTGTTGCGACAGGCGCAGCTCCTGGGTTTTCTTGTCGATTTCGAGGATGCCTTTGCGCCCGACCACAATCGGCAGCTTGGCCAAAAACACGCCCGGCGAGGTTTCGCTGAAGTACTGCTTGGGCACTTTGCCGAGCAGGTCCTTGAGGTTCATGTAGCCGTCGTCGACAAAGATCGCCTGGGGAATGCCGTGCTGGCGCACCACCCATTCGGCCATCTTGTTATCGCCGCCGATAAAGTCCTTGAGCGCGTCTTCCTGCATCATGCGGCGGATGCTGATTTTGCCCGGCTTGGTTCTGACGATCTTTTTTTCCATCGCCGCGCCGGTGTAGCCCGACAGGTCCGGCAGGGCGGGCTTGGCCATTTCCAGCGGCGCGGTCGGCGGGCTGGAAATGGTGTAGGTCTTGGCCTGTTGCAGTTCTTTGGCGATGGTCGGCGCCTTGCCCTGCTGCGGGGTGTCGGCAAACGCTGTGGCACTGGCCATCAGCATCGCGGCAACCAGCAATTTTTGAGGAATCATTGCGCAGGCTCCCATCAGAACTTCCAGATCACGTCGACAAAGGCGCGATGCATGTACGAGTCGACCTGGCTGCCATACGCATCACCCGGCTTGAACACGCCGGCACGAAAGCGCACCAGCGCCGAGGGTTCGTCGATCGACTGGCTGAGCGCGGCCGGCAGCAGGCCTTTCTTGAAGTACTTGGTGACCACCAGGTCCATCTCCTGGCCCAGGTCTTTCTTGCCGTCTTCGAGCGGCAGGGAAGTGCTGGACAGGATCGCGCCGGTCACGTCGTCGGTGTTGTTCTGCACGGCATCGATGCCGTTGCTGCCCACCGGCTTGTTGCCGTCGACGCGCCAGAACTTGTGGTAGACCAGGCTGGCGTCGTAGTCCTCGCGCAGCTGCCAGGAACCGAACAGGCTCATCGACTGCATGTTGTTCATTTCGCCGCGAAACGCCTCGCCGAAGCGGTGCACGCGGGACTGGGTGCCGGTCCAGTTCGAACGGTTGCTTTGCAGGCCGTTCTGCTCGTAGTTGGCGCTCGCGCGGGAGTAAGCCGCGCCGACTTGCCACTGCGGGTCCAGACGCAGGCGAATGCCGAGGTCGGTGGCCCAGCCACTCACGTCGTCGCTGCGCTTGGCTTCGGTTGGGCGGCTGCCGTCTTTGTTCAGGGCGTTGACCGTGTCGCGGTCGCCTTTCATGCCGGTGACGCTGGCCCAGTAGTTGACCGTGTTGGTGTTGCGCCAGTTGTAGGCGTCGCTGTTGGCTTCGATGCCGAGCCAGGTCAGGTCGCCATTCTCGCGTTTGTCCAACGGGTCGGTGGCCACGCCCGGTTCGGCGTAGTCGAGCTTGCCGTCGTCGTGGGTGTGGTGACCGCGCAGGCCGATCCACTGGCCCGGCGTCCACTGGTAGGCGGCGTCGGCGTAGAAGTGCTGGCGGTCCTTGTCCTTGGGCGACAGTTCCTTGAGGTCGGTGCGGTATTCGCTGAAGCGTTCGGCGGCGCCGACATTGGCCTTGAGCAAGGTGGTGTCGAAGGTCCAGTTCAGCGCTTCGATGTTGGTGTCGCGCCATTGGCCGTCGTCATTGCGCAGGCGCTGGCGACCGAACTTGAGGATCTCGCCAGGGTAGGGCGTAAAGCCGCTGTAGCCGACCCAGAACTCGCGCAGGGCCAGGTAGTTTTTCTTGGCTTTGCGGTCGTCGTTGCTCGATTGTTCGGTGGTGTCATCGGCCGACTGTTGCAGGGTGTCGGTCTCGATGATGTCGCTGGAGGTCACCGCTTGACCCATGGCGTAGGCGCTCCACGCGCCGCTTTCGCCGTAGACCCACGGGCGCAGGTCGAGGCCGATGCCGTTGACGTCGCCGCCTTTCTGCGTGCCGAGGTCGCGGTCGTCTTCGGACTGTGCGGTGGCTTTGACTTCCAGGCCGAAGTTCTTGGCTTCGGTCAGCGCGGCCAGGGTCGGGCACGACCACAGCAGGGCGAAGGTCAGGCCGATGCCGGCCTTGACGAATGGGTTGAGCTTCATAGGGATTCCTCGCCGTCTTCTTCTTGCAGGGCGTGCAGTTGCAGCGTGCTCTGGGCCAGGGTGCCGCGCGCGGCCAGTTCCTGTTGCACCAGGCGTTGGCCTTCGGCGCGTTGCTCCGGCGTGAGCGGGGCTTCGAGCTGCGTGGCCAAGTCATTGGCCTCTGGCGTGTCCTGGGCTTTAGCCAACTGACTGAAGACATAGGCGTTCAATGGGTCGGGCTTGGTGCCCTTGCCTTGGGAAAACAATTGCGCGATGGCGAAGTCGGCGCTGTTCTGGCCGTTGCGCGCAGCGGTCAGCAGGTGGTCGAGGGCTTTTTGCGAATAGACCTTGCCCAGGTAGCCCCGGCGGTAGATCTGGCCGAGGTAGTAATCGGCGGCCACTTCCTTGCCCACGGCTTTTTCGAAATGCGCTTCGGCGGCCTTGGCGTCGGCCGGCACCCACTTGCCTTCGTAATAGAGCTTGCCCAGCAACAGCTCGGCGCGCGGCTGGTCGGCGGCGCGGCCGTTGTCCAGGTACTTCATCATCTGGTCGACGTCGCCCAGTTCGGGGAAGTCGTAGAGCAGTTGCGCCAGGCTGACCCAGGAAGCGGGGTAGCCAGGGGCGATTTTTTCCAGCAGCGCTTGCGCGGTTTTCTCGTCGGTTTTGCCTAGGGTCGCATCACCCAAGACACGTGCGACGCTGTCGACGCGTTGTGCGGTGACGGTGCCACGGCTGTAACCGGCTTCCATCTGCTTGAGCAGTTCGGCCTGTTTTTCCGGCTCGGCTTTTTTCTGGTAGACCGTGGCCAGCTCGACGTAGCAGATGTCGGTGGTGTTCAGCGCGGCCTTGCAGATGCGCTCTACGTCATCCAGATGCTGGTCGTAGGTGTCCTGGGTGCGGTACAGCAGCACTTGGGCCAGACCGGCTTCCGGGTAACCCGCCGCTTGCCATTTGCTGATCTGCTGCTGGGCATTCACGTTGGGGAAGCTGTGCGGGTATTGCAGGTACAGCATCGCCAGCGGAATCAGGGTGTTGCCTTCGCCATTGGCAAAGGCTTTTTTCAACAGGCCTTCGGCTTCATGCTGCTCAGCCTCGGTGGCGCCGGGTTTGGCCACCAACAGGCGACCCAGGCGCGCCTGAGCGCGGGGCGAGGTATCGGCCGCGGCGCGGTAGGTGGCCTCGGCCTGGCGGATTTGCTCGGGGTCGCGGGTGGTCACCTGGATATCGGCTAGGCCGACTTGGGCCTCGCTGTAACCCAGGTCTGCCAGTTGCTGGTAATTCTGCTGGGCGGTGACGGTGTCGCCGCGCTTCAAGGCTTCGTTGGCCAGGCGCTGGTCGGGTAGACCGGCGCAACCGGCGAGACTGACCGCAACAGCCAGCAAAGCCGCAGTACCCATGTGGGAGCGGGCTTGTTGTGGCGAGCAAGCTTGCTTGCGCTGGGGTGCGAAGCAGCCCCAAAAAGCCGGCTCCAGCTGCGCTGTCGAACGGGAGCAAGCTCCCTCGCCACAGCAAGCCCGCTCCCACAGTGTTTGCAGTGTATTTGAGAGAGTCATCACAGGCATGTCCTCGCTTACAGACCGTGAGCCGTGGCTTTGTCGATCAGCCAGTTCAGCGATGGGCCACGGTCGCTGGTCACTTCAACCGGGCGGCCGGCGTAGGTGCTGTCCAGCGGTGCGTCCGGCTTGATCTGCACGCGGATGTCGGAGGACAGGTCGGCGCTGTTCAAGCTGGTGCTGCTGACGATGGTGCCGGTGCGGATCTGTTCTTCGTCGGCGACCTGGAAGCTCACCGGCGTGCCTGGGCGAACGTCGGCGAACTGGCGATAGGTGAAGCGCGCTTCCACGTTGGCCAGGCTGCCGCGTGGCACCAGTTGGAAGATCACATCGCCCTTGTTGGCGTACTGGCCGTCGGCGACCATTTGCTGGGCAACCACGCAATCGCACGGCGAGGTCAGGGTACCGGTCATTTGCTTGCCGAACAGCTCTTCAACCTTGGCCGGTTGCAGTTGGTCTTCGTCCAGATGGCCCTTGAGCACATCGAGCATGCTGGTGCTGAAGGTCGCCAGTGGCGCGCCTTTGGCCGCGACCGCGTCACCTTTGAGCAGGCTTTGCACCGTGCCGTCGCGCGGCATCGTCACGTTCATGCCCGGCACGCTGACCAGGCCGGCCTGGGCGTGGCTGACGAAGTACATGCCATACACCGACTTGAAGACAAAGCCGAATGCGGCGAGGCCGACGATGAAAATACCTGCGCTGAACACCACGGCGCGCAGGCGACCGAACGCGGTCATGCCGCTGCCGCCGTCCTTGACCTTGCGCGCCTTGGTGAAGTTGTCGCGTTGCAGGGTGGCGAGTACGTCGCCCATGGTCACGATGTCGCCGGACAAGTGCGAGGTGATCAAGTGGCGCAGGGTCGAGATGTCTTGTTGTTCCAGGTTCTGGAACTGGCAACCGGTGCGGCCGGTCTGGCGGTCGTAGGAGCGAATCTGCAGCTCTACGTCCATGGCCAGGCCGAGGTTATCGATGACGAATTGCAGGCGGCCTTTGTGCACTTCACCGACGGTCAACGGCTGGGTGGCGGTGAACGCCAGGCCACCGGCGGACAGGTCGATCACCCGCGCTTCGGTCTGGGTACGGTCGGTGTTGAAGAAGCGCAGCTTGGCCGGGATTTTCACCCGGGCATGTTGGCGCTGGGCTTCGGACTCGTGGACAACGTTGGCGTTTACTTGGCTATTCATGGTGTGTAGTTCCTAGTTAATTCAGGCTTGGCAGGGTCAGACCATCATCAGCAACACGGCGACGAAAATGCTGCCGGCGGAGAAGGTCATGGTCCGAGACGACCAGGTGTTGAACCAACGTTGAAAGCTGGCCAAATCGCGGGTCAGTTTGGTGTCCTGGCGGGTCCAGGACTGTTGATCAAGGCGGAAGAACACGTAGATCTTCACCAGCGCGCCCATGATCTGGTTGTAATAGAGAATCACCGGGTACGCCGGGCCGATCTTGTGGCCGGAGCACGACAGCAGCAGGGTCAGGATCAGGCGGGTGATGCCGATCCACAGCAGGTACGCGAGGATGAACGCGCCGCCGTACTTGAAGGTGGCGATGATTGCCACAGTCAGGCCGAGCAGGGAGGTCCACATCGACACGCGCTGGTCGAACAACACCACGCTGGTGAACAGGCCGAGCCGACGCACGCCCAGGCCCAGGGCGCGGGAGTTCTGGCGCAGGTTGTTGCCGTACCAGCGGAACATCAGCTTGCGGCTGGCCTTGATAAAGCTCTTTTCCGGCGGGTGTTCCACGGTGTTGATCGCGGCGTCCGGCACGTAGAAGGTGTCGTAGCCAAGGCGCATCAGGCTGAACCAGCTGGACTTGTCATCGCCGGTCAGGAACTTGAAGCGGCCCAGGCGCCAGTGTTGCAGCGAGTCGCTTTCCACGTCGGCGATAAAGCCCGGGTCGGTGACCACGCTGGCACGGAACACCGACATGCGCCCGGTCATGGTCAGCACGCGCTTGGACAGGGCCATGGAGCACATGTTGATGTGGCGTTGGGCGAAGCGCAGCTTGTGCCATTCGCTCATGATGTAGCCGCCGCGCACTTCGCAGAACTCGTTGGTGGTCAGGCCGCCGACATTGCCGAACAGCTGGAACCACGGCACGGTTTTGCGCACTACGCCTTCGGCGAGCACGGTGTCGCCATCGATCACTGCCACCACGGCACGGTCGTCCGGCAGGTGGCGGGAGATGGCGCGGAAGCCAAAGGCCAGGCCGTCGCGCTTGCCAGTACCGGCGATGCGTACGAAATCGAGCTTCACGTGTTCCGGTGGGTTCATGCGTTCCCACAGGCTTTTCACCAGCAGCTCATCGGACATTTCCACCAGCGAGCAGACCACGGTGGTCGGGAAGCCGCATTCGATGGCCTCGCGAATGACCGAGCTGTAAACCTGTGCGGTGGTCAGTGCATCGATACGAAAACTGGTGACCATCAGGAACACATGGGACGGGTCCGCCGACTTGCCCAACTTGCGCACTTTACGGCGCAGGTGCGGGTAGACCACGTACAGGAACAGCATGCCGCGAAAGAAATGCGTAGCACCCATCGAGTAGCGCCAGATACCGACGGCGCCAATCAGGAAAATAAAATTCTTCGACTCGGAGTCGAACGTACTCGCCGGTAAGAGCAGGGCGAGTCCCATCAGCAGGCTCAAGAAGAACAGCCAGCCGGCAGATTGGAGCAGTACGTGTTTTAACTTGGACATAAGCGTCATCCGAAGGTGAAGAAGGCTCCAGGCTGCAAGCGCTGGGGATTGGTGCGCTTGCAGCCTGAAACTTGCCGTTGCTGTTACCAGCAAATGCCTTCGGTGCGGCCGGTCACGCTGGTGGCCTTGGACATGAAGCCCACCAGGTCGACCACTTGCTTGCCGTGCGGGGCGTTATGCGCCAGGGCACGGAATTTCTCGTCGCGGTTGCCGAGGATGATCACGTCGGAGTTGTTGATCACATCGTCGAAGTCCGAGTTGAGCAGGGACGACACGTGCGGGATCTTGCCCTCGATGTAGTCCTTGTTGGCGCCGTGAACACGGGCGTACTCGACGTTGCTGTCGTAGATGCTCAGGTCGTAGCCCTTGCCGATCAGCATTTCCGCGAGTTCCACCAATGGGCTTTCGCGCAGGTCATCGGTGCCGGCCTTGAAGCTCAGGCCCAGCAGGGCGACTTTGCGTTTGTCGTGGCTTTCGACGATGTCGAAGGCGTTCTGCACCTGGGACTCGTTGCTGCGCATCAGCGAGTTGAGCAGCGGCGCTTCCACGTCCAGGGAGCTGGCGCGGTAGGTCAGGGCACGCACGTCTTTTGGCAGGCACGAGCCGCCGAACGCGAAGCCTGGGCGCATGTAGTACTGGGACAGGTTGAGGGTCTTGTCCTGGCAGACCACTTCCATCACTTCGCGGCCATCGACGCCGACAGCCTTGGCGATGTTGCCGATTTCGTTGGCGAAGGTCACCTTGGTGGCGTGCCACACGTTGCAGGTGTACTTGATCATTTCGGCAACGGCGATGTCCTTGCGGATGATCGGTGCGTCGAGTTCTTCGTACAGCGCCTGCAGGACATCGCCGGAGGCTTTGTCGAACTCGCCGATGACGGTCATCGGTGGCAGGTCGTAGTCGGCGATGGCGGTGGATTCACGCAGGAATTCCGGGTTGACCGCAACACCGAAGTCGACGCCGGCTTTCTTGCCGGAGCAGTCTTCGAGGATCGGGATGACCACATTGGCCACAGTGCCCGGCAAGACGGTGCTGCGCACCACGATGGTGTGGCGGGTGGTCTTGTCACGCAGGACAAAACCGATCTCGCGGCATACCGATTCGATGTAGTTGAGTTCCAGGTCGCCGTTTTTCTTGCTTGGCGTGCCGACGCAAATCATCGACAAGTCGGTATCGCGGATGGCTTCGGCGAAGTTGGTAGTACCGCGCAGTCGACCGGTCTCGATCCCTTGGCTCAACAGTTCACCCAGACCCGGTTCAACGATTGGCGATTTGCCCGCATTGATCAGGTCAATCTTTTCCTGGGAGATGTCCACGCCGACCACTTCGTGGCCACGGGCAGACAGGCAACCGGCACAGACTGCGCCAACGTAACCCAAACCAAATATGCTGATGCGCATCGCATTTACCTCTTTGTCATTGAAGACGATATTAATCATGCCAATTAGATGGCCGGAGTTCATGTTTGCAAGCGTCACTGTTGCCACGAAAGTTAGGCGAATAGACGCCGACTTACCGTGTGCAGGCATGTTAAATAACGAGTGACTAACGATTGCACTCAAGTTGTGCGAAACATGGTCTTGTTATTGGGGCTTGCCCTGAAATGCAGCCGGCCTTCCTGGGAGAAGGGCCTGGCGCCAGTGCCGCAGAGCGTTGATAGAGGCGGCAAGCCTTTAAATATCAATGCCTTGGGTTGTCTCACTGACCCATTAGGGGAAGCTGAGCCTTGGCCTTATAGTGGGTGGCAATTCATCCTTGTCGCCGCTCTTAACTAATCGGTTGGTAATATGACCACGCAGTCAAAGTGTATGTGACAACTTTGCTACTTCCATTGGTCGGTCATGTAAGTCATCTCTTACAGCAACAGAGAATTTCGTTACCGGTGGTATGAGCGGTGCTTTGGAGTGAAGTTCCTGGCCACTCATCCTGTTTCCGGAAATTTCTTGAAATATTAGAAAAGATGGCACTGGTACTATACTGATAGCACTTGCTATTTGGGCCAGTAGTTATAGGGAGTTGGCGCGCAGGGATAGTTTTGTGCCACTACCTTTTAAAAAAAGTGGTGCCACTACGAAAAAATTTCTGAAATGTCGAGTGAAAGATTCGTTAGGAATGCGTCAGGATGTTTTTTGACGCCAAATAAATGACGATTCTGTCATTGGAATGCAGACAAAAATGTGGGAGCGG
>NZ_JACAPL010000003.1:804775-852360 GCF_013385735.1 Pseudomonas sp. D2002 | reverse complement strand
GAGCGGAGCCAGGCCTTACTCTGGTGCGTGATCGCGCAAGAACACCAGATTATCCGGCTTGGACTGCTCCGCATTGAAGCGATAGCCCTGTACATCAAACTGCTTGAGCTTGGCCGGGTCGTTGATGCGCTCTTCGATCACGAAGCGGCTCATCATGCCCCGCGCTTTCTTAGCGTAGAAGCTGATGATCTTGTACTGGCCGTTCTTCAGGTCCTTGAACTCGGTATTGATGATGCGCGCGTTCAGCGCCGTGCGCTTGACCGCCGAGAAGTACTCGTTGGAAGCCAGGTTGAGCAGCACGTCATCACCTTGCTCGGCGAGTGCCTCGTTGAGCCATTCACTGATACGGGTGCCCCAGAAGGCATAGAGGTCTTTGCCACGGGCGTTGGGCAGTTTGGTGCCCATTTCCAGGCGGTACGGCATCATCAAGTCCAGAGGGCGCAGCAGGCCGTACAGGCCCGAGAGCATGCGCAGGTGGTCTTGGGCATAGCTGAAGTCGGCGTCGCTGAAGGTCTCGGCGTTGAGGCCGGTGTAGACGTCGCCCTTGAAGGCCAGCAGGGCCTGCTTGGCGTTCTCCGGCGTGAACGCCGGTGTCCAGCTGCCGAAGCGCGCGGCGTTGAGGCCGCCGATCTTGTCGGAGACGTGCATCAATTCGCTGATTTGCGCCGGGCTCAGTTCACGCAATTGTTCGATCAGCTCCTGGGAGTGGTCGAGGTATTGCGGCTGGGTGAAGCGCGGGGTTACCGGCTTGGACTCGAAATCGAGGGTTTTGGCGGGGGAAATCACCATCAGCATGAACTTGGCTCCTTTAAACGTGGGGGGATTCTAGGGGGTTGGGGCTTTTGACTCCACCTATGATGGCGATAGGCACGATCCGCTATGATGGGCGGTGACTCTGGAGAGGGAGACCCTAGGTGCGAATTGCGCTTTTATTATCAGCTTGCCTGTTATGCCTGACCGCCAATGCGGCGCCGGTGGAGGTGGCCAGCCTGGACCGCGGCACCTGGCCGGAGAAGCTCAGCAGCCCGGTGCTGTTCGACGTGGCCTCGCGCGCCGAAATCCTGATGTTCGCCCACAGCCTGCTGGCCAGCGAGAACCAGGACGAAACCGCGCTCAAGCAACGCCTGGGCCTGAAGATCATCAACCTGGCCGCCATCGACGACCTGCGTCGCCAGCTCTGGCAGCGCCTGCTGGAAAACTACACCTTCGCCCAGCAAAGCTGTGAAGAAGACGCCTCGTTCTGCTACCTGGTGGAAAACATGGACGACCTGCGCGAACAGGCCGGCAAGTTCCAGGTCAGCGACAATTCCTTCTATATAGGCTGGGCCGGCCCCAGCCATAATTTCCACGAACGCTACCTCGACGAACTGCTGCGCAAAGCCGCGCTGTTCCCGCAGATCGGCAGTGAAGTGCTGCGTTTCGGCGATCACGAGCGCAATGGCGATGAATTCAACGACCGCCTGTTCCTGCTGACCTTCGACGGCGGCCCGGCACCGGTCAGCGGCAATACCGACTGGCTCACCGATTACCTGCGCAAGCAGAAGATGAACGCCACCTTCTTCGCCCTCGGCAGCAGCCTGCAGACTCGCGTGGAGCGCAGTTCCGCCGCCGATGTGCAGGCGTTGTACCAAGGCCAGTGTGTAGGCACTCAGGGCTGGCAGTATCGTTCCCACAGCCATTGGGTCGACTGGCAAAGCTCGATCACCCGCAGTGCATCACTGGCGCAGAACCTGATGCCGGAAAACTACGTGCCGCTGTTTCGCCCGCCGTATGGCCAGCGCCGTGCCGACAGCCAGGGCTTCTTCCAGTCCCAGGGTTTACAGGTGGCGTTGTGGGACATCGATTCCCAGGACGAGCCGGGCAAACTCAAGGCCGATGAGTCGGCGCAACGGGTGCTGACATTGATGTTGCTGTGGCGCAAAGGCGTGATTGTGTTTCACGACACCCAGGACAAGGCACGGGTCGCATTGCCGATGTTGCTGCAGGCAACGGCGCAAAGTGGGCTGGGTTGGCAGGACTGCCGGGAGGCGTTTCGCTGAAAAAGCTGAGGTGCCCGGCCCTGTTGGGGATGAGGCATTTTTGGGGTGATTTTGTGCGACATTTCGATGCAGGCGGACTTCCGACTTTAACGGGGTGGCTGGCACTCGGCTAGTGCTATTCGTCATCCTGAAAAATAAACTTCAAAAAAGCGTCAAAGTGCTTTTTCCTGTCATGGTTTTTGCGGTATTACGAAGTCAGATCGCCGAAACCTGCAACACAGGTGGCGTCTTCCAAGACTCCTCATGTGGGCACTGCACTTGACGTCACTCAGGTGCAGTCGGTGGTCGAATCGAGGCGCAGCACTGTTGTGGTATTGCGTCGACTGGCTCCCACAAAGGTGACCGAGTATGGATGATCATGGACGTAACCCTTCTTCCGACCAGCCAATCCTTTATGTGCTTGATACCAACGTATTGATCCACGATCCAAACGCACTGCTTAATTTCGAAGAACACCACGTCGCCATCCCGATGATCGTGCTTGAGGAGCTCGACAAACTCAAAAGCGGGCACCACAGCGTTGCCGCCGAATGCCGCCAGGCCATCCGCCTGATCGACAAGACCCTGGGCGAAGCCTCACCCGAGGACGTTGAGGTCGGCGTGCCGATCCAGCGTGGCAAAAGCGGGCCCAAGGGCTTGCTGTCGATTCTGATGAGCAAGCGCAGCGAGCCCAACAGCCTGCTGCCGGAAAACCTCAACGACAACAAAATCATCAACCAATTGATCGACCTGCACGCGCGTGACAAGGACTTGCGCCTGGTGCTGGTGACCAAAGACATCAATATGCGCCTCAAGGCACGAGCGTGTGGGATCGCTGCCGAGGACTACAGCACCGACCAGCTTGTCGACGACGTGTCGATGCTGTCGCGTGGTTATCACACCGTGACCGGCTCCTTCTGGGACCTGGTCAGCAAGGTCGAAACCCGTCAGGACCATGGCCGCACCTGGCATCAGGTGCAGTTGATCGACAACCTGCCGGCCGTGCACATCAATGAATTCATTATCGACGAACAGGGTTTTGTGGGCTGGATCAAAGAGATCCAGGTCGACAAGCTGCTGATCCTCGACCTGCATCAGGAACCCCTGTTGCACCAGGAAGCCTGGGGCCTGAAACCGCGTGACATCTACCAGAGCCTGGCGCTGTACGCGCTGCTCGACCCGGACATTCACCTGGTCAACCTGACCGGCGCCGCAGGCTCGGGGAAAACCATCCTCGCCCTGGCTGCCGCCATCGAGCAGACCATGGTGACCAAGCGTTATCGCCGCATTATCGCCACCCGCAGCGTGCAGGGCCTGGACCAGGAAATCGGCTTCCTGCCCGGCACCGAAGCGGAAAAAATGGAGCCGTGGCTGGGCGCTATCACCGATAACCTCGAAGCCTTGCACATGGATGACGAAAACACCCATGGCAGCGTCGATTACATCCTCAGCAAAGTGCCGTTGCAGTTCAAATCCCTCAACTACATCCGAGGTCGCAGCTTCCAGCAAAGCCTGATTTTGATCGATGAATGCCAGAACCTGACGCCGCACCAGATGAAAACCATCATCACCCGTGCCGGTGCCGGTTCCAAAGTGGTGTGCCTGGGCAACCTGGCACAGATCGACACCCCTTACCTGTCCGCGACCAGCTCCGGGCTGACTTACCTGACGGAACGCTTCAAAGACTTCCCGAACGGCGTGCACATTGCGCTGCAGGGTGTTCCTCGTTCGATTCTGGCCGAGTACGCCGAGTCGCATCTATAACCCACCAAACCATGTGGGAGCGGGCTTGCTCGCGAAAGCGGTGATTCAGTCGATATCTGTATTGGCTGACACACCGCCTTCGCGAGCAAGCCCGCTCCCACATTTGATCTGTGTTGGGTTTACAATCGGGCCTCCTGATCAGGAGTATCCCTGTGCTGACTCATCTCGATTCCCAAGGTCGTGCCCATATGGTAGACGTCACCGACAAAGCCGTGACGTTCCGTGAGGCGGTGGCCGAAGCGCGGGTGCGCATGCTGCCCGAGACCCTGAAAATGATTGTCGACGGCGTCCACCCCAAGGGCGACGTGTTTGCCGTGGCCCGCATTGCCGGGATCCAGGCCGCCAAAAAAACCAGTGATTTGATCCCGCTGTGCCACCCGCTGATGCTCACCGGCGTCAAGGTCGAGCTGAGTGCCGAGGGCGTGGACGCCGTGCGTATCCTGGCGCGCTGCAAACTCAGCGGCCAGACCGGCGTGGAGATGGAAGCACTGACCGCCGCCAGCGTCGCTGCACTGACGATCTACGACATGTGCAAGGCGGTGGACCGTGGCATGACCATCGAAAGCATCCGTCTGCTGGAAAAACTCGGCGGCAAAAGTGGGCATTTCAAGGCGGACCAGGCATGAGCATCAACGTATTGTTTTTTGCCCGCTACGCCGAGGCGGTGGGCTTTGATTCGCTGGAGATGGAGGGCGATTTCGCCACCGTCGATGCCGTGCGCCTGGCGCTGGCCGCTGACCCGGAGTTTGCGGTGCTCAATGAAACCAGCCTGATGTGCGCGCGCAACAAGGAGCTGTGTGGCCTCGATGAGCCGGTGCAGGCCGGTGATGAAGTTGCGTTTTTCCCGCCCGTAACCGGAGGCTGAGCATGGCCATTCGTGTTCAGGCCGAGGCGTTTGACCCAGGCTTCGAAGTCAATGCAATGCACGCGGCGAATGTCGGCGTAGGCGCGGTGGTGAGTTTTGTCGGCTATGTGCGCGACTTCAATGACGGGCGGGATGTGTCGGGGATGTTTCTTGAGCACTACCCTGGCATGACTGAAAAAGCCCTGGCCAAGATAACGGTCGAGGCCGAACAGCGTTGGCCATTGCTCAAGCTGGAAGTGCTGCACCGGATCGGCGCGCTTGAACCGGGCGAGCCGATTGTTTTCGTGGCTGCCGCCAGCGCGCATCGCCAGGCGGCGTTTGATGCCTGTGCGTTTGTGATGGACTACCTGAAGACGCGTGCGCC
The DNA here is from genome assembly GCF_013385735.1 of Pseudomonas sp. D2002. Lineage (NCBI taxonomy): Bacteria > Pseudomonadati > Pseudomonadota > Gammaproteobacteria > Pseudomonadales > Pseudomonadaceae > Pseudomonas > Pseudomonas sp. D2002. The sequence continues at coordinate 847,349 of NZ_JACAPL010000003.1, read as the reverse complement.
GTTCTGGAAGAAAGAAAACACGCCGGAAGGCACGCGCTGGGTGGAAGGGCGGGGCAGTGATCACGCAGCGGCGGATCGCTGGAAATAGATGGAGATCCAAATGTGGGAGCGGGCTTGCTCGCGAAAGCGGTGTATCAGTCAGTACATCTTTAACTGACAGACCGCATTCGCGAGCAAGCCCGCTCCCACATTTTAAGGGCGTTTACGCTCTACAGCCCGCAACAAATGCGTCGGCGGTGTTTCGCAGCTGATCTTGCGGCCCAGCATGGTCTCAATCGACGGCAGCTGATACGAATCATCCTCGCCCGCAAAGCTGATCGACACACCCGCGGCCCCGGCGCGGCCGGTACGGCCAATACGGTGCACGTAGTCGTCCGGCACTTCCGGCAGGGTGAAGTTGATCACGTGGCTGATGCCGTCAATGTGAATCCCGCGCCCGGCCACGTCGGTGGCCACCAGCACGCGAATCTTGCCTTCGCGGAAACCTTCCAACGTCTTGATGCGCTTGTGCTGTGGCACGTCGCCGGACAGTTGCGCAGCGTTGACGCCGTCACGCACCAGGCGCTCTTCGATGCGGCGCACCTCGTCCTTGCGGTTGGCAAAGACCATTACGCGTTCCCAGCCGTTGTCGTTGACCAGGTTGTAAAGCAGCTTGTACTTGTCGGCACCGGCTACGGCGTAGATGTGCTGTTCGACGTTTTCGCTGGCGACGTTCAGCGCTTCGATCTCGACGATGGACGGGTCGGTGGTCCACTGCTTGGCAAGGTTCATCACGTCTTCGGTGAAGGTCGCGGAGAACAGCAGGGTCTGGCGCTCGTTTTTCGGCGGGGTCTGGCGAATGATCTGACGCACTTGCGGGATGAAGCCCATGTCGAGCATGCGGTCGGCTTCGTCCAGCACCATCACTTCGACCATGTCCAGGTGCACGTCGCCGCGCTGGTTGAAGTCGAGCAGGCGGCCCGGCGTGGCGACCAGGATGTCGCAGTGACGCGCTTCGAGGTGCTTGAGCTGTTTGTCGAAGTCCATGCCGCCCACGAACGTCATGACGTTGAGGCCGGTGTACTTGGTCAGGTCGGCGGCGTCCTTGGCAATCTGTACCACCAGCTCGCGGGTCGGCGCGATGATCAGTGCGCGCGGCTCACCCATGTAGCGCTCTTTGGGCGGCGGCGTTTGCAGCAACTGGGTGATGATTGAGATCAGGAACGCAGCGGTCTTGCCGGTGCCGGTCTGGGCGCGGCCGATGGCGTCTTTGCCCGCCAGGGTGAAGCCCAGCACCTGCGCCTGGATCGGCGTGCAGTACGGGAAACCCAGGTCCTGGATGGCGTGCATCAGTTCCGGGGCCAGTTTGAAATCGTGGAAGCGGGTTTTGCCTTCCTGGGGCTCGACGACGAAGTCTTCGAGTTTCCATGGCGTCACGGGCGGTTTGGGTGCGCGCTCGCGGCGCGGGGCTTTGGGGGCAGGCGCAGGCGTTGGCGCCACCTCGGCCGGTTTTACCTGTTCAGGCTGTGTCACCGCAGGCGGCTTCGGCGTGGCGACAGGTGCGGTCCGCTCGGGCTGTTTACCGTCGTTGCGGTGGCCGGGCTTGGGGGCAGGAGCACTGGGAACAGGCGCGAGCGGCTCAGCCTCGCTTTTGCCGAACATCTTCTTAAGTGCTTTGAGCACGGTGATCTCATTAATTGATTAAGGAATGTACGCCGGCCAGTGTAATGCAAGAATCGGGCGCGGCGTAGTGCGTCTGTCATACGGCTACATAATGTATGGATTTCAGCCCAGGCGGGCGGCCAACCAGGTGCCTATGTCGTGTATCTCCTGTGGTAACACTTCGTGACCCATTGGGTATTCCTGCCATGTCACGGTGACACCACGGCTCTTCAAATGCTCGTAGGCGCTGCGACCCATGGCGTTCTGCACCACGTCATCGTATTGGCCGTGCAGGCACAGGGCCGGAATCCGCTGCTGGCTGGCGGAAATTTCCAGCTCGTCACCGAAGGTCGGCGCATAGGTGGAGAGGGCGATGACGCCACCCAGCGAGCCCTGCCATTTCAGGAACGCGGTGTGGAAGACCACGGCGCCGCCTTGCGAGAAACCGGCGAGGAAAATCCGCGAAGCGTCTATTCCGCTGCTTTTTTGCTCCTTGATCAAATCCGTGACCATTTTGGCCGACGTTTCCAGCTCTTCCAGGCTGATCGAGCGGGCCGGGCTCATGGCCTTGATGTCGTACCAACTGGGCATCTCGTAGCCGCCATTAATAGTCACCGGACGGGTCGGTGCCTGGGGCAGTACAAAGCGTGTGGTCAGCAAAGTTTGCTGCAACGCTTCGGCCACCGGCAGGAAGTCGTAGCGATCGGCACCCAGGCCATGCAACCAGATAACGCAGGCGTCTGCGGGCTTGGCGGGCTGAAGAATCAAGGGTTCGGTCATGTCTGCTCCATATATGTGCGTGCGCTCCGATTGGGTGCATCGGAACGGTGCGCGACAGGTTCATTTGTTAAGAGAATGTCGCAAGTTTGAAAGTTTTACTGTTGACCATGGGCTGAATCGACTCAGCCACCACTCTGGTACGGGGCTTGCTATGTGTAGATCGATGTCAGAACTATCTTAGGACGGTAACACTATCAGTGACTGCCGCTTGTGGGATAGCAACTGGAATTACTGCAACAACTTCATGCCGCTTGACCCCAAAAAAAGCCAACATGGGTCGATATCGCCTCATAAGGGTGCGCTGAGGTTGGAGCTCCGACACAACAAGAGCAAAACTGGAGGTTTGAATGAAGGTATTGAAATCCACCCTGGCCATCGTAAGCGCGGCCGCTGTACTGGGTGTCAGTGGTTTTGCCCAAGCCGGCGCCACCCTGGACGCTGTGCAGAAGAAAGGCTTCGTACAATGTGGCGTGAGTGACGGCCTGCCGGGTTTCTCGGTGCCGGATGCCAGTGGCAAGATCCTCGGGATCGACGCTGACGTTTGCCGCGCTGTAGCTGCTGCCGTTTTCGGTGACGCAACCAAGGTCAAATTCAGCCAGTTGAACGCCAAGGAGCGTTTCACCGCGCTTCAATCCGGCGAAGTCGACATCCTGTCGCGTAACACCACCATGACCAGCTCTCGCGATGCGGGCATGGGCCTGAAATTCCCGGGCTTCATCACCTACTACGATGGCGTTGGCTTCCTGGTTAACAACAAGCTGGGCGTGAAAAGTGCCAAGGAACTGGACGGTGCAACCATCTGCATCCAGGCCGGTACCACCACTGAGCTGAACGTTTCCGACTACTTCCGCGCCAACAACCTCAAATACACCCCGATCACCTTCGACACCTCCGATGAAAGCGCCAAGTCGCTGGAATCCGGTCGTTGCGACGTGCTGACCTCCGACAAGTCCCAACTCTACGCACAGCGCAGCAAGCTGGCCTCGCCGAAAGACTACGTGGTACTGCCGGAAACCATTTCCAAAGAACCACTGGGCCCGGTCGTGCGTAACGGCGACGACGAGTGGCTGGCCATCGTGCGCTGGGTTGGCTACGCCATGCTCAACGCTGAAGAAGCCGGTATCACCTCGAAAAACGTCGAAGCTGAAGCCAAGTCCACCAAGAACCCGGACGTTGCGCGTCTGCTCGGTGCTGACGGCGAATACGGCAAAGACCTGAAAGTGAAGAAAGACTGGGTCGTACAGATCGTCAAGCAGGTCGGTAACTACGGTGAAGTGTTCGAGAAAAACCTCGGCAAAAGCACCCCACTGGAAATCGACCGTGGCTTGAACGCACTGTGGACCAACGGTGGCATTCAATACGCACCACCTGTGCGCTGATCGCTGATGGTTCTATCACCCGGTGGGCCAACCACCGGGTGATGTTCTGTTCCATTATTTCCGGGGCACTTCATGCAAAATCAAATCGGCGCACCAAAGCAGAAGCTCAGCTTCAGCGATCCCAAAGTGCGTGCGTGGCTCTTCCAGATCATCACGATTGTGGCGGTGATCTCGCTGGGCTGGTACCTCTTCAACAATACCCAGACCAACCTGCAACACCGGGGCATTACCTCGGGTTTCGACTTTCTTGAGCGCAGTGCCGGCTTTGGCATCGCGCAGCACCTGATCGACTACACCGAATCGGACAGCTATGCCCGGGTCTTTGTGATCGGTTTGCTCAACACTTTGCTGGTGACCGTGATCGGTGTGGTCCTGGCGACCCTGCTCGGTTTCATCATCGGCGTGGCGCGGCTGTCGCCCAACTGGATGATCAACAAGCTGGCGACGGTGTATGTGGAAGTGTTCCGCAACATTCCGCCGCTGCTGCAGATCCTGTTCTGGTACTTCGCGGTATTCCTGACCATGCCGGGGCCGCGCAACAGCCATAACTTCGGCGACACCTTCTTTGTCAGCAGCCGTGGCCTGAACATGCCGGCAGCGATTGCCGCCGATGGTTTCTGGCCATTCGTGGTCAGCGTCGTGGTCGCCATCGTGGCAATCGTGCTGATGGCGCGCTGGGCCAACAAGCGCTTTGAAGCCACCGGTGTGCCGTTCCACAAGTTCTGGGCGGGCCTGGCGCTGTTTATCCTGATCCCGGCGTTGTGCGCCTTGATCTTCGGCGCGCCGCTGCACTGGGAAATGCCTAAGCTGCAAGGTTTCAACTTCGTCGGCGGCTGGGTATTGATCCCCGAACTGCTCGCGTTGACCCTGGCGCTTACCGTCTACACGGCAGCGTTTATTGCCGAGATCGTGCGTTCGGGCATCAAGTCCGTCAGCCACGGCCAGACCGAAGCGGCGCGCTCCCTGGGCCTGCGCCCTGGGCCGACGCTGCGCAAGGTCATCATCCCGCAGGCCTTGCGGGTGATCATTCCGCCGCTGACCAGCCAATACCTGAACCTGGCGAAAAACTCGTCGTTGGCCGCCGGTATCGGTTACCCGGAAATGGTTTCGCTGTTTGCCGGCACGGTGCTCAACCAGACCGGCCAGGCCATCGAGGTTATTGCCATCACCATGAGCGTGTACCTGGCGATCAGCATCAGCATTTCCCTGCTGATGAACTGGTACAACAAGCGCATTGCGCTGATCGAGCGGTGAGGAAACGCACATGACTTCGCATACTTTCAAACCTGATATGCCGCCACCGAACAAAGTCTTCGGGCCGATGGCATGGATGCGCGCCAACCTGTTTTCCAGCTGGCTCAACACCTTGCTGACGCTGTTGGCGTTCTACCTGATCTACCTGATCGTGCCGCCGATCCTGCACTGGGCCATCCTCGACGCCAACTGGGTCGGGACCACGCGCGCCGATTGCACCAAGGAAGGCGCCTGCTGGGTGTTTATCCAACAGCGCTTCGGGCAGTTCATGTACGGCTACTACCCCGGCGACCTGCGCTGGCGTGTTGACCTGACCGTGTGGCTGGCCATCGTTGGCGTGGCGCCGTTGTTCATCTCGCGTTTCCATCGCAAGGCGGTCTACGGCCTGAGCTTCCTGGTGCTGTACCCGATCATCGCCTACTGCCTGCTGCATGGCGGCGTCTTCGGCCTGACCAACGTGGCCACCAGCCAGTGGGGCGGCCTGATGCTGACCCTGGTTATCGCCACCGTCGGCATCGCCGGCGCCTTGCCGTTGGGCATTGTGCTGGCGTTGGGGCGGCGTTCGAACATGCCGGCAATTCGTGTGGTCTGCGTGACCTTCATCGAGTTCTGGCGCGGCGTGCCGTTGATCACCGTGCTGTTCATGTCGTCGGTGATGCTGCCGTTGTTCCTGCCCGAAGGCATGGGCATCGACAAACTGCTGCGGGCGTTGATCGGCGTGATTCTGTTCCAGTCGGCCTACGTGGCTGAAGTGGTGCGCGGTGGCTTGCAGGCGATTCCCAAAGGTCAGTACGAGGCTGCCGCAGCGATGGGCCTGGGTTACTGGCGCAGCATGGGCCTGGTGATTCTGCCGCAAGCCCTGAAGCTGGTGATTCCGGGCATCGTTAACACGTTTATTGCGCTGTTCAAGGACACCAGCCTGGTGATCATCATCGGCCTGTTCGACCTGCTCAACAGCGTCAAACAAGCTGCCGCCGACCCGAAATGGCTGGGCATGGCCACTGAAGGCTATGTGTTCGCCGCCCTGGTGTTCTGGATTTTCTGTTTTGGTATGTCGCGCTATTCCATTCATTTGGAACGCAAGCTCGACACAGGCCACAAGCGTTAGGAGTTGTTGTTATGAGCGAAGCGATCAAACAGCCTGTGAGCCCTGAAGGCATTATCCAGATGCAGGGCGTCAACAAGTGGTACGGCCAGTTCCACGTGTTGAAAGACATCAACCTCAACGTCAAGCAGGGCGAGCGTATCGTGCTGTGCGGCCCGTCGGGTTCGGGCAAGTCCACCACCATCCGCTGCCTCAACCGCCTGGAAGAGCACCAGCAAGGGCGCATCGTGGTCGATGGCGTGGAACTGACCAACGACCTCAAGCAGATCGAAGCGATCCGCCGCGAAGTCGGCATGGTGTTCCAGCACTTCAACCTGTTCCCGCACCTGACCATCCTGCAGAACTGCACGCTGGCACCGATGTGGGTACGCAAGATGCCCAAGCGCAAGGCTGAAGAAATTGCCATGCACTACCTGGAGCGTGTGCGCATTCCGGAGCAGGCCCACAAGTTTCCGGGGCAACTGTCCGGCGGCCAGCAACAGCGTGTGGCGATTGCCCGTGCGCTGTGCATGAAACCGAAAATCATGCTGTTCGACGAACCGACCTCGGCACTCGACCCGGAAATGGTCAAGGAAGTACTCGACACCATGATCGGCCTGGCCGAAGACGGCATGACCATGTTGTGCGTGACCCACGAAATGGGCTTCGCCCGCACCGTGGCCAACCGCGTGATCTTCATGGACAAGGGCGAGATCGTCGAACAGGCGGCGCCGAATGACTTCTTCGACAACCCGCAGAATGATCGGACCAAGTTGTTCTTGAGCCAGATTCTGCATTGATCAATGCTTGAAACGATAAACCCGGCCTGGTGCCGGGTTTATTTTTGCCTGTCTAAGAGGCTTTGAGGGCTTCTTGTGTTTCGTGGTTGATGGTGTGAGTGAAGGCGTTGCGCAGGTCCGCACCTTCGGCCAACTCTTTGGCGTCGGTGAGTAAGTGGGGGTAACGATCCAGCAGGCGCATCAACACCATCAACGGTTTGGGCGGTGTTATTTCGCCGCGTTCGTAGCGTGAGAACGCGTTGTGCCCGCCACCGGAAAGTAGTTCTACGGTTTGTTTTTGCGTGAGGTGCAGCTTGCGGCGGATACGCTTCAGTTCGGCGCCCATCATCCGTCGGGCGGCGTGGAGTAGCTCGTCACCTGCTTTAGCGTGGCGCTCGGAGCTGTCAGCGTCATACATGCCGTCCTCGCATACCTGGCATTCCCAGCCCGAGAGATCATCAATGCGCCGCTCAATACCTTTTATGCACAGGGTTTCGCTGCGACCTTCAAAGCGTGTCATGGCGTCGGGGGCGCCACAGATAAAGCAATGCTGGGTTTTCATGGGTTCATCCCTTTGAAGGAGATCACGGGTGGGTTACTGCCGGAGCAGTAAGTGACCTTGATGTAAATCTCCAGACCATGTGATTGGATGTGGTAGACGTCATGCCAGACGCGGTGATCGGCATAGGTCGTCATCGATTTGTACAACATCCTGTTTTGCAGTTTGAAAACGATCATTTGCATCTGCGCGAGATCAAGGTCGAGAGCCTCTGCGGTTCTCTTTGCCCCCCGTGTAAAAGCCCTGGCGCCAAGCCGCCTCACATCAGCCTTTATCACTGCCAGATCGTAATGAGGTGTGTACTTTTCCATAAGACACCTGCGTCCAATAATTACCCTTATAGGGTAGTTTTACCAATCGAAAATTCAGTTCTTTTTGTTGCCCCCAAACCCTAGTGCGTTGCCTTTGTAGGCAACTCCTAATAGGCTGTAGGAAAATTCATCCTATGATTGGACGAAAGCGAAAAGCCCATGACAGACATCGCCCCTCTGATCAAACGTTCCCTGGTTGACCAAGCCCTGGAGCAACTGCGCCGGCGCATCACCGAAGGCAGATGGGCCATCGGTGAGCGCTTGCCCACCGAGCCCGAGCTGTCCGCCGAGTTGGGCATCAGCCGCAATACCGTGCGCGAAGCCATGCGGGTGTTGGCGTTTTCCGGCTTGATTGAAATCCGCCAGGGCGACGGCAGTTACTTGCGCTCGATGACCGACCCGCTGGGCGCCATGCGTGCGCTGTCCAGTTGCACCCTGGAGCAGGCGCAGGAGACGCGGCAGATTCTGGAAGTGGAGGCCATCGGCCTCGCGGCACTGCGCCGTACCGATGACGATCTGAAAAAATTACGCCTGGCCTTGAGCATCAGCGGCGAGCTGTACCACGGTGACCTGGAGGCTTACATCAGCGCCGATCTGGTGTTCCACAAGCACTTGGTCGACGCCGCACATAACCCGGCCTTGAGCGAGCTGTACCAGTATTTTTCCGCCATCGTCGCTGCACAGTTGCGCCAGACCCTGAACATTTCGCCGCGTCGCCAGGCCGTGTTCGACCTGCATGTCGCCCTGCTCGATGCCGTGGAAAACCACGACCCCGAACGCGCCAAATCCCTCTGCCGGCAGTTGATCAATGAACCTTGAAGCCAAACGCACGCCCGAACTCGACGCACTGCTGATCGACGCCGAAGCCGACGACGACGTGGTGCAGCACAGCCACCCGGTGGTCATGCGGCCGTGGCTGTTGCTGCTGGGCTTGATCCTGGTGGCGCTGAACCTGCGCCCGGCGTTGTCGAGCATGTCGCCGTTGCTGGCCGAAGTCTCCAGCAGCCTGGGGCTGTCAGCCGCCAAGGCCGGTTTGCTGACCACCTTGCCGGTGCTCTGCCTTGGCCTGTTCGCACCGCTGGCGCCGACCCTGGCACGGCGATTCGGCGCCGAGCGCGTCGTGCTGGGGATTCTGCTGACATTGGCGGCCGGGATTATCCTGCGCAGTTCGTTCGGTGAGGTCGGCCTGTTCGCCGGCAGCCTGATTGCCGGTGCGAGCATCGGCATCATCGGTGTATTGCTGCCGGGTATCGTCAAGCGCGATTTCGCCAGGCACGCCGGCACCATGACCGGCGTCTACACCATGGCGTTGTGCTTGGGGGCGGCACTGGCCGCGGGTTCCACGGTGCCGTTGAGTCATTACTTCGGCGACAGCTGGAACATCGGCCTGGGCTTCTGGATTGTGCCGGCACTGGTGGCGGCGCTGTTCTGGTTGCCGCAGGTCGGGCAAAAGCATGGCGCGCACCAGGTCGCCTATCGGGTCAAGGGTTTGCTGCGCGATCCGCTGGCCTGGCAGGTGACGTTGTACATGGGCCTGCAATCCTCGCTGGCCTACATTGTGTTCGGTTGGTTGCCTTCTATTCTGATCGGCCGCGGTCTCACGGCGACCGAGGCGGGGCTGGTGCTGTCCGGTTCAGTCATCGTGCAACTGGCCAGTTCCCTCGCCGCGCCGTGGCTGGCCACCCGTGGCAAGGACCAGCGCCTGGCCATCGTGGTAGTGATGCTGCTGACCCTCGGCGGCCTGTTTGGCTGCCTGTACGCGCCACTCGACGGCCTGTGGGGTTGGGCGATTTTGCTCGGCCTGGGCCAGGGCGGTACGTTCAGCCTGGCGCTGACCTTGATCGTGTTGCGCTCGCGTGATTCTCACGTGGCCGCCAACCTGTCGAGCATGGCCCAGGGCATTGGTTACACCCTGGCGTCCATGGGCCCGTTCGCGGTCGGCCTGGTGCATGACTGGACCGGCGGCTGGGGCGCCGTGGGCTGGATCTTCGCGGTGATCGGCCTGGGCGCGATCATCGCCGGCCTCGGCGCCGGGCGGGCGCGGTATGTGCAGGTCAGCAGCGAAAAACGCTGAGGTTAGAGGTACACCACTTCCAGCGTGGCGGAGCCGTCCATCAGCGTATCCACACTCAGGTCCAGGTTCTGCTTGGCGTTGATCAAGGCTTCCAGGGTCAGGGTGCTGGTCAGGTTCTGGATCGCCGATGGCCCGGCGGTGCTGCCGACCACATCGGTAAAGCCGAGCAAACTCCTGGAGCCGATGTCGATGGGGTTGGTGTTCGATGTGCGCCACGCCACACCGCCGGTGGTGGATTCGGTGCCGTAAGTCACCGGCAAGGCATCGGCGACGGTTTGCTTGGGATCGAACTTTACCGAATAGACACCGAGTTTGTTGCCGGCGGTGTCCAGCCCCAGCCCGTAATAGATCTCGCTGTTGACGTGGGCCGTGCCGTCGCGGTTATCGCGCATGCGCAAGGCGTAACGGCCGGGGGCATTGCAACTGACGGTCAAGGTCAGTGTCTTGAGCGGCAGTCGCGTAGCGGTGGCCTGATTGAGGTCCTTCTGGGAGATCTTGCCGAAGTCCACCAGGCCGCCGGCGGAGAATACCGGCGTGCAGGCCATGGGCGTGATCAGCCCGCCGACGGTCAGTTCAACAGTTGAAGCGGCGTGGGCCATGCCTGTGACCACAGCATGAAAAATTCCCAGGGAGATCAGAAACGCTTTCATTGTTTACTCCTACTGATAGTAAATTTCGAGAGTGCCCGAGCCATCCAGGCGTACTTCACTGCTCAAGTCCAAAGAACCCAAGGGCGCAATCACCGCTTCCAGGCTCAGCGTGGCGTTGAGGTTTTGAATGGGGCTGGGGCCGCTGGTACTGCCGGACGTAGCACCAAAACCCAGGTAGCGATTCGCGCCGACGGCCGCGACGCCCGCGCTGGCGCTGCTCCAGGGCAACCCGCCGGTGGCGGAGTCGGTCGAAAAAACCTGGGCGAAGCTGTCGGCGGTGATGCGGGCCGGGTCGAACAACAACCGGTAACGGCCGATTTTCTGTTGGCGCGCGTCCAGGCCAAGCCCATAGGTGCTTTCATCGGCGGTGCCGGTGGCCGAACCCTGGCGATTGTCTTGCATGCGCACCGCGAAGGCGGTCGGCCCATCGCAGGTCACACTGAGTGACAAGGCGCGTGGGGCCAGGGCCGTGTCCTTGTCGACATTCAGGTCGCCAATCGACAGCTTGCCCAGCTCCACATGGCCGCCGTTGGACAGCGTGGGCGTACACGCCGCCGGCGCAAAGCGCGCTTGCAGACGCAGCTCGCGCGAGCGCCCGGCGGCGAGGGCGTCGAACAGCCCGGCGACGTCCCAGGTCACGGCATCGCGTACCCGTGCGGCGTCTTCGCTGGCCCATGCGCTGGCATCGATCTGCAAGGACAGGCTGCGCCCGCTCACTGCTACGCCGGCGCGCATCGGCACAATGCCGTGGTCCGGTTGCCACGCCAGTTGGGCGCTGACAGCGGCGGGCGGTTGGCCTTGGCCTGCAATCAAGCCCAGTTCCACGGCCTGGCCGTCCAGCAGCGCTTCGCTGACGCGCAAGCCGTAACTGCCGCGCTCGGTAAAACGAAAGCGCTCCGCCCCAGCGCCCAGGCCGCGATAAAACACGCTCATGTCGGTGGGCTGCGGGCAGTTCAGCGTCAGGCTGATACGCCGCTCGCCGAGCAAACGTTCAGGCGCGGGCGCCAGCGCCACGGCGCGGTTCATCAGGCCGAAATCCAGCTGTGACTGGCTCAGGTTGAGCTGGCATTCATCGGCGGCCCAGGCGCCGCTGCTCAGCAGCACAACGCCCAAGGGATACAACGGGTGTTTCAGGCCCATGGTGAACGTCCTCATGGCTGGCGGCACCGGGCCGCTGCGGTTTCGAAATACACCTCGGGGTCTGCGCTTTTCGGCAGTTCAAAGTCCAGGCGACAGCGTGGCTGCCCCGGTGCCTTGACCCACAAGGTGCGCGGGTCGAGCACGTCGGGCAGGAACACTTGGCTGCCTTCCTGCACCAGGGTGATGAACTCGCCGTCGGCGCTGGTCACGGTTGCGCCGCGTGGCAACGGCTGGCCGCTGTCGGTGGTCACGTTCAACAGCGCGCGGCGGGTAAGGGCGACGCCGAAGTGCACCTTGTCGACCGCACCGCGCCCGGCGGCGATCACGGCCAGGCCGTTGTGGATATCGGCGTTGCGCGGCAGTGAGCGCGTCTGCACTTCCACCGGGCTGCGGCCATAGGCGCTGAGTTGCGGCACCACGGCCTGGCCTTGCCAGTCGGTCCATACCGGGCCGCTTGGGGTGCTGACCTTGATCCCGGCCATCTCGCCCACCGACATCACGGCAAAGGTGTCGCGCACCGGGTACGGCGAGAAGGTCAGGCCGTCTTCATGCAGCACCACGCCGCCACGGGCGCCGCCCTGGTAGCTTGACCGTTCGTCATCGCTGCGGGTGTAGTTGAAGTCCAGTTGGCTGTACCACGGCAGTGCCGACACGCCGAGCGACGACTCCACTTCGCGGTCACGACTGTCGCGCTCCACGCCTACCCGGTAGCTCAATTGGTCGTTGAGTTGCTCGTTCACGCCCACCCCCAGGCGATGCTCGCCACCGGTATTACGCACCCAGGCACGCCCGCGACGGGTTTCACCCAGCGGCACGCTGAGGTTCAGGTAAATGCTGTCGTCATTTTGCTGGCGGCCGCCCACTTGCCACTCGGCACTGGCCGACACCGACACCCGGCCAAAACTGGTGCCCCAGGAGGCCAGCGCGCGGCTGCTGCTTTCACCGTTATACGACGCCGTGCGTGAGACCCCGGCACTGAACGCGCCCAATGTCGGGTGCGCCCAGGACGCGGTCGCGCTTTGCTGGTCGCGGTAGCGCGTACGTTGTTGATCGTCGCTGTTGCCGACGTAGGTTGAATCCTCAAGGTCGCGGTAACCCTGGGAGCGCCAGGAGCCGGCGGTGCTCACCGCCCAGCGGTCACTCAAGCGCTGGGACCAGGACAGGTCGGTTTGTACACCCCGCTCAGTGCCCATGCGCTGGGGGCTGGCTTGCGCCGCCTGGGCGGAGAATTGCAGCTGGCTGTCTTGCCACGGCAACCAGCCCAGGCTCGCACCCGCCGAGCGATAGGCATCCGCCATCAGCCCGCCGGCGCTGACGCTGAGTTGCGGGTGCAACGGGCCGCTCCAGCCTGCGCTGATCACCCAGGGCTCACGGCCGTCGCTGTTGCCGATCTGCCGCACCCGCCCGGCCGCCACTGAATAGCCCGGCGCGGGCAGGCCCAGGCCGAGCATGGCGGCGGGCACGGTAAAGCGGCGCTCTTCGCCGGTGGTTTCCTTGACCGTGACTTCCACGTCGGAGCGGCCGTTCAAACGCCGCACGTCAGTCAGCGCGAACGGTCCGGCCGGCACCACGGTGGAGTGGATCAACGCGCCGTTCTGACGGATTTCCACCTGGGCCGGGCTGTTGGCGATACCGGTGATGGTCGCGCCCTGGTTCTGGTCTTGCAGCGCGGTTTCGGTCAGCACCTGGGCGCCGGTAATCTGCGTGCCCGCCAGCACCGGGTTGTAGAGGCTGATTTGCCCGGCCTGCAACACGGCCTGTTGTTCGGCGAACGTGCGCTGGGCGTAGGCGTCCAGGTGGGTGGTGCGCGAGTTGCCGTCCTGCCAGGTTTTCGCCTGCCGACTGCGCACGATCCAGTCGCCGGCGTTGAAGCCGACTTCGGTGTTGGCTGAGCCGAAGCGGCTCGTGTTGTCGCCGAACTCGTTGTAGAGGCCGGTCAGGTCGTAGTTGAGCAGCAAGGCTTTGCCGCCGGTCTGGTAGCCGGAAATGTCCTGCTGGGCGGGGCGCAGAGCATCGGTCGGCACCACCAAGGCCACGGCCAGGGCGGCCGGGTCTTGCTCGATCACGGTTTGCGGGTAGCGCTCGATAAAGGGTTGGCAGGTGCGGACGCCCTCGTCATCGGGCACGTTCAGGTTGCCCGCATCCAGCAGGGCGCGGTTGAAACACAGGCCGCCCTGGCGGTCGAATTCCACGTCCACCCGGCCACGGCGCAGGCCGTTGACGCTGAGGTTGACGGCATGCCGGCCCGCCGCGAAACGCGGCGCTTGCAGCAGCAGGTTGGCCAGCTCCGGGTCGATGCCGCGTCGGGACAGCGTCTGGGGGTCGAAGGCGCCGGCGATATCACTCGCCAGCACCGCCCCGCACGGCAGTGCGCCGCCCAGGGTCAGCGCCAGGCTCGTCAGTAGTTTGCCTGCGCGGCGGGGTGAAACGCCGGGCACGGCGCGGCCGTCGCGGTCAGTCATTGCTGTGCTCACAAGGTCGTACTCAAGTGTTGGGTGGCTTTGGCAAGCCACTCTTTTTTATAGGGCGTTCTTTTTATAGGGTGATCGGTGCTTCGTAAGGCGCCACGGCAAAGCCATACACGGTGGCCGGTTGCAGCTTCACGCGGTTGGCGCCGGTGTCGGTGCTGGTCACCGACACGTTCAGGGTTTCACCGGGCAGCACATAGGTGCGCGGCAACAAGGCCGAACCGCTGCCGGGCAGCAGGCGCAGTTCCTGGGCCAGGCGCACCACGTACGGGCTCGGGTTGTGCACGCTCAGTTGGTCACGCTTCAAGCGCCATTCCAGTCCGGTCCAGGGCGTGCGGTTGGGGGCCAGGCCTTTGGGGTGCAGGATCACCGGCAGGTTCTGGCGCACCGTCACGCCCACCTGTGCATGCCCGGCCTGGGCCGCCGAACGGCCTTGGGGCATGCCTTCGAAAATCACCCGTTTCAGGCGTTGGGTGGTCAACGGCTCGGCCGATTGCAGAATGAAGCGGATCAGTTGGCTCTTGTTCGGTTCGACCCTGGCCAAGGGCGGGGTCACAAACAGCAGTGTCGCGGTGTCTTCAGGGATGTCTTCCAGGGTGACGTGCAGCAAGGCCAGCTTGTCGTCAGTGTTGGTCACGGTGACCGAGGCCTCGCCTTCGCCCTCGTGGACGATCACCACCGAGGTGTCAGGCACCATGCCATCGGCCAGCACCAGGGCCGGGCTACCGATCGCCAATGCCAGCGCACCGAGGTAAAGGCCGGCGAGGCGAGTGAAGATGAAGGCTCGGGTAAAAAAGGGCAGGGCAGTCATGGCTACAAATACCTCAGGTCAAGCACGATGGAGCCGTCCAGCGGCACTTCTTGCTTGAGGGTCAAATAGGCGGCGGCGTTGATGGACGTATTGATTTGCAGGCTGGCGGTGACTTCGCGATGGGGCTCCGGCACCAGCGTGCCCAGGCGGGCGAACCCCATGTAGTTGTTCGGGAAGGCGTTGGTTTCGGGGAACCAGGTTTCCCCCTTGTTGCTTGAGGCCAATACCAGCACGCGTTCGCCGTCGCCCATGGCGTCGCGATAGGCCAAGGAAACCGTGCCCAGCCGTTCGCTGGGCACATGGATATTGTTGCCCAGGCCATAGTAAAAACCCGGTCCAAGGGACGAGTCGGCGCGGTTGTCCACGCCTACCAGTACGAACAGCACCGGTTGGTTGCAACTCACTATCAGGTCCAGTGATTGCGTGGGCAGCGCGCTGTACTCGTACTGGTTGAGGCTGCGCGCCGGCACTCTGCCGTGGTCGACGACGCCGTTGGCAGACAACGTCGGGGTACAGGCATTGGGGGTGATCAGGCCGGTAACATTCAACTCGGTGCTGGACGCCGCCACGACCAGCGGGCTGGCACCGAACAGGTAAAACAGGGCAAGAAGGCGTGAAGAAATCTGCTTCATGGGGAAGGTTCACCGGTTGCCGGGTTCATCGTTTGCGTGGGTGACAAGGGCAGGCGCGGAGGCCTGCCGTTGTTCGACTCGAAGGTTGTTACAGATAGCGCACGGTGAGGGTCACCGAGCCATCGATGGCGACTTCGTTGGTGAGGGTCAGCCCGCTGGTTTTGGCGATAAAGGGCTGCACGCTGAGGTCTGCGTTCCACAGTTGGACCGGGATCGGCGTATCGACGCCGGCCACCGCAGGGGCGAGGATATTGTTGCGCATCAGGTTGCGCTCCGCGCCCCAGGTGACGCCGCCATCGTATGAGCCGACGGTGGCGACCGAGACGCCATCGGCAACCGGGTTCAGCAGCCTTAATTCCATGCCGCCGAGTTTTTCCGTGCCGTTGATCAGGCCCAGGCCGAATTCCATCGTGTCGTTGTTGGCGTCAGACCCTTCGCGGTTGTCCTTGGCCTCCATCGCCATGAGGGTGGCGGCATCACAGGTGACGGTGAATTGCACGACCTGGATGGGCAGAAAGGTCGACGCGTCAGGTTTCAGATCCTTGGCCGAAATCTTGCCGTAGTCCACCGTACCGCCGCTGGACAAGGTCGGGGTGCAGGCGCTTGGTGTAATCAGGCCCTTGACCGTCAGGTCGACGCTGGATGCGGCGAGTACGTTGGCACTGCCGAGCAGCAGCAGGGCGGCGGAGAGGGTTTTGAATGCGGTGTTCATGATGGGGTTCCTGAATGGGGAGACGGGAAAAAGGGCTTACAAGTACTTGAGTTGCATCACGGCCAGGCCGTCGATCGGCACCTCGTCGACCAAGGTCAGGTCTTTGGCAGGCGCGATCATGGTGAACGCCCGCAGCCGGGCGCTCAGGGTCTGCAGCGCCATCGGCGTGGTCGGGCTGCTCGGCGCCGCGAACGAGGTCAAGGCGGCGTGGCCCAGGTACGAAGAGGGGTACCAGGTAGCGCCGCCGTCACGCGACAAGATGGTCTGCGCCGGCGCACCGTCAGCCACCGGGTCGAACAAGCCGAACGCCACGTTGCCGAGTTTCTCGTCATCGTTGGTCATGCCCAGCCCGTGGTGCGCCGGGTTGAGTGCCACGCTTTCGCTGCGGCTGTCTTCGGTGGTCAGGGTGAAAAACGTCGGCCCTTCACAATTCACCAGCAGGTTCATTTCACCGGCCTGCAGGCTGGTGGGCTTGTCCGGGTCGAGGTCCCTGGCGGTCAATTTGCCGTGGTCGACGATGCCGCCATCGGACAGGGTTGGCGTACAAGAGGACGGGGTAATGACCCCGGTGACACTCAAGTCGGTGTTGCTGGCGGCGAATGCGCCGGGGGCGCAGGCCGCGAGCAGCAGGGCAAGAGCGGCGGGCGTGGTTCTTTCCATGGGCACAGGTCCTTGTGAGCGATGCAATGAACGGATGGGTTACAGGTAGCGCACTTCCAGGGTTGCGGAACCGTCGATCGGTTGTTCTTCAGTCAGGGTCAGTGTCTCGGAGGCGGCGATGATCGGGTGGACCCTCACGTCGCTGGTGAGCGTCGTGATTGCGATAGGCGCCCAGTCACCACCTGAGTTACTGCCGAAGGCGGTGAGCCATCCGGGGATCCAGATGGCGTCCTCGCTGTTCTCGATCCAACTGGCGCCGTTGTTGCGCGAAACCAGCTTGGTCACGGGCTGGCTGTCGGCGAGGTAGTTATTGAGAACCACCAGGAAACTGCCGACCTTCTCGGTTCCGTTGATGAACCCCAGGCCAAATGACGACCCGTCGACATCGATGGCCGAGCCGGGGCGGTTATCCACGCCGTTGAGGGCAAACAGCGTGGCGGCGCTGCAGTTCACGTTGAGTTGCAGGGTGGTGGCCGGCAAGGGCGTGGGTTGGCTTATTTGCAGATCCCTGGCGGCGATCTTTCCATAGTCGGCCACGCCGCCCTGGCTCAGGGTCGGGACGCAGGCGCTGGGCGTAATAAGCCCGGTGACGGCCAAGTCTGTACTGCTGGCGGCAAATACGGAGCCTGCACCCATAATCATTAGGGTTGCGGCGAGGGTAATGAGAGGGCGAGCCATGGGTCACATCCTGTGGGTTATGGGGTGGCTTACAGGTATTTCACTTCAAGCGTGGCGGAGCCGAGGATGGGGATCTCGTTGGCCAGGTTCATACCGGCCGTGGGGCCGAGCATGGTTGTCACCTTCATGTCTGACGTCACGTTCTGCACCGGCGTGGGCGCCCAGCTGCCCGTTGAGCGGTCCCCGAACGACGCGAGGTATGCCCGCGGCATGACGTCGCCCGGGAAGCTTTCCGTCCAAGTGAGGCCACTGTCGCTGGACTGAAGTACAGAGATCGGCGCACCGCCGGACGTCGCGTTATCCAGTGACAGCATGTACATGCCCAGTTTTTTACCGTCGACCAGGCCCAGGCCGTAGGCGTTGAACGCGTCTGGCGAATCGCCACGGTTATCAACACCCTGCAGCGCCAGCAGGGTCGGCGCTTCGCAGGTGATGTTCAGCTGCAGGGTGTGATCGCCAAGCCCCGTCCAGTTGATCGGGCTCAAATCCTTGGCCGCAACTTTCCCGTGGTCGATCATCCCGCCGCTTGAAAGGCTGGGCGTGCAGGCGCTTGGGGTAATCAAGCCCTGGACGGTCAGGTCGACGCTGCTGGCCGCAAATACGGTCGAAGCGCCGGTAAGCAGCAATGCGGTGGCTAACAGGGCGAAGGGAGCATTCATTTCTTGGGTTCCAATACGTTGAGTCACGCCGTAGCGACACTCGCTGTGGGCAGTGTGTCGACGGGTGCAAGGCGGCTTTTAATGTTTATCTGGACTGCTCAGGGGGCGGCGGACCGTCCCTGACTAGAGTGGGCCGTAATCTAACGATGGGCCTGGGCGGGAGACATACAACTTTTACGACAATCACAAAGACTCGGAAAGTGGAGTGATCCGTGTCAGAAGAATGAACAGTTAAATGTAGGTAAATGGTCAGTTTCGTAGTTGTTGTATGGTCAGAGTGGCGTGCGAAACGATACTTTTCCTGGGCGATGACCGTCATTTGAATATTTGAAACCTGCTGCAGAGTGCGTTCCGTTGACTGTCGCGTCAGCGCTCCTCGCCCACACAACCTTCGTGTTCCTGGGCCACGGGCGCTGCACCACCGACAATATCAACGAGGTGAGCGAGCGTGCCTTCGAGCGATGTCTCTGCGCAGCGCATTCCGGTCCATTTCTCCCCGCCCGACCACTGGCGGCACTTGGAGGTATTGGTCGCGGAGGATCATTCGGCCTACCGCGCGCTGTTGGGCTGGTTCCTGGAAAAACTCGGGCTTGGCCATGTAGTGGTAGGCGACGGCTGTGAAGGCTTTGCCGCCTTCACGCGCAGGCGCTTCGACCTGGTGATCAGCGACTGCCATATGCCACGCATGGACGGCTATGCTCTGGCCCGCGCCATACGCCTGCACGAGCGGGCGAACGGGCGGCGCCGGGTGCCGATCATTGCCCTTACCGCCAACCTGCAGGCTGACGAACCGCATCGCTGTCGCGATGCCGGCATGGATGCCTGGCTGCTCAAGCCGCTGACGTTTGCGCAGTTGTGCGATGTGCTTGGGCGATGGCTGCCCGGCCCACCGAGTGCGGTATCGCCGGCCGTATCCAAGGGCTCAACGGCCTGGCCGACCCGCGCGAGCATGGTCCAGACCTTCGGCAGCGAACAGGTGGTCAATCAGATGCTCGGCAGCTTGCTGCACGAAGCCCGCACAGACTGCGCGGCCCTCGCCGATGCGCGCATCACGTTGAACGCCCGCCTTGCGTTGGAGCGGTTGCATCGTCTGTTGGGCAGCCTGGCTTTTTTAGGCTGCGACGACTTGGAGACGCAGGGGGGAGCGCTGATTGAACAGGTCCGGCTCCAAGGCGTGTGGGCGAACCTGGGACGGCTGGAGATGTTTGAGCATGACCTCAAGCGTTACTTCGCGTACGTGAGTACGTTATGAGGTTTCATCTTGGCTTGTAGGAAGTTGTTCTTTTGAGTTGTAGTTTTTGTATGTGGGGTTTTTCCTTTTATTTTGTAAGTTTGATGGATGGCACTACAAGGCACTGGGTTTGGCTGAAATGTGCTTCTGCCGGGCGGTTGTTGAAGCGCCCGGTCGGAGGTATTTTGCCCGGAATCAAGTGGCCATCATCCGTGAGTATTTATGCTTCGAGTAATAATTGCCGACGATCACCCCATTGTCCGCATCGGGCAAAGGGTGGTGATTGAGGCGAGTGGCACCTGCAAAGTCGTTGGCGAAGCCAGTGGCCCCGATGAATTGCTGGTGTTGCTGGGCACCACGCCCTGTGACGTATTGGTAACCGATTTCGCCATGCCGGGTGGGCGCCAGGCTGACGGTTATTGCTTGCTGAGCCTGTTGCAGCGCCAGTATCCGAAGATGCCGGTGATTCTGGTCACCATGTTCGCCAACATCGCGACCCTGCGGGCTTCCTTCGCCCATGGCGCACAGGCCATCGTCGCCAAAAAGGCCTCGGCCAAGGAGTTGCCCCTGGCAATCAAGGCCGTCACCAAGGGCCAGACCTTCGCCAGCGAATGTCTACGCGAGCAGTTGCACGAGGCCGGCACGGGCGATCAATCTCAACCGCCGCAGTTGTCCGGCAAGGAACGTGAAGTGGTGCGCATGCTGGCCAGCGGCATGACCGTCAGCCAGATTGCGGCACGGGTCAACCGCAGCATTTCCACCATCAGCAAACAGAAAAGTACGGCCATGAGCCGGTTGTGTATTTCAACCGATGTGGACTTGTTCGCCTACGCGCGCTCGGCGGGAATGGTGCCGTAGACGGTATCCTTGAGTCTGCCATGGTGATTACTCATTCCCATAGCGAATAGCCATGGCATTCCCTTGTTGCGCAGCTTATCGTTCAGTACCTCTGACCACCGTGCGAAACCTGCCCATGAGTGATGCCCACAACGCCCTGATCACCGAGTTCTACAGTGCATTCCAACGCCTGGACGCCGAAGCCATGGCCGCCTGCTACACCGATGACGTGGTGTTCAGCGACCCGGCCTTCGGCGAGCTGCGTGGGCGCGATGCCGGTGATATGTGGCGCATGCTCACCACCCGCGCCAAGGACTTTTCCCTGACCTTCGACCATGTCCGCAGCGACGACAGCACCGGCAGCGCGCATTGGGTGGCGACGTACCTGTTCAGCGCCACCGGCAACACGGTGGTCAACGATATCGGCGCGCGGTTTGTGTTTCGCGACGGCAAGATCTGCGAGCACCACGACCACTTCGACCTGTGGCGTTGGTCACGCCAGGCACTGGGCCTCAAGGGCCTGTTGCTGGGCTGGTCGCCGGCGCTGAAAAACGCTGTGCGCGCCCAGGCGCTTAAAGGCCTGAAGGCATTCCAGGCCGGTCGTTGATAAGATTGGCGCTCCTCTGGTTTGCCGAATTGCCCCGTGACTGAATCGACTGAACCCAAACCCTGGTTCGTGTACCTGGTGCGCGCTGCCAATGGCTCGCTGTATTGCGGCATCAGCAATGACCCGGTGCGCCGTTTTGCCTCCCACCAAAGCGGCAAGGGCGCGCGGTTCTTTTTATCCAGCCCGGCCGTGGCGCTGGTGTACACCGAACAGTGCGCGAGCAAGGGCGAAGCGCTGCGCCAGGAACGGCTGATCAAGAAGCTCAAGAAAAGCGCCAAGGAATGCCTGGCGGCGAGTGGCTCATTGATTTGACTGATGGGTTCCCATCTCGCCTGCGCGCGATTTTGCGCGTTAAGCTAGCCGCTCATTTATCCAGCGGAGCCTGGCATGTCTGAGTTGATCCTGCACCACTACCCGCAGTCCCCTTTTGCTGAAAAAGCCCGGCTGATGCTGGGTTTCAAAGGTTTGTCGTGGCACTCGGTGCTTATCCCACCGATGTCGCCCAAGCCCGACCTGACCGCATTGACAGGCGGCTATCGCAAGACGCCGGTATTGCAGGTGGGCGCGGATATCTACTGCGACACCGCCCTGATCGCCCGGCGCCTGGAGCAGGAAAAATCCACCCCGGCGCTGTTTCCGCTGGGCCAGGAAATCAACACCCAGGCCTTCGCTTATTGGGCCGACAGCGTGGTGTTTCACCATAGCGTGACCTTGGTCTTTGAGCCGGAATCCGCCGCCGTGCGCTTTGCCAAAGTGCCGCCGCAAGCGATGCAGGCGCTGATGGCCGACCGCGTCGCGCTGTTCAGCGGTGGTACGGCGAGCAAGGTGCCGCTCGAGCTGGCACGGCATCAATGGCCGGCGCTGATGGTGCGCCTGGAGCAGCAACTGCAGCATGGCGCCGGGGACTTCCTGTTTGGCGAGCCGTCGATTGCCGACTTCGCCATGGCGCACCCGTTGTGGTTCCTCAAGGGCACGCCGGTGACGTCGCCGTTGGTGGATCACTACCCGGCCGTAGCGGCCTGGTTGGCGCGGGTATTGAGCTTTGGCCATGGCAACGCCAGTGAAATGCGCGCCGACCAAGCGTTGGAGATTGCGCGCAATGCCACGCCCGCACCCTTGCCGGAGGAAATCTTCGAAGACCCCAACGGCTTCAAGCCGGGCCAGCCGGTGACCATCAGCGCGACGGACTACGGCGTAGACCCGGTCGCCGGTGAGTTGCTGTTCGCCGGGCGCGAAGCGCT
Source organism: Pseudomonas sp. D2002 (assembly GCF_013385735.1). Lineage (NCBI taxonomy): Bacteria > Pseudomonadati > Pseudomonadota > Gammaproteobacteria > Pseudomonadales > Pseudomonadaceae > Pseudomonas > Pseudomonas sp. D2002. Next base: position 825,162 of record NZ_JACAPL010000003.1, on the reverse strand, counting down.
GATCCTGCGGCGTGCGGATGAGCGCGGCGGTATCGTGCATGTGCACTTCCCACGCCTGGGTTTTCGCATTCAGGCGCAATAAACAAAAATATTTGCAAACAAAGGTGAGGTAAATCCACCGCCCAACCGTGTAGTGCTTGAAACTGCGATCAATTCGCATTAACAGCGTTTTCTACACGGGTTCTCACAGCATGAAATCGACGGCGGGCGGTTGGGTAAAACAGTGGCTGGGAGCCTCGGTATTGACGGTGTCGGGGCTGGCATTGCTGCCTTTGGCCGTGGCGCAGGCACAGGAGCAGCAAAGCGCCCAGTTCAACTTTGCCCTGGCAGCCAAACCGCTGCCCCAGGCCTTGAGCGATTTCAGCCGCGTCACCGGCATCAGCGTGATCTACACCGATGAAGCGCCCTACGGCCTCAGCGCCCCGGCGGTCAGCGGGCAGATGAGCGCGACCCAAGCCCTGCAACGCCTGCTGAGCAATTCAGGCTTTACCTTCCGCCAGATCGACCCGCGCACCCTGGCACTGGAACCCGTGCCCACCGACGGCGCGGTCAACCTCGGCGCCACCACCATCAGCGGCGCCGGCCAAGCCCAGGACAGCACCAGCTACCAGCCGCCGCCCACTAGCTCAGTGATGCGTTCCCACGGCCTGCTGCTGGAAACCCCGCAAACCGTCAACGTGGTGCCGGCCCAAGTGCTACGCGACCAGACCCCGCGCAACCTGGACGACGCCCTCGCCAATATCAGCGGCATCACCCAGGCCAACACCTTGGCCAGCACCCAGGACGCGGTGATGCTGCGCGGTTTCGGCGATAACCGTAACGGCTCGATCATGCAAGACGGCATGCCGGTGGTGCAGGGCCGAGCGCTCAACTCCACCGCCGAGCGCGTTGAAGTGCTCAAAGGCCCGTCCTCGTTGTTGTACGGCATCCAGGACCCGGGCGGCGTGGTCAATATCGTCAGCAAAAAACCCGAACTGGTGCAGTCAACTTCGCTGACCGCACGCGGCTCGACCTTCGGCGACGGCAAGAACGGCAGCGGCGGCAACCTCGACACCACCGGCCCGATTGGCGACAGCGGCCTGGCCTATCGACTGATCGTCGACCATGAAGACGAAGATTACTGGCGCAACTTCGGCACCCACCGCGAGACGCTGGTGGCGCCGTCCCTGGCCTGGTACGGCGACACCACCAAAGTGGTGTTCGCCTACGAACACCGCGAATTCCTCTCGCCGTTCGACCGTGGCACCGCCATCGACCCCAAGACCAACCACCCGTTGAACATTCCGGCGACCCGTCGCCTGGATGAGCCGTTCAATAATATGGAAGGCCGCTCCGACCTGTATCGCCTCGAAGTCGACCACGATTTGAACGACGACTGGAAGGCGCACTTCGGCTACAGCTGGAACCGCGAAACCTACGACGCCAGCCAAGTGCGCACGGTGTCGGTCAACCCCAATGGCACCCTGACGCGCAGCATGGACGGCACCCGTGGTGCGTTGACCACCGACCGCTTCGCCACCCTGAGCCTGGAAGGCAAGGTCAACGTCGCTGGCATGCAGCATGACTTGGTGTTCGGCCTGGACGATGAGTACCGCAAGATCTATCGCGCCGACCTGATTCGCCAGGCGCAACGCAGCGCGTTCAACTACCTCGATCCGGTCTACGGCAAGGATGTACAAGGCACCACCGTCAGTGCCAAAGACAGCGCCCAGACTGACCTGCTGCGCAGCGACTCGCTGTTCTTTCAGGACGCCATTCACCTGACCGACCAGTGGATTCTGGTGGGCGGTGTGCGCTATCAGATGTACGACCAATACGCCGGCAAGGGCGTGCCATTTACCGCCAACACCAATGGCAATGGCCAGGCGTGGGTGCCGCGTGCCGGCTTGGTGTACCGCTACACCGATGAATTGTCGTTCTACGGCAGCTACACCGAGTCGTTCAAACCCAACTCCACCATTGCCGCCCTGGCCGATGGCAGCACCTTGACCGGCGACTTGACGCCTGAGGAATCCAAGTCCTGGGAACTGGGGGCCAAGCTCGACATGCCAGGGCGTATCACCGCCAGTGCGGCATTGTTCAATATCGATAAGCGCAACGTGCTGGTGTCGGTGGGTTCGGGGGCGAACACCGTCTACAGCATTGCCGGCCAGGTGCGTTCCCGTGGCCTGGAGTTGGACGCCACCGGCCAGTTGACCGACCAGTGGAGCCTGATCGGCAGCTACGCCTACACCGACGCCTTGGACACCAAGGACAAAGACCCGACGCTTGAAGGCAACCGCCTGCAAAACGTGGCCAAGCACACCGGCTCGCTGTCGGCGGTTTACGATTTCGGCAATATTTTCGGCGGCGATCAACTGCGGGTGGGCGCGGGCGCCCGGTACGTCGGCGAGCGCGCAGGCGATGCCGCCAACGACTTCAACCTGCCCGGCTACACCGTCGCAGACGCGTTTGCCACCTACGACACCAAGATCGAAGGGCAGAAGGTCAAGTTCCAGCTCAACGTGAAGAACCTGTTTGACCGCACCTACTACACCTCGGCCGCGAGCCGGGTGTTTGTATCACTGGGCGATGCGCGGCAGGTGTCGGTGTCCAGTACCCTGCAGTTTTAACCTGGTTGTGGCGAGCGGGCTTGCCCTAATGCCGTTCAGTTAAGAGATGGGGCAGACAATCGGTAACCTGTGGCGAGGGAGCTTGCTCCCGCTGGGGCGCGAAGCGGCCCTAAAATTGGGACTGCTGCGCAGTCCAACGGGAGCAAGCTCCCTCGCCACAACAGCCCCGCTCGCCACGAAGGTAAGGGTCTGGTAGCGTTGCTGCCACTAAAGACTTCGCGGGAAAACGCTACTGATGCAGTTGGGCAAATGGATACACACCAGCGCAATGCTGGTCGGCTTGAGCTTTTTACTGGGCGGCTGCGCGAGTGTTTCGCCGACTTCCAACGCCCTTGATCAATTGCTGGCCGACCCCGCGCTGCACGGTGCCTCGGTGTCGCTGATGGTGCGTGACGCGCGCAGTGGCGCCACGCTGTACCAGCACAACCCACGCACACGGCTGGTGCCGGCCTCCAACCTCAAGCTGTTGACCACCGCCGCCGCGATGGACGTGTTGGGGCCGCAATACCGCTTCGCCACGCAAGTGCTGAGCAATGGCATACGCCAGGGCGATCGCCTGACCGGCAACCTGTACCTGCGTGGCCTCGGCGACCCGACGATGCAATTCGCCGACTACCAGGCGCTGGCGGCGCAACTGGCCAGCCAGGGTGTTCGCCAAGTCCAGGGCGATATCGTGTTCGACGACACCTGGTTTGACGCCGAGCGCTTGGGTGTCGATTGGTCCCACGATGATGAAACAACCTATTACGGCGCGCAGATTTCGGCGCTGACCGTGTCACCCAATGCTGATTTTGATGCGGGCAGCGTACTCGTCACGGCCAAAGCGCCGGTGCGTGTCGGCCAGCCTGTGAGCGTCGAGATATTCCCGCCCACCGATTACCTGCAATTGAGCAACCGCGCGGTGAGTGGGCCGGGTAACACCTACGGGATCAACCGCCGCCATGGCACCAACCTGTTGCAGCTCAGCGGCGCGGTGGCGCCCGGCCGGCAGAGCCCGCAACTGGTCAGCGTCTGGGAACCGACGCAACTGGTGGCCAATCTGTTTGAACAAGCCCTCAAGCAGCAGGGCATCACCGTGCTGGGCCGTCGAGTGATGGGGGCCGCAACCCCGGCCGGCGTGACCGTGCTGGCCGAGCATCAATCGGCGCCGTTGCAGGAACTGATCACGCCGCTGCTCAAACTTTCGAACAACAACATGTCCGAAGCCTTGCTCAAGGCCATGGGCCGCAAGACCGTGAACAGCGGCACGGCGGCGGCGGGTGTGGCGGCGGTCGATGGGTTTCTCAAGCGTCAGGGCGTGGACACGGCAACGCTCAAGCAGGTTGACGGTTCCGGCCTGTCGCGGCAGAACCTGGTGTCGTCGCAAACCCTCACTGACCTGCTGCTGGCCGCGAGCAAGCAGCCGTGGTTCAACGCCTGGTACACCGCTCTGCCGATTGCCGGCAACACCGACCGCATGACCGGCGGCAGCCTGCGCTATCGCCTGCGCGGCACACCGGCGGAAAACAACCTGCATGCCAAGACCGGCTCCATGGGCGGCGTGTCATCGTTGAGCGGCTACATCACCGACGCCCACGGGCGCCGGTTAGTGTTCTCGATGATCAGCAACAACTATGTGGTTGCCGGTGCACAGGTCAAGGCTGTGGAGAACCGCGTGGCGGTGGCCCTGTCACGCTGGGGCGAATAATTCAGGGCTGATAGCCCATCCGCCAACTCACGGCCCGGGTCGCCGCCAGCAAGCGCTGCGCCGCCGGGCCGTCTTCATCGGCGTGAAACAGTGAGGTCGGGCCGACCACGGTCATCACTGCCGCCACCTGGCCGACCGCGTTGAACACCGGCGCCGACAACGCATCGACGCCAGGCATCAGCAAACCATGCACAAAGTGCAGGCCACGGCTGCGGATCTGCGCGCAGGCGGCGGCGTAGGCCTGGTCGTCGGCCAAGGCATGGGCGATACCGGCCTGAACCTCGCGTTCGCGCAATTCCACGGTTTCCCGCGACGGCAGATAGGCGCTGAACACCAGCCCGGTGGACGAGCTGAGCAGCGGCAACACCGAACCCAATTGCGTCACCACCGTGATTGCGCGCACCGCCGGCTCGATGTGCACCACGGTTGCGCCCTGATTGCCCCACACCGCCAAAAAACAGGTTTCATTCAGGTCATCGCGCAGTTCTGCCAAGGGCAGGGCGCCGACTTTCAACACATCCATGCTGCCCAGCGCGGCCAAGCCCACGCGCAATGCCTCGCGGCCCAGGCCGTAATGGTTGGTGGCGGTGTTCTGTTCGGCAAAACCCGAGGCGATCAGCGCCTGCAAATAGCGGTGGACCTTGCTCGCCGGCATCTGCACATGTTCGGCCAGGCGCGACAGCGAAGTGGCCGGGGACAGTTCGGCGAGCGCCTTGAGGATATCGGTGCCCACTTCAGCCGAGCGGACTTTCTGTTTACCGGTGTCGCGGGGCTTTTCCATGGAAGGGCGAGAATCCGAGAGATGAATGGGCGTCTTTATAGCTTGACGGTCGATAGTGATCAAATTACGTTATGCGTAACTGGATTACGATAAAAACAACTTCCGCTCAGAGGATGATCCATGAACCTCGAATACCTGTCGGGCTTCGGCAATGAATTCGCCAGCGAAGCCCTGCCCGGCGCGCTGCCCGTCGGCCAGAATTCCCCGCAAAAAGCCCCTTACGGCCTGTACACCGAACTGTTCTCCGGCACGGCGTTCACCATGGCGCGCAGCGAAGCCCGCCGCACCTGGCTGTACCGCATTCAGCCGTCGGCCAATCACCCGGCATTCGTCAAACTGGAGCGGCAATTAGCCGGTGGGCCGTTGGGCGCGGTGACGCCGAATCGCTTGCGCTGGAACCCACTGGATGTTCCCAGCGAGCCGACGGACTTTATCGACGGGCTCGTAGGCATGGTCGCCAACGCCGGGTCGGACAAACCGTCAGGCATCAGCATTTATAACTACCGCGCCAACCGCTCAATGGAGCGCGTGTTCTTCAACGCCGACGGCGAACTGTTGATCGTGCCTGAGCAGGGCCGCCTGCGCGTCGCCACCGAACTTGGCGTGCTGGACGTCGAGCCGCTGGAAATCGTGGTGCTGCCGCGGGGCCTTAAATTCCGTGTCGAACTGCTGGATGCGCAAGCACGCGGTTACGTCGCGGAAAACCACGGCTCGCCGCTGCGCCTGCCGGACTTGGGCCCAATCGGCAGCAATGGCCTGGCCAACCCGCGTGACTTTTTAACGCCGGTTGCCCACTACGAAGACCTGAAGCAGCCGACGACACTGGTGCAGAAATTCCTCGGCGAGCTGTGGGCCTGCGAGCTCGACCATTCGCCGCTGAACGTGGTCGCCTGGCACGGCAATAACGTGCCGTACAAATACGACCTGCGGCGCTTCAATACCATCGGCACGGTGAGTTTCGATCACCCCGACCCGTCGATCTTCACCGTACTGACCTCACCCACCAGCGTGCACGGCCTGGCCAACCTCGACTTTGTGATTTTCCCGCCACGTTGGATGGTGGCCGAGAACACCTTCCGGCCGCCGTGGTTCCACCGCAACCTGATGAACGAATACATGGGCCTGATCCAGGGCGCCTACGACGCCAAGGCCGAAGGCTTCCTGCCCGGTGGCGCGTCGCTGCACAGCTGCATGAGCGCCCACGGCCCGGATGGCGAGACCTGTACCAAAGCCATCAACGTCGAGCTGGCGCCGCACAAGATCGATAACACCATGGCCTTCATGTTCGAGACCAGCCAAGTGCTGCGCCCCACGCAGTTCGCCCTCGAATGCCCGCAACTGCAACCCGCTTACGACGCGTGCTGGGCCTCGCTGCCCGCCACCTTCAACCCGAACCGGAGATAACCCATGCCTCAACCAACGCCAACCCGCAGCTGGGTGGCCTCCGCCAACGGTCACCGCGATTTTCCCCTGCAAAACCTGCCGCTGGGCGTGTTCAGCATCAACGGCTCGGCGCCGCGCAGTGGCGTGGCAATTGGTGATGCGATTCTCGACCTGCATGCCGCGCTGGATGAGTTCGAAGGTGAAGCACGTCGCGCCGTTGAAGCCACTGCCGGTGGCCAACTGAACGCCTTTTTCGAACTCGGCCGTGGCCCGCGCGTGGCCTTGCGCGAGCGTCTGCTGGAACTGCTCGCCGAAGGCAGCAAGCTGCAAACCCGCGAGGCTCAGGTGCTGCACCGCGCCGCCGATTGCCAGATGCACTTGCCGGCCAAAATCAGTGACTACACCGACTTTTACGTCGGCATCGAGCACGCGCAGAACGTCGGCAAACTGTTCCGTCCCGACAACCCGCTGTTGCCGAACTACAAGTACGTGCCGATTGGTTATCACGGCCGTGCCTCGACCATTCGCCCTTCGGGCACCGAGGTGCGTCGGCCTAAAGGCCAGACGCTGCCGGCCGGCCAGACCGAGCCGACTTTTGGCCCCTGCGCGCGCCTGGATTACGAGTTGGAGCTGGGCATCTGGATCGGCCAGGGCAATGCCATGGGCGACTCGATTGCGATTGGCGATGCGGCCGAACACATCGCCGGTTTCTGCCTGCTCAACGACTGGTCGGCACGCGATATCCAGGCCTGGGAATATCAGCCGCTGGGTCCGTTCTTATCCAAAAGTTTCATCACCAGCATCTCACCCTGGGTGGTGACGGCCGAAGCACTGGAGCCGTTCCGCAAAGCCCAACCGGCGCGCCCCGAAGGCGACCCGCAGCCGCTGCCGTACCTGCTGGACAAGCGTGACCAGGCCGCCGGCGGTTTCGACATCGAACTGGAAGTGCTGCTGACCACCGCCGCGATGCGCGAGCAAAACCTGCCGGCCCATCGCCTGACCCTGAGCAACACCCAGCATATGTACTGGACCGTGGCGCAAATGGTTGCGCACCACAGCGTCAACGGTTGCCAGTTGCAGGCCGGTGATCTGTTCGGTTCGGGCACCTTGTCCGGGCCGCAGCCGGGGCAGTTCGGCAGCCTGCTGGAGATCACCGAAGGCGGCAAAAAGCCGATTGAATTGGCTTCCGGCGAGGTGCGTAAGTTCCTCGAGGACGGCGACGAAATCATCCTGCGCGCGCGTTGCAGCCGCGAAGGGTTTGCCTCCATCGGCTTCGGCGAATGCCGTGGCACCGTGATCGCGGCGCGCTAAGAGGGCAGGGCGATGGAACTCTACACTTACTACCGCTCCACTTCGTCATACCGGGTGCGTATCGCCCTGGCGCTCAAGGGCCTGGATTTTACTGCGGTGCCGGTCAATCTGCTGGTGCCGCCGGGCGGTGCCAATCGGCAACCGGCGTACCTGGCGATCAACCCCCAAGGCCGCGTACCGGCGTTGCGCACCGATGACGGCCAACTGTTGATTCAGTCGCCGGCGATCATCGAGTACCTGGAAGAACGTTATCCACAGGTGCCACTGCTGTCCGAAGACCTGGCGACCCGTGCCCATGAGCGTGCAGTGGCGTCGATTATCGGCTGCGATATTCACCCGCTGCACAACTCCAGCACCCAGAACCTGCTGCGCAAGTGGGGCCATGACGAGGCGCAATTGCTCGAATGGATAGGCCATTGGATCAGCCAGGGCTTGGGTGCGGTGGAGCAGTTAATTGGCGATAAGGGTTTTTGCTTCGGCGAACAGCCGGGGTTGGCGGACACGTTTCTGATTCCGCAGCTGTACGCGGCGGAGCGCTTCAAGGTGCCGTTGGCCGCGTACCCGCGCATTGGACGCGTGGCAGCGTTGGCGGCGCAACATCCGGCGTTTGTGCAGGCGCATCCGGCCAACCAACCGGATACCCCTGCTACCTGACGATTGTTCCCACGCTCCGCGTGGGAATGCATCGCGTGACGCTCCGCGTCACGGTTCCAAGAGCGGACGCAGAGCGTCCAGGGCTGTATTCCCACGCAGAGCGTGGGAACAATAATAAAAACAGGTACCTTGCGATGCACAATCAGATTGCCAGCTTTCGCGCGGCACTCGACGCCCGTCCGGTGTCGCGCTATCAGTGGTTGATCCTTCTGTTGCTGGCGCTGCTGCTGGTAACCGATGGCTACGATGCCCAAGTACTCGGTTATGTGGTGCCGGCCTTGGCCAAGGATTGGAGCCTGGAAAAAGCCGCGTTCGGCCCTGTGTTCAGTGCCAACCTGCTCGGGCTGACGTTGGGTTCGCTGCTGGTGACGCCGCTGGCCGACCGCTTTGGCGTGCGGCGTATCCTGCTCGGTTGCGTGCTGATTTATGCCAGCCTCACGGTGCTGATGGTGTTCGCCAATTCCCTGACCACGCTGATGGCTGCGCGGTTTATCTGCGGCATCGGCATGGGCGGCGCGATGCCGAGTGCCATGGCGTTGATGTCGGAATATTCGCCACCACGTATGCGCACCTTGATGGTGACCTTGGCCGCCTGTGGTTTCTCGTTCGGCGGCGCGGCGGGTGGGTTTGTGGCGGCTGGGTTTATCGAAGGCTACGGTTGGCAGGCGGTCTTCCTGGCGGGCGGTGTGACGCCGTTGCTGCTGTTCCCGTTCCTCGTGTGGCTGCTCCCGGAATCCTTGCCACGTTTATTCCGTGATGCACCGCCGTACGCACGCCTGCAAAAGGTCACGGCGCGGATGCTGCCGGGTTGGCAACCGCCACCGTCGAATGAAGCAGAAAATCGCCAGGCGCAAGGCAGCAAACTTACGGTGGTGGAGCTGTTTCGTAACGGCTACGCGCGCCCGACCGTGCTGATCTGGGCGACGTTTTTTGTCAGCTTGATTCTGTTGTATTTCATGATCAGCTGGTTGCCGTCGCTGTTGCTGGAAAGCGGCCTCGAGTTGAAAGAAGCCAACCTGGTGACCTCGATGTTCCTGTTTGCCGGCACCTTGGGCGCTATCGGCATGGCCTGGTTCGCGGACCGCTTGAAAAGCAAAGTGCGGCTGTTGTCCGGCGTGTTGGCGGCGGCTGCGGTGTGCACCATTTTGCTCGGCTTGAACCACGACAACCCACGTTATCTGGTGGCCTGTGTGTTCGCGGCCGGGTTCTGCATCATCGGCGGCCAGCTCACGCTTAATGCCTTCGCCAGTAATTTCTACCCGGCACATGTGCGCGCCACGGGCACGGGCTGGGCGCTCGGCGTGGGGCGATTCGGTTCAATTTTAGGACCGTTGTTTGGCAGCCTGCTGCTGGCGATGCATATCCCTGTGGAGCAGATTTTCTTCTTCTGCGCGATTCCGGCGGTGATTGCGGCGCTGTTGATCATTCAAGTGCGTTCGCCGGGTTCTGCTGTGCCGAAGAGTCCACTGCACAGTGACATTCTCAAAGCACCGTCCACGACAAACCATGCAGTCCAAAACAAGTAGTTCAGTGCACCACTGAATTGGGCGGCAGGTGCCCCAGCCGCTCGGTCAGGCGCAGGCGCTGGATCGGGTCTTCGCTGAGCAGCAAGGCGTGCTCCAGGTCAAAACGCTCGGCGCTCGGGCAATCCAGGCGCTGGTAAAGGCTGGCCCGCGCCAGATAGTCGGCCGCGCTGGCATTGCCCAGTTCCAGCACGCGTTCGGCGTCGATCAAGGCGGCCAATGGGTTGTCGTTGGCGAGGTGCAATTGACGCAGGTTGCGTGACAGCCGTTGCAGGATCGCGCGGGGTTCGGCAGTGAGCAGGTGGTCGGCCTTCAGCTTGAGATTCGGCCCGTACTGACGGTGCAGCAACTCGCGGCAATCATTGGGGTATAAACGCCGCCCGCCGCACGGGTCCAGCAGGTGATCGGCGCCGGGCACGCGCAGCAAAAAATGCCCTGGAAAGTTGACGCCGACCATCGGGATATTCAGGCGCCGCGCCATCTCCAGCGCAATCAGCCCCATGGCCAAGGGTTGCCCGCGTTTGCGCTGCAGCACCTTGTCCAGCAAGGCGGCGGCGGGGCGCAATGGGGTGAAGTCGTCCTGGGCGAACCCCAGGTCATTCATACGCCGCAGCAGTGGCTGGCCGAGTTCATCGGCCGGCAACATGGGCATGCCGACGCTGACCTGCTGTTGCAATAACGCCAGATCTTGCAGGATCAGCAACGGCTGCACGGCCGGGTCGTGCTCGGCAGCAATCCACAGCGCGGCTTCAAACAGCGCAGGGGGTGAACGGTCCAGACAGGCGAAAAAGGCTGTGCGGGGATTCATTGCGTTCTCCGGCGTATGCCCCCGTTTTAGCCTTGCTGTGAATTTTCGTCCAGTGACTTAAGAAATATCCGACCTGCTTATGTCGTGGGGTCTGAGAAATCGGGCGGCTTATTCCAGCGTACTTCGGCAGTTTCCTGCCGTAAGCCTATACTTGGGCCTCAACCAGAAGTGATTCGGGAGCCCGACGATGTTCGCTCTCATGCACAGCACCCGCCTTGAATCGCTGCACCTGAGCGTCGACCCGGTAACCGGGCTGAAGGCAATCATAGCCATCCATAACAGCCGCCTGGGCCCCGCGTTGGGCGGCTGCCGTTATCTCGCCTACCCCGACGATGAAAGTGCCGTGGCCGATGCCGCGCGCCTGGCCCAAGGCATGAGCTACAAAGCCGCCCTGGCCGGCTTGCCGGTGGGCGGCGGCACGGCAGTGATCATCCGGCCCGTGCATGTGGAAAGCCGCGCGGCGCTGTTCGAGGCATTTGGGCGTTGTGTCGAAAAACTCGACGGCCGCTTTATCACCTCCATCGACAGCGGCACCTCGGTGGCTGACATGGATTGCATCGCCCAGCACACCCGCTTCGTCACCAGCACCACCGCCGCCGGCGACCCGGCGCCGCATGCGGCCATGGGCGTATTCACCGGCATCCGCGCCGCAGCCATGGCGCGCCTGGGCAGCGACAACCTTGAAGGCTTGCGCGTGGCAGTCCAGGGCCTGGGCAACGTCGGCTACGCCCTGGCCGAGCAACTGCACGCGGCGGGCGCTGAACTGTTGGTCAGCGACATCGACAACGGCAAGGTGCAACTGGCTATGGAACAACTCGGCGCGCACCCCATAGCCAACGATGCATTGCTCAGCACGCCTTGCGACATTCTTTCGCCGTGCGGCGTCGGCGCGGTGTTCAATCGCCACAGCGTCGGCCAACTGCGCTGCGCCGCCGTGGCCGGTTCCGCCAGTGCGCAACTGACCAACCTGGAAATCGCCGACCAGTTGGAAGGGCGCGGCATCCTCTACGCCCCGGACTACGTGATCAACTCCGGCGGCCTGATCTACGTCGCGCTCAAACACGCCGGCGCCGAGCTGTCCGGTATCACCGCGCACTTGTCGAACATTGGCACGCGCCTTACCGAAATCTTCGCCCACGCCCAAGCCGAAAAACGCTCCCCCGCACGGGTAGCGGATGAGCTGGCCGAACGCCTGCTCTACCCATAAGCCAGGCATTAAAAAGGCCCTGAATCAATGATTCAGGGCCTGTTCAATTCGGGCTTTATTCCGCTGCCGGGTTCAGCAACTCGGACAGTGCGTCCGGTTGGCTCTTGAACGCCTTGGCAAATACATCGCGGTTCTTCGCCATGTAGATCCCGGCTTCTTCCACCTGCTGCTCGCTCAGGGACGGCACGGCTTTTTGCAACACTTCTGCCAGCAACTCAGCGAGTTCAAGCATCTTGTCATGACGGTCAGCTTCGGCTTTATCCATGAACAAACGCTCCAGATCTCGGCTGCTGCGGTATACCACTTCGACGGCCATTCACCACCTCACATGCCTTCACGATAGTTGTCTTTTGCGACTACTGTATTTATATACAGCGAAAAGGGTAAGCCAAACGACGGGGTTTGGGTAGCAGTTTTTTAATGTAGCCCGTAAATACAGGTTTGCTACAACGGAAATTTCTGACAACTTGCCGGGGTTGCGCTGGAATTGTCCGGTGGCTTACCTTCCACCGGCGCTGCACATGCAGCGAGCGGGCTTGGCGGCCTGCTACGAAAGGTGCAACAACGCTCTAATAGGATTTCAGACGCTAACTCCGTTTGCATTCTTATGTCATGGCGGGTTGCACAGGGACCCTTCGGGGTGCCGGGTTCCTTTCGTACCGGTCCGCCAACCTTGTGCAATCCGTCACCCAACCTGCTTGGCGGCAGATGGTGATGGTTTCCCTACGAGAGGAGCTGTGCCATGAAAAAGATCACCCCCAATCCCCCGTCTGCTGATTCGACGCTGTTCAGCGTTACTCCTGATTCTGATACAGAAACCTTACTCGCCAATGCCAGCGAAACCCTAAGCAGCGCCCGTGAGATGGCCGATAAGCTGGCATTCGACCTTGAAGGTCCGCAGCGAAGCTTGGTCTTGGCGATTCACCAACTGGTGGAAATGGGCGGCTTGTTGGTCGACCGAGCCCTGGAGCAAGTCGCACCCGCCTGAGGCCTCAACCGATCGTTCCCACGCTCCGCGTGGTAATGCCGACTGGGGCGCTCTGCGCCTCGCTGCCCACGCAAGGCTCAAGGGGGACGCGGAGCGTCCCGGGATGCATTCCCACGCAGAGCGTGGGAACGATCAAAATAGGGGTTGAGCACTGGAACATCACACCGACCTCAGGCCGGCTAAGCACCTGTGGCGAGCGAGCTGCCGATCGTTCCCACGCTCCGCGTGGTAATGCCGCCTGGGGCGCTCTGCGCCCCGCTGCTCACGCAAGGCTCAAGGGGGACGCGGAGCGTCGCGGGATGCATTCCCACGCAGAGCGTGGGAACGATCAAAGAGCGCCCTCGCCACAGGTGGTGTCGTCACCTTGTGCCTCATGTCAGGCGGCCACCATCTCAAGTCCTAGTGTCTGGCCTTTTTTCTGCATGCAGAACAACCGTCACGTCCAACCCGCATTATCCGGTCGAGCCGACCTAAGGAAGCATCATCGTGAAAATCAACTGGGCCGAAAAGCTGCGCCAGAACGTCCATGGTCTGGCCGAGTCGCTGGGCAATCTGTTTGTCGAGACGTTCCACTACCTGGCGTTGTTCGCCATTGGTGCGGTGACCGCCTGGGCGGCGGTGATGGAGTTTCTGGGGATGCTGGAGACGGGGCATATCAAGATCGATGACATCTTGCTGCTGTTCATCTACCTGGAATTGGGCGCCATGGTCGGGATTTACTTCAAGACCAACCACATGCCGGTGCGCTTCCTGATCTACGTGGCGATCACCGCGCTGACGCGCCTGTTGATCTCCAACGTGTCCCACCACAACCCGCCGGACATCGGCATCATCTACCTGTGCGGCGGCATTCTGCTGTTGGCGTTCTCGATTCTGGTGGTGCGCTACGCGTCGTCGGCGTTCCCGTCGGTTAAAGTCGAAGGCCCGCGTCGCAAGGGCGAGGCGAGCCTGGAAACCGAGAAGGGCGAGCTTTAAAGCCCGACGCTGAAGGGCAGGGTGCGGGCGGGCGGCCGCTGCAGGAGTTTATGGTCGCCGTCCGTCATCACCGCCAGAATCTCCATGGCGCTGTGGCCTTGCTCGATGGCGATGCCGAATTGAATGCTTTGCACCAGCCGTTTGAGCCGTTGCGGGTCATTGCGCTGTTCGGCGCTGATCATGCGTTTGGCAACCACGCCCTCCTCATTGGAGAGGGTGAGCATGATGCTGCCATCCAGCCGCTGGATGCTCAGGTTAACCCGGTATTTTGGGCTGAAGGTGTCGGTGATGATCTGAAAAGGATTGTCCATGGTGCGTTACCGCCTGATAAGAACATGCAGTCATTGACGACCGGTGTCGGGATTAGTTCGCGTTGCCTGACCACCGGCCACTCCATCGCTGAGGTTTTCACAAGGTCCGTTTTCCTCAATAGCTGTACAGCAAGGGCCGTGCCGTACAGCGGCTTTCCTGCCATTGAGGTCTGAATGTGGGAGCGGGCTTGCTCGCGAAAGCGGTGTATCAGCCAATAGATACTCGGCTGAAAGACCGCATTCGCGAGCAAGCCCGCTCCCACCTTTGTTTTGTGCTGTGCTTGAGGTCAGTGAGCTATTTCAGGGCACTACCGAGAAAACGATCGCAGACAGCGCAATCAGCCCGATCACCACCACAAACACATTCGACAGCTGGCCCGAGTACTGGCGCAGGGCAGGCACGCGGCGGATCGCGTACATCGGTCATCGATATTGCCTCGTTATTATTTTTGCGCGGGCTCACGTTCAGGACGGGTTGCAGTGCTCCGATCAGCACTCCACCCAGCTGACCGCCAGGCCGCCCCGTGAAGTTTCTTTGTATTTGTCATGCATGTCGGCGCCAGTATCGCGCATGGTGCGGATCACGCGGTCGAGGGAAATGAAGTGTTTGCCGTCACCGCGCAGGGCCATTTGTGTGGCGTTGATCGCCTTGACCGCCGCGATGGCGTTGCGCTCGATGCACGGCACTTGCACCAGGCCGCCGACCGGGTCGCAGGTCAGGCCGAGGTTGTGTTCCAGGCCGATCTCGGCGGCGTTTTCGAGCTGCTCCGGGGTGGCGCCGAGAATATCGGCCAGGCCCGCAGCGGCCATTGCGCAGGCCGAACCTACTTCGCCCTGGCAACCGACTTCGGCGCCGGAAATCGAGGCGTTTTTCTTGCAGAGGATGCCGACGGCGGCGGCAGCCAGGAAGAAATTGACCACGTCATCGTCAGACGCGTCGGCGTTGAACTTCATGTAGTAGTGCAGCACCGCCGGGATGATCCCCGCCGCGCCATTGGTCGGCGCAGTGACCATGCGCCCGCCGGCGGCGTTCTCTTCGTTGACGGCGAGGGCGAACAGGTTGACCCATTCCATGGCCGACAAGGTCGACGTGATGACGTTGGGCTTGCCGATTTCCAACAGGCTGCGGTGCAGTTTCGCGGCGCGGCGTGGCACGTCCAGGCCACCCGGCAAAATGCCTTCATCGCGCAAGCCTTGCTCCACGCATTCGCGCATCACCGACCAGATATGCAAAAGGCCGTTGCGGATTTCTTCGTCACTGCGCCATGCGCGTTCGTTGGCCATCATCAGTTCGGAAACCCGCAAGCCATGCTTGTTGCACAAGGCCAGCAGTTCGACGGCGCTGGAAAAGTCGTAGGGCAATTCAACATCGCTGGTCGGCGCAATGCCGGAGGCCGCCTCGGCCGCTTCGATGATGAAACCGCCGCCCACCGAGTAATAGGTTTGTTCGCTCAGCAGGCCATTGTCGCCATAAGCGTGCAGGGACATGGCGTTGGGGTGGTAGGGCAGGCTTTCGTCCAGCAGCAGGAGGTCGGAGTGCCAGTTGAAGGCAATTGCCTGCGTGCCTGCGAGCAACAGTTGGCCGGATTCGCGCAACTGTTGGATACGCGCGTTGATCGACGTGGGGTCGACCTTGTCCGGCCATTCGCCCATCAAGCCCATCACGCAGGCGCGGTCGGTGGCATGGCCCACGCCGGTGGCGGACAGCGAGCCGTACAGGCGCACCTCGACGCGGCGTGTGTCGCTCAGCAAATCCTGGTCGGTAAGGGCCTGGGCGAAGGTCGCCGCTGCACGCATCGGGCCGACGGTATGGGAGCTGGAAGGGCCGATGCCCACTTTGAATAGATCGAAAACACTGATAGCCATGCTAAAGCCTTACAAGCAATGGAGTAGGAATCGCTGCCATGTTTTGTAGAGCAGGCGGAATTGGCGCGATACTGAGCCTCTGGATCGGCACTGACCAACGAATTATCCTAAGACACCCTTTAGCAGGACTAAACCCTATGACCCGACCCCTTCATGGCCAGACGTATGTCTGGCTGCACGTTTTTTCCTGCGCAGCGCGGCATTTGTCGTTTACCCGCTGCGCTGAAGAACTGCACATCACACCGGGGGCGGTGAGCCAGCAAATCCGCCAATTGGAGGAGCGTTTGGGCTTCCGTCTGTTTCATCGGCGCGCGCGCGGTGTGGAGCTGAGTGCGGAGGGGCAGCGGTTGGCGGCGACGGTGGGGGAGGCCTATGGCAGCATCGATGCTGAGTTGCAGCGCCTGGATGCGGGGATGATCAGCGGCACCTTGCGCCTGCGCTCAATCCCGTCGTTTCTGGGTAAATGGTTGACGCCGCGCTTGCCGCGCTTGCAGCAACGTTTTCCGGATATCCAACTGCGCATGGTCGCCGAAGACAGCAGCATTGCGCTGCACGAGGGCGACTTCGACTTGGCCATCGACTTGAACGACGGCAGCTACCCTGGCCTGTTATCCACAGCCCTGCTGGATGAACAGATTTTCCCGGTGTGTGCGCCCAGCCTCTTGCGCGGCCGCCCGCCGCTGCATGGCCCGGCCGACCTGGTGCATTTCCCGTTGCTGCACGACATTACCGCCTGGCGTGGGAGTTATGAATACGCCGAGTGGGAGTTTTACCTGAATGCCATCGGCTACCACGACGCCGACGTACGGCGCGGGCACACCTTCAACCGCAACCACCTGACCATCGAAGCCGCCATCGCCGGCATGGGCGTGGCCATCGCACGGCGCACCTTGCTCAATGATGAGCTGGAGCGCGGCACGTTGATCGTGCCGTTCGGCCTGGCTGTGCCAAACCACAAACGCTATGTGCTGCTGTATGCGCCAGGCGCGCTGAACCATCCGGGCGTGCGTGCGGTGCATGACTGGCTGGTGGAGGAAGCGGGGATTTTTCGCGGATTGCACCCGTTGGGAGAGGGGCAATTGTGAGGTTCGCTGGGCGTAAGAAGATGTAACTAACTCCCCACCCTAACAGCGTTTTTGCCCGTCGTCAGGCTTAATTTGTAATGTGTAATTTATCTTCGCAAAGGGGTTGAAATGTTCTCCCGACTGCTCAATTGTGTAATCAAGAGGTCATGGTTTCACCACCCCGGTGTTGCAGTTTGTGACCTCTCGCGAGCTAGCTGAAATAAGGGAAGAACTATGCAAATCCAAGTCAATAGCGATAACCATATTGAAAGCAGCATCCGACTGGAGGAGTGGGTACGTACTACCATTGAGAGCACGCTCGAACGTTATGAAGAAGACCTGACCCGCGTCGAGGTCTACTTGAAAGATGAGAATGGCGATAAGCCTGGCCCTCATGATCTGAGTTGCCGCCTGGAGGCACGGCCAAAGGGCCATCAGCCACTGTCGGTCCTGCATAAGGCCGATACCCTGGAACAGGCGATTGATGGTGCAGCGACCAAGCTTGAACACGCGCTGGAGCATCTGTACGGAAAGTTACGCGGCAAACCACGCGCCGCCGGGCAAGCACTGCCTGATACCAAGGCCGACGAGGCCGAGCTTGAAGAGGAATTTCTGGAAAACGAACAGGCTGCGCTTAACAGCTGATAGCTGACAGTTTTTTCAACCCCATACAAACGGGCCTGCATCTGCAGGCCCGTTTTTGTTTATCTGCCGCGTCGGAAGAAGTACCCGCTCAGCATCGCCAACCCGCCAGCGCCAAGGCCCGCAAAAAGCATCGCCCAACCGGCGCCGTGGCGTAGAGCCGACTGCGCGTCTGCCGGGGCCAGCGCCAGCGCGTCCAGCTTGCCCGCCGCAATGCTCTGGCTGATGGCGGGCCAATCCAGTGCAGACGTTGGGGGCAGCACGCTGGAAAGGTGATGGCTGATGCCCAGCAGCAACACCAGGCCCATCAAGGCGATGTTCAGCGCCAAGGTGATCAACCGCGCGCTGAAGTCGATGCCCGAGGCCATGCCCGCACGCTCGGCCGAGACCGAGCCGGTGGTGGTGTTGGTGGTCGGTGAGTTAGTCAGCGCCAACCCCACACCGGCCATCGCGCAGCTGAAAAGCACCAGCACAATGCTCGGATGCTCGGCAGCATTCACGGCGGCCATGGCCATGAAACCTGCACCCATCATGCCCAGCCCCAAGGGAATGACGCGCTCGGCGCCAAAGCGCAACGCCAGGCGCTCGGCCAGCGGCGGCACCAGCAAGGTGGGCAAGGTGTAGGCGAGCAGGGCCGCGCCGGTGGTCAGCGTGTCGTAACCCAGGCCCGCCTGGAAGTAGAGCGGCAGGTAAATCATGAACGGCCAGAAGCTGAAGTTCATGCCGATCGAGCCCATCAGTGCGCCGTTAAAGCGCTGGATCCGGAACACCGAAAAGTCGAACATCGGGTGCGCGCTGCGACGCTCAACAACGATGAACAGCAGCAGCCCGGCTGCTGACAACCCCGCCCAGCCGAGCATGGCCGGTGTGCCGAAGCCGTTTTCACTGCCCTGGGTGATGAAATACACCAGCGCGAACACCGACAGCGTCAAGGTCAGCATGCCGGCGATATCGAGCCGATGGCCGGCCGGGTCGCGGGATTCCTGCACGCTGATGCGCAGCAGCACCAAGGTCAGCAGGGTCAGCGGCACATGCACCAGGAATACCCAGCGCCAGTCCGCGACCGCCAGAATCAACGCGCCCACCATTGGCCCGAAGCCCAGGCCCACGCCTGCGATCACGCCCCATATCGCAAAAGCCCGCGCCCGTGCGGCCGGCTCACGGAACTGGTGCGACAGGATCGCGAACTGGCAGATCATCATCGCCCCGGCGCCCACGCCCTGGACAAACCGCGCGGCGATCAGCGTGGAAGCGTCGTTCGCCACGCCACACGCCAGCGAGGCCAGGCCAAACAGCCACAAGCACAGCACCAGCATGCGCCGCCGCCCAAAGCGATCGGCCAGTGTGCCCGCCGCCATGAGTACGCTGGTGCAGGCCAGGGTGTAGGCATTCATGATCCATTGGGCGTCCTGGAAGCCTGTGCCCAGTTGCTGTTCCAGGGTCGGCAAGATGACCGGCACGCTGGATATTTCCAGGCCGAACATCAGGGCGACGAGGCAGACGGCGGTAAGGGCCAGGCCATCTTTGGCGGTGCGCGGTGCGCTGACGGCCGATACAGCGGCGGCGGGCGGCATGGGATATTCCTTGTGATTGGGGGGAGTACCATTCTCGCGGGAACAAAATTCTTTATTCGTGATAACTTTTCCTCTGCTAAGGGAATCAAGGGCGACAATAGAGCCATGGCCACTCCGCGTTTTGATGGCGTTGAACTGTTTTTGCAAATCGTCGAAAGCGGCAACCTGACAGAGGCTGCCGAGCGGTTGAACCTCACGCGCTCGGCCGTGGGCAAGGGTTTGGCGCGACTGGAGGCACGTTTGGGCACGTGCCTGTTGCAGCGCTCCACTCGCCGTCAGCGCCTGACCGAGGACGGGCAGGCGTACTACGAGCATTGCCTGCGTGCGCTGGCCGAACTTGAAGCTGCTGAATCAGTGCTGGAGAGTGGTCGGCAACAGCCGCGTGGACGGTTAAGGGCGAGCCTGCCGCTGGCGTTTGGTCACCACTATGCGGCGCCGGCATTGTGGGGCTTGATGGACCGTTACCCGCAATTGGAAGTCGAGATTTCGTTCTCTGACAGGCTGATCGACCTGGCGCAGGAAGGTTACGACGTTGCCGTGCGTATCGGCCCGCTGCCGGACACCGATCGCCTGAGCGCACGCCGCCTGGGCGAACAGTCCGTGGGCCTGGCCGCTTCGCCTGCGTATTTGCAACGGGTCGGGCGGATTGAGCATATCGATGACCTCGCCGGTCATCGAGGGATTGCCTACCGTTGCAATAATTCCCATCGCGCGGGTGTGACATCGCCGTTGGTGCTGGACGACCTCCAGGCCGTGGCCGACGCCGCCATTGCGGGCGTGGGCCTGGCCTGGTTGCCGAGCTGGTTGATTGCGCACTATGTGCTGCGCGGCCAACTGGAAGCGGTATTGCCCAGCCACCGCGACCAGCCTGCACCGATCCATGTGATCTGGCCCACCGCCACACATATGCCAGCCAAGACCCGCTGCGCCATCGACGCCCTGGTCGCCGGCACCCCGAGCTGCCTGGCGGGCAGTTAGCAGCGCCGATCCCTTGTGGGAGC